>NZ_FOIP01000002.1:2100000-2291170 GCF_900105215.1 Lacrimispora sphenoides | reverse complement strand
CATTAGAAAAAAGGTTGAGGACGATCCCAAAAACCCGGTGTATGTGCGGACGATCCCGGGGCTGGGATATAAATTCGGAGGGGATGGAGATTGAAGAGCCTAAGAAAACAGCTGTCTCTTTCTATTTTGCTGACGCTTCTGGTCACTATTGGACTGATTGGCCTTCTTTCCAACTGGGTTATTAACCGGGAGTTTGAGAAGTATATCACGGAACTTGGGCGGGAGCGCAGGGAAAATATTGTAGATGATTTAAGCAGGCAGTACGATGGATTCAAAACGGAACTGGAAGCTTGACTACGTTCATGCCATCGGCATGAATGCCTTGTATGACGGGTATATCGTGAAACTGTACGACGCAGGAGGAAACATGGTATGGGATGCGGAAAACCATGACATGAGCCTATGCGGTCAGATTATGAATGAGATATCAGCGCGTATGGAAGAGAGGGGCACTGAGGGCGGCTTTGTGGACCACACCTTTGAAATTGATCAGAATGGGAAAAAGGTGGGAGCAGTCTCTATTAAGTATTACGGTCCGTTCTTTATGAATGAGGCTGATTTCAATTTTATCAATGTCATGAATACAGTCCTTCTTGTCATAGGAATCTTGTCCAGCGCCTGCTCAGTGGTGGTAGGGTGTCTCCTTGCCCGAAGAATATCCCGTCCAGTCACAAAAAACGGCTTATATTGCCAAACAAATATCTAAAGGCAACTATGACATCCGGTTCGAGCCAGGTACAAGGATACGGGAGCTTGATGATCTTGCAGACGCAATCAATCATCTCTCCGATGCCCTTAAAACACAGGAAGGACTGCGCAAACAGATGACTGCAGATGTGGCTCATGAACTGCGTACACCGCTGACTGCCTTGAGTTCCCATTTGGAAGCCATGATCGAAGGTTTATGGGATGCAACCCCTGAACGGCTGAAAAGCTGCCATGAGGAGGTAATGCGTCTTGGAACGCTGGTTGAGGATTTGGGGCAGCTGGCGAAGATAGAGAGTGAAAACCTGGTCTTAAATAAAACCCGGATCGATTTGCTGGAGATTGTACAAACGGTGTCAGATACGATGGAGGGAGAAATCAGCAAGAAGAACTTATCTCTTTCCATAGAGGGCAGTCCGGTCTTTGCTGAAGCGGATAAAAACAGATTCAGCCAGGTCGTGGCCAATCTGCTTTCCAATGCCGTCAAATACACGCCGGAGGGCGGAGCTATAGAGATTAAAGTATATGAAACGGACCGGTGGGGGATTGTTAAGGTAAAGGACACGGGAATTGGAATTCCTGAAGCGGAGTTGCCGTTAATCTTTGAGCGCTTTTACAGAACCGACAAATCCAGGAACCGGAAATTCGGAGGCGCCGGAATCGGTCTTGCTATTGTTAAGTCCATTGTCGCCGCCCATGATGGAACTGTGACGGCGGAGAGCGTAAAAGAGCAGGGCAGTTGTTTTACAGTAAGCATTCCAAAGGAAGGCAAATGAAACCAACGGTATGAGAGATTATATTGATAAGTTTTGGGCAGTTAGGGAAACGTTATTGATTTATTCATGTGATTTGGTTTATACTTGATAAAATAAGTATCAAATAACCAGAGGAGGAAATGAATATGTTCGAAAATATGGTTGCCGCATTGAAAGTTCAAAAAAGAAAAATCGTATTTACCGAAGGCACTGATCCAAGAATCCTGGAAGCAGCCAGCCGCCTTTACAATGAAGGTGTTCTTACGCCGGTCCTTCTTGGCAATCCTGGTAAAATAGACGCAGCTGGCAAAAGAATTTGGCTGGCCCGTCGATGGCATTGAAAAAATTGATCCACTTAATTATGAAGGATTAGAAGAAATGGTAGCCAAAATGGTAGAATTGAGAAAGGGTAAGATGGATGAAGCAGCCTGCCGGGCAGCACTTGAAAAATCCAATTATTTCGGAACCATGTTGGTCAAAATGAGAAAAGCAGACTGTTTGTTAGGCGGAGCAACCTATTCGACTGCTGATACGGTAAGACCGGCTTTGCAGCTGATTAAAGCCAGACCTGGCAGCAAAATTGTTTCCAGCTGCTTTATTCTATACCGGCAGACAGAAAGCGGCAGTGAAATGTATGCGATGGCTGATTGCGCCATTAATGTTGATCCCGATGAAAACGAGCTGGTAGAAATTGTATTGGAGACAGCCAGAACAGCCGGTACTTTCTCCATTAATCCCAATGTCGCACTGCTTTCCTACAGTACGCTTGGTTCCGGAAAAGGCGAATCCGTTGATAAAATGCACAATGCGGCTGAGAAATTGAAGGCAATGAATTTAGACTTTCCGGTAGATGGTGAGCTGCAGTTTGATGCCGCTTTTTCTCCCACAGTAGCGAAGGTAAAGGCCCCGGACTCTCATGTAGCCGGACATGCCAACACATTCATTTTCCCGGATATTGATGCCGGCAATATCGGCTATAAAATTGCGCAGCGCTTAGGAGGCTTTGAAGCTTTCGGCCCCATTCTGCAGGGTCTCAATGCTCCGATCAATGATCTCTCAAGAGGATGCAATGCTGATGAGGTTTATAAAATGTCAATTATAACAGCGGCTTTGCTATAAGCCTGCTTTAAAATGTAGAGATAACTTGAAGCGCCAAAAGCATCAGAATGGAGTCTTGTGATGCTTTTGGCGATTTTTAAGTTGTAAAAACATGAAAAACGGGAGATACCTACGACAATGCATATTGCCAGATACCGATGCGGCGGCACGAATAATCAACTCATAGCTCCAATACTATTATATAGATCATGATAAACATATCCGGACTGCAGGAAGCTTCAGCGGGGAATGAACAGGAGGGTCTTGCTTGTTAAAAAAAGTAATATATGCTTCTATTGGAATCGCTGCCATGGCCCTGGGAGTTATGGGAACGGTGGTACCTGGCCTGCCTGCCACACCGTTCTTCCTGCTGGCCTTGCTCTGTTTTACAAAAAGCTCTGAAAAGCTCAATTGCTGGTTCAGAGGCACAGGTCTGTATGCAAAATACGTGAAAGGGTATGAATATGACCGGTCAATGACAAGAAAGCAGAAGCTTATCATTCAGACTGCCGCAGGATTGATGATGTTTATCTCCTTTCTATTGATCGGAAATATGGCTGTACGTCTGCTTCTTATCGCAGCCTTTATTCTGCACAATTATGTTTTTATCTTTGTTATTAAAACGCGTCAGGCAGGCAGAACAGAAACGACTACAAAGGGATAGGTTGGTGACAAATATGAATTATAATGGAATTCTTATCGGTATCGGAACATTTCTTATCATCGGATTATTACATCCTGTTGTTATCAAGGCAGAATATTACTTTAGCAGCAGAATCTGGCCGCTTTTTCTGATAGGGGGAATCTTGTGTATCGGTTTCTCTCTTGCATGCGCTAAGGTAGTATTATCCGCACTTTTGGCAGTTTTGGGCTTCTCGCTTTTATGGAGTATAAAGGAGCTTAAAGAGCAGAAAGAGAGGGTGGAAAAGGGCTGGTTCCCCAGAAATCCTAAAAGAAAATGGTAATGTAAACAAAAAACGATCCATAAAGGATCGCTTTTTGAATTGTGAAGAAATGGCCGTCAGGTGCAAGAAAACATATCGATTCGGTTTAGTGATATTCCGGTATATGACCAACCAAATCTTCGGTCCCAACGGAATCCTGCGACGGTATTTGCCCAGATCTGAACTGGGAAAAACCAAAACTCTAATCCGTTGCTTAACCATACATAAGTAAAACGTCCAATGCAATTTCTCATGGAACCAGGATTGACAAATCTGACTCCAGGGCTTGGAGGGCCAGGCCTTCGGGGAACGCTGGATGGTGGAGGTCCCATAGGTACCGGACCGCCTCCTCCAGGTGGCCTTCCAGTAGGTGGAGATGGTGGCCTTCCAGTAGGTGGAGATGGCGGCCTGCCAGTAGGTGGAGATGGTGGCCTGCCAGTAGGTGGAGATGGAGGCCTGCCAGTAGGTGGAGATGGAGGCCTGCCGGTAGGTGGAGATGGAGGCCTGCCGGTAGGTGGAGATGGCGGCCTGCCAGTAGGTGGAGATGGCGGCCTGCCGGTAGGTGGAGATGGCGGCCTGCCGGTAGGTGGAGATGGCGGCCTGCCAGTAGGCGGGGATGGGGGTCTTTGGGGTCTATCAATAGGTGAGGTTGGCGATCTATCGGTAGGTGGGAATGGGGGCATGTTTTTACTTCCTTTCCGGATGTTGATATTAATATTATATGAGATATAGGAAAGGGAATTGCCATGAACCGGAAGGAAAATAAGGATTATGCCAAATTGGATATAGGTATAGACTGTTCTCATTCTAATACATGGTTCGATACTTATGAGGGCAGCCATAGTGATAAATTGTAAATACAGGCATTGTGCTGATTATCTCACTTTACGATTCCTCCATGAAAATAACACTCATAAACCTGTAAATTCTTATAGTATATTTCTTCGTATCCCTGATACCATTTGAAATCTCCGCATACCTTGCATTTATAAAGATAATCATGCTCTTGATAGAAGTCAGGACCGCGGAAGGGTTTATCCCGGGGTACCGCTAATAAGACCGCCTTTAAAAAGTCGCTGTTAAAATTACTGCTTATTACCCGACCGGAGTAATTCATTGCATAGATTGGAATGCTGTTTTTCCACACGGCTTCTTCTCCGGAAAAACACTCACCGCCGATATACGTGTCTAAATACAAGAAGACGCCTTCTTCATAACGTAAATCATGGGAGCTTGGCCTTGAAGAGGCACATTCTCTTCCTTTCGCAGCATAAGTATTACATTTTGCCTTAATAAGAAAATCAATTAATTCATTACTGTCGCAGGAATCTTCCTTGACGATAGAAGTAATGCAGGAATCATTATCTTTTACCAAATGGTCAATCGTAACTTTAAAAAATTCTGATATACTGATGAGATTGGAAATGTCAGGATATGCCTGGCCGCTTTCCCATTTTGTTATGGCTTGACGGGATACGGAAACTTTTTCAGCTAGTTCCTCCTGCGTTATGCCTTTGCTTTTTCTTAGTAGCTGTAATTTTTCCGGAAAAATCATAGAAATCCACCTCCGTGTTTTTTTCTATCTTACCATATTTGACTTGTACTTTTGTAGTCCCTGCTGGTTGCTTTTTTGCTACTTTTACTTGCTTATTGTAATTAATAAGTGCCGTTGGCATTTTTGTATGAGAGCGATATATGGATAGCTGGCAGTTTTAGGTGAAAAGTATTATACTCTGTTATCCAATATTGAATTTTTTAAGGATTATACCTATTCATGTTATGATTTACTTATCACGAATAAATAAGCTGAAATTTGATGTACATTCAGTAACAAATATTGATAGTTCGTATGTTAGATGGTAGTATATTCTTAAAACTTATTTGATTGATCATATGGGGGGGATTGTAATGAAACTTGAAAAGATGGAAGAATTTTTTGATAGTCGTTTAGATGGGTATGAGGATCACCAGCTTAATGCTATTGATTCTGCAAAAATATTTTATCCCTATACGGCATCCCAGCTGCCTATGGCCGAAGGCTGTAAAGTACTCGATTTGGGCTGTGGGACAGGGCTTGAATTGAACGAATATTTTATGCTTAATCCACTTGCTGCCATAACAGGAATCGATTTGGCAAATGGGATGTTAAAAGCACTTAAGGCCAAATTTCCAGACAAACAGCTTACGCTTATCAATGGTTCATATTTTGAGGTTCCTTTTGGTGAAAAAGTATTTGATGCTGCCGTTTCTGTGGAATCATTGCATCATTTCACTATGGAACAGAAAATCCTGCTTTATAAAAAGCTGCATGGTTCGTTGAGAGAGGGCGGATATTTTATTTTAACGGACTATATGGCTGAAAATGATGAGGAAGAAAAGAATAACTTTTTAGAGCTTTCCCGGTTGAAAAAAGAATTGGGAATATGTGACAGTGAGTTCTATCACTATGATACACCGCTTACACGAGCGCATGAAACAGAAGCGTTACTCTCCGGAGGATTTTCAAAAGTCGAACTACTGAATAAATGGCAAAGTACGAACATTTTGAAAGCATATAAATGATTGTTATTTCCTTACATGCAAGAGGTGAAAATTTTAGATTGGATGAAAAGTATTATGGGATTGAGATATATAAGAGCTGAAAAGAAAGATGTAGATTTATTAATCAATATTTATAATGCAGCATTCTATACTGATTATGTTAAGTATGGGGAATGTCCTGCTTATGGTAAAACAAGAGAAGAAATGGAAGCATCGATTGAAAAGTCTCAAAAACTAATTATTTACAGCGTAAACAATCCCATTGGAGCTATTTCAATTGCTGACAGAGGAGATGGAGAGTATTATTTGGGATGTCTTTGCATTATTCCTGAATATCAGGGCAAAGGAATTGGCACACACGCATTTCACCATATTCTGGACTTTTATTGCGATTGGAAAAAGATAACATTGGTAACCCCTGCGGATAAAGAGGAAAACATAAAGTTTTATACAGAAAAATGCGGTTTTATAGTAAGTAGTACAGAAATGGATGGAAATGTTCCGGTAGCACATTTTTTATTAAAACGATAAATCTTAGAGACACTTCAGAGGACTGCTAACTTAATACCATAAGCGGCAGTCCTCTGATAAATTCAAGTGTATCTTTTAAATCCTCATATTCTGCTTTTTCTATTTTTAATTGATACACCCCTTTACATATAGCAATCCTATAATTTACATATCATCATAAGTAGATCCCGATACGTACCATCCTTTAATTTTTCGGCATTTTCAATTGTCCCGCATATCTTAAATCCATGTTGTTTATATACATGGGCTGCTCTTTTATTGCATGCAACGACTTGAAGCTCGACCTGTTCATATCCTAGCTTTTTTGCATGATCGAGGCAGCATTTTGTTAACATATGACCGATTCCCAGATCCCAGTAATCTTTTAACACTGCAATTCCATAACCAGCTCTGTGCTTTGTTTTCATATTTTCCCTAATGCAATAAATAGTCCCATTAGCAACCAGCTTATTGTCTACAAATGCTGAGATTTCTAAGCCTTTTTTATCTTCCAGATATTTGAAGATATGAGAATCCTGTTCCTCCAGAGTGCTGTTAATTTCCTCAGGATATCTCCCCAAATAGTCGGTCTCACCAGCGCATTTCACTAAGTATTCAAGTAAATCTTTGGAGTCGGATATCTCAGGACTTCTTAAAACAACTTTTTTACCATTGTTAGATATGTATGTAGTTTCCTCTATTCTCATTATGATCCTCCGTGATATCCTTATTTATTTTAATTTTACTTAGATTTCTTATAGTAAATTTCATATTATCAAAAAAAGTATCACCAATCAATATAAATTTCCAATATACCGTGGTCCTATAAATCCTACAGTAGTTAAGCCTTTCTGGTGTTTGCAATCATACTGATTGATTTGACTATTTTTTTCAGTATTGTTATAATATTGACGAGCACAATTTTATTTGTGATCGAAAGGATTCCTATACGGATATAATATGTTTCGTTTAGGAAGTCCCCATTAAACCATTTGATTAATAGATGAAAGAGGATTGCAATGCAAACAAAGACCGCTGAAGTTGATTATCATTCTAATATGAAAAAGTTTCTTGAATTTACTGAGATACGTACCAAGATCACAAGTCTGATTCCGTTTCTTATGTCTCTGGCTTATCTGTTTTACCGCAGGCAGCCGGTAAATATGGAACGTACAGTTTTGTTTTTTTGTTCTATGTTTTTGTTCGACCTAACGACAACCGCGATTAATAACTATATTGACACCAAAACGAATGGTCAAAAGCTGCCTTTTTCACGGGGCATAGCAAAGCTTATTATTTATCTGCTGTTCGGCATAAGCGCTGCTTTGGGTCTTACACTGGCGTACCGCACGGATTTGGTCGTGCTGCTGTTGGGCGGACTGTGCTTTCTCTGCGGCGTGTTTTATACCTGGGGGCCGGTTCCAATTTCCCGTTTACCCTTGGGAGAGATTTTTTCAGGACTGTTTTATGGTCTGTTTATTCCCTTTTTGATGCTTTATATGAACATGCCGTCAGGAACGTTCCTGACCTTGGCAGTGGATTGGCATGCAATCCGGTTCGTTTTAAATATTGCGCCTGCGTTTTCTCTGCTTTTAGTTTCAGCAGGGCCAATCTGTGCGACTGCCAACATTATGCTGGCTAACAATATCTGCGATCTGGAAAAGGATATTACGGTAGGGCGTTATACGCTACCTTACTTTTTCGGCAAAAATGCATTGGGAGTTTTTGCCGGACTATATTATGTAACTTATTTGACATGGGCGGCGTCTGTTGCGCTGGGGATCTTATCCCCGATCTGTCTGCTGGCGTTAATCACCATTATTCCTGTGCATAAAAACATCTGCCGCTTCAGAGCGGAACATATCAAAGAAAAGACCTTTGTCCTTTCGGTACAGAATTATATTATCATTGTGGGTACTCAAACTCTGGTGATCTTTTTAAGTGGTTTATTTCTTTGATGGGAAACTTTATTGACCAGGACTTCATTGTAACGTTTGGTTTTCCATTATCATTATAGCTAGTTACCACAATAAGAGGGGAAGGTATTGTAAGAACGTACTCATTCCATGAAAATCCATATAACTCAGATTTGTTAATTTTACGGACACCGTTTGAATTCTTTTTTCATTTTTAAATCCCCCAATTTCCGATTTTTTTATTTAATAATATAAGAAAGTTATCCAGACATGAAAATATGCTTCCCTTATATAAACAGTTTTATAGTTAAGCTGTTTATATAAGGGAAGCATATCAATTACTGATTAATTAGTTATCTATGATTACCATTATTGATCTGAAGTTTATCTGCTTCATATAATGTTTATTTAATACGAAGTTGTTGTTTACTTTGTTCAGCAAACCAATCATCAACTGCTTGCTTACTAAAATAAAGCCGGTCGTTAATCTGTACATAAGGGAACTCTGGCCAAACTCCATTCAAAATATTATTTTGCAAATCGGAACGAAGTTTACTGTCTATTTTGTCATAGTTATCACCATAACCTTCGTTATCGTATTCATCATGAGACGGATATATACCCAAATATTGCTGCAAAACATCAATTTCCATAAGATCGGGATACGTATAGCTATTCGATGATATACTACCGTTAAAATTGCCCATCATAGGGCGGTCAGCCATAATGTTCGCAAAAACCAATGCAGCAATAATAAATCCGACTGCTATAATGATAGCACAAATCATCAGAGGAAAGCTATTTTTCCAATCCTTATTTTTGTCTGAAATCATCTAAACCTCCTAAGTATTGAATTTGGTTGTTAAATAAATTATATTCGCATTATTCTAACAAAAGAATATTATGGTTTCCTCGCAAGCTGTAAATCGATAGTATCATATATAGCGATTTGGCCGCCAAAATTATGAATCGTTTCTTCAATTTCTGAAAAGAACTTTTTTCTGGTATGCTCTTCAATAGCAATGTGGTCGGAATAAGTACCGAGTAGCGATATGTATTCACTTGCTGTAAAGGATCTTGTTCTATGATATAATTTATAACTTATATCAACAAAACCGTATTTCTGAGCCATATCCGCAAGTTTTTTAGCTTCATTCTCACTGTATTCATTGGCACTTACAGCACCAGGCATATATATAGAATATATCTTCTGAAGTGCCTCATGAATTTCTTCTCTGCCTTTATCTTTGTATGGATGATTTGCAAAACGAGCAAAGACACCGCCGCTTTTTAGCATATCAAAAACTTTTGTATACCCAATTTCTTCTGGTATCCAGTGAAATGCAGATGCAGAATAGATTAAATCATAAATATTTTTATCGTACACAAGGTATTCAAATTTTGCTGTTACGGTTGAAAAAGTCGAAAATTCCTTAAATTTCTGACGACATAATTTTGTGAAATTTTCACCATATTCCACAGCGGTTATCTTGCAGCCTGTTTTTAGAATCGGTAATGTTGCTTGCCCTCCACCGATTCCAACCTCCAAAACATTACTGGTTTTATCAATTGCAATATAATTAAAAATATCTTCGTATAGTTCTGGAACATAACCAGGGCGCATCTTTTCATATTTTTCGGCCTCAGTGTTAAAAGTCCATTCCAACCCTTTGATTACTGGCATAAATCATCCCCCACCCCTGCAGTTACATAAATAATCTTTATTATAATAGTACCATCGAACTTGCTAACGATCAATAATAAGTTCCCAATGTAAGGAAATTGACTAAATCCTAACGATCATTAAGTAAATTGTAAATATATCGTAATGCCAAAATATGGGATCTGCTGTTATACTATTCTTATAAAGATGAAGGAGGACAAAACATGAAGAAATATTTAAAGTTACTGTTAACCGGTATTAGCTCCTTAGCATTAGTCCTGTCGGCGAGTGCTTTTACAACACAAGCAGAGGAACAGACTTCATTGCCAAGCTCCATACGTATTTACGGAACAGTTACCCAGGTATCCGAAAACAGACTCCGTATGATAAGGAAAGACGGTGCCAGTGCAGACCAGGAAATCATTTTGAACCTTTCCTCTGAGTCGAAAATTTTAAACGCCGTCAGCGGAGATCCTGAAGCAGTTGAACAAATACAGGAAGGAGAATTTATTTATGCTGACATTAGTCCGGTTATGACTATGAGTCTGCCGCCTATGACAAATGCCTTTACAGTGCTTTGTAAAATCCCGGCTGATTATCAGGTTCCGGAATACATAACGGTAGCGTCTATGTCTATAAACTCAGATGGGAAGACGGGCACCCTTACCTCTGATACAGGGAAACAATACAGGATAACAGAGCAAAGTAACCTGTTTCCATATTTAACCCGTAACATTGTTACAGTCCATGACCTGACAAAAGGACGTAATTGCCTTGTCTGGTCAACGGATAATGCGATTTCAAAAATCATGGTATTCCCAAATTCCGTCACATCGGATATGCAGACCGGCTGGGTAAAAAAGGACGGCAACTGGTATTTTTATGATAACAATGGCCTATCATATACAGGCTGGCTGAAAGATAATGGTAACTGGTATTACTTGGATCCTGAGAGTGGAATTATGAGAACAGGATTCATCACCCTGGAAGGCAAAACATACTATCTTCAAAAAGATGGCCGCATGCTTACATCAGCCAAGACATTTATTCCCGATGAAAACGGCGTATTAAGATAACAGCAAATCCAAGCCGGGGGAAGGAGATAATGGCTTGATTGTCAAGCCATATAAAAACCATTGCAAAACCAATCTAAAACTAATTTCAAAACAAAAAATAGTTAAATAAAATAAGCATTAAGGTGAAAGAAGTCCCCTCACCTTAATGCTTTTTTTATTATAGATAACGAAAGCTAAAGCCGGCTATAAAATCGTTCGTATTCTGAACTACATGAAATTTTTAAAAAGATTATAATAAAAAGTGTAAAACGTTTTGCGATAATTGTTTAAGAGAGGAATACAGAAAAAACATGAGTATCAAAGGAAATTTTTTATGGGGCTCGGCAACCGCTGCTTATCAATGTGAAGGAGGTTGGGACGAAGATGGGAAAGGCTTAAATGAATGGGATGTCTTTAACCATGAAAGTTCTCTGAATATTAACAATGAAGATGGTGACGTTGCCAGTGATTTTTACCATAGGTTTAAAGAAGATATAGACCTGATGGCAGAAGGAAACCAAAATACTTATAGATTCTCAATCTCATGGGCCAGAATCATTCCGCGGGGAGTTGGCGAGGTCAATCCGAAAGGTATTGAATTTTATAACAATGTTATTAACTATTGTATGGAAAAAGGAATTACTCCTAATGTGACATTATTTCATTACGACCTCCCCAATGAGATGGCTAAAATCGGCGGATGGGAGAACCGAAAAGTTGTAGATGCTTTTAATCAATATGCAAAAGTGTGCTTTGAAAACTTTGGAGACCGGGTTAAGATTTGGTCTACGATCAATGAACCAAGATATTATGCGTACTGCAGCTATGTTGTAGGAAATTATCCGCCAAACTACAAGGCTGATTTCAGTCGCTTTTGGAACGTTCTTTATAACCTGATGCTGGGTAGTGCGAAAGCCGTTCAAAGCTATAAAGTGTTAGGTATGAAAGGAATCATTGGGATTGTTCATGACAATGGAAATGTTGAATTAGACCCTGACACGAAAGAAAAAGAATTAGTAAAATTAAGAGCTGATATTTTTTACAACCGTATGGTTTTAGATACCGCCGTATTTGGTAAAATTCCGGCTGAACTAAGCAAGGTGTTAGAGGATAATCATGTCGATGCTTCATTTATTTATGAAGAAGATATTCCTGCCTTTGAAAAAGGCAAGATCGATTATATTGGCTTAAATCTTTATAATCGTCAGTATATAACCGATTATTCTGAGGGTGAAACAGAAATTTTCCACAATAATAAGGGAAAAGGATCAAAATCCAAAGAAGGCATTCGTATAAAGGATCTGTTTGAAACATCATTTGACCCTGATGTTAAACGCAATCTTTGGGGTAGAGAAGTCTATCCAAAATGTATGTACAATGCCTTAAAGGAAATCAAGGCAAAATATGGAGATATTTTGGTTTATATCACGGAAAACGGATGCGGTCAATATGAAACTCCCGATGATAATGGCTATGTGAAAGATACTGAAAGAATAGAAATATGCAGTGAATTTATCGACTACATGTTACAGGCGAAAGAAGAAGGCGTCAATGTACAAGGGTATTATATGTGGTCTTCCATGGATCTCTATAGTTGGATTAATGGCTATGAAAAGCGGTATGGAATTGTCAGAGTTGATTTTAAAAACAACAACAGACGAATTCCAAAGGAAAGCTACTACTGGTATAAAGCGCTTATCGCAGCCAAAAGGGGCATCTAAAAAGGGTATTGAAGTATACAAATATGGTAACGGATAACGATTTGGCTGTTAACATGATTTAAAAATTTTGATATAGCTATATAATGATAAATTTTATTGAAGAATAATTATGGGTGGAGGAAAAATAAAATGAAATATGTTGAGATGTCAAAGCAAGTATTAGAACATGTCGGTGGTATAGAAAACTTAAATCATGTTGAGCACTGTGCAACCAGGCTTCGTTTACACTACAACAGCAAGAAACTTGTAAATGAAGAAGCATTAAAAGGAATTGAAAATGTCCTGGGCATTGTCAGCAAAGCCGGACAGGTCCAGATTATCATTGGGCCTAATGTGAATGAAGCATATAACGATTTCTTAGATGTGTCAGGCTGGAAAGAAGGCATAACCAGCGAAACAGTTTCCCTGGAAGAACCGGAAGAAAAAAAGGCGATGTACTATGTTAATAAATTTGGTAACTTCATGGCCGCAGTTTTTATGCCGATTGTTCCTGCGCTGATTACAGGCGGAATGATTCTGGCATTTAAAAACTTACTGGTTAACTACTTTGGTGTTGCCATGGATTCTGGTACTGCGGTTATTTTAACTTCGATTTTCAGTGCTGCGTTTACCTTTTTGCCGGTTTACATTGGATTTACAATGGCGAAACGTTTAAAAATGGAACCAATCATGGGCGCATTTTTAGGCGGCCTTTTAGTTAGTTCAAATATTAGCGGGGCAGCAGGATTAAGCTTCTTGGGAATTGGTATTCCGGTGGTAGAATATACAGGCAGTGTATTGCCGATTATGCTAGGCATTGGATTTATGTATTTTGTGGACAAGTTATTCCAGAAGTATATTCCTGAAACCGTGAGATACTTTTTGAAACCATTATGTACAATGATCGTTGTTGTCCCTGTCACTTTAATTATTTTAGGGCCGATAGGAACTGTTTTAAGTACTTATGTAGGTGTTGGAATTACAAACTTAATGAGTGCAATTGGCGGAATAGCCATGCCGATCTTTGCGGTGGTTTACCCTTACATGGTCATGCTGGGATTAGACAAAGCCATTATGCCGATTGGATTTAACAGCGTTGCGACGATTGGATATGATCCGGCGATTATGGTTATGGGATATATCTCGAACCTGTGTATTGGTGGGAGTGCGTTGGCAGTAGCTACAACCATTCGAAACGATAAAAGCAAAAAAGGTATGATTACATCTTTTGGTATCACTGCACTTTGCGGAGTTACGGAACCGGCATTTTATGGATCATTAATCATGAGGCCAAGAGTTTTGATTGGTACTGCAATCGGAGCGGCAAGCGCTGGTTTAGTTGCTGGTATCTTTGGATTAAAGAGCTATGTTATGGGAGGATGCCCAGGATTATTAACAGCTTTGTTCTTTGTTGAGAAAGATGGCGGCTTGGGGAATTTCTTTTTGGCCGCAATCGTATCAGTAGTGGCAGTTGCAGTATCTTTTGTATCATGCAAGATTATTCTTTCAAAAACAGAGTAATAAAATATAATAAAATAATTTTTAAATAAGGGTGTCTTAATCTATTTTGTAAGAATATTATAAAAATTACTCCTGTGAATAATATTCATAGGGGTGATTTTTTATAGTGAGAGGCACACTTCTAACCATATTCAGGAGGAAGAATGTAATGAAAGTATTGATAGCCCAATTTGTTATTGAATCCAATGCAAACATTCCGTATAAAAGTAGATTGGAAAATTTTAATCTTTTATTTGGAGAAGATTGCATTCGGGAAATGAAATGTGAAGATGTATTTGGGAGAGAAGGAGTTGAAATCATCCCTTCCATTTATGCCAATGCAGCAGCCGGCGGTGTATTAGAGAAAGATGCCTTTGATTTCATTGAAAATAGAATTTTGGAAGATGTCAAAAAGCACATTCATGAAATTGATGGAATCTACCTTCACCTGCATGGAGCAAGTGAAGTGGAAGATTTAGAGGGCGGATCAGGTGATCACCATATTGTGAAGGAGATCCGCAAATTAGTCGGGCCTTATTTACCGGTTGCAGTGGTTTGTGATCCTCATGGCAACTTATCGAAGGAATATGTTGAAAGCACAACACTGATTCGCAGTTACCGGAATTCACCCCATACAGATATAAAGGAAACGATTACGTTTGTTTGTGAAAAGATGGCAGCACTGTTGAAGACCCGTCAAAATATTACACCGGTATACCGTAAATTACCCATGATTTTAGGAGGGGAACAAAGTGTTTCTGCGGATGAACCAGTTAAAACCATCAATCAATATTTAGAAGAATTAGAAGAAGATAAAAGAATTTTAAGCTGTTCCTGGCATGTAGGATATATCCGCCATGACTGTGATGTTGCAGGATGCGGTATTGTTGTTATCCCCGCAACAGAAACCGACCAGGAATATGCAAATCATATTGCTGATAAATTAGCCAAGTATGTATGGGATAAACGGCATGAATTTCATTATACCGGACTGACTGCACCGCCGGAAGAAGCAATGAAAATGGCGGTAGAATTTAAAGGTAAGCCCGTATTCATCACTGATTCCGGGGATAATGTAACCTCTGGAGCCGTGGGATGCAATACAGTTCTATTGCGCCAGGTGCTGGCACTTGTCAATACCAGTAACAAGAAGTTTTTGTTTGCCGGCATAAATGATGCAGAGGCTTTAACAAAATTAGCCGGTTTGGAAGAAGAGGAGAAAGTATCAATTTCTTTAGGAATGAATTTGGATGAGTTATCCGCAAAAGTAGATTTAGACGTTGAGGTCAAAGCTAAAGGGTATTTGGCCGGATACTCTTATGTAGGAGAAGGGAATTTTGGCGATTGTATTACCATTGGTGTCAAAGATAAACCAATTGATATTATAGTTTCAGGAAATAATCATCCTTTTGTGGAAATACACCAGTTTCATACGGCTGGTGTAAACTATGAAGACTATGATATTATTATTGTTAAACAGGGATATATTTTCCCGGAATTAAAAGAAGAAGGCAAATTAACTGTTATGTCATTAACACAGGGAGCAACGCTGCAGGATACTTCAAAGCTGCTATTCAAACGCATTATGCGTCCAATGTTTCCGATTGATGACATTTAAAGAAGGAGAATATATAATGATACAGCTAAAAGAAATAAAAGCGCCGGAATTAGAGCAGGATCTTGTACCAGTTGCATTAAGTGATGAAACAATGGAAGAAAGAAAAGAAAAGTTGTTGGCAAAGATGAAAGAAAAAGGTTATGATACTGTTGTTATCTATGCCGATTTGGAACACGGAAGTAATTTTGAATACATATGCGGTTTCCTGCCACGTTTTGAAGAGGCCTTATTAGTGCTTCATTCCTGTGGTAAGGCGTATATGGTATTAGGAAATGAGAATTTGAACAAAGCAGCAAAATCAAGAATTGAAGTGACGGCTGTGCACATGCCGTATTTTTCCCTTCCAAACCAGCCGATGGAGACAGAGAAAAGTGTGGCTGAAATTTTCATGCAGTGCGGATTGGAAAAAGCAAAAAATATTGGTTTTGTTGGTTGGAAGAATTTTACCGGCAAAACCGAGGATAATACTGCATTATATGATATTCCTTACTTTATCGTACAAGCAATCATGAGCAACTGCAGGGAAGCCAGATTTTCTAATGCTGCGGGCTTATTCATTGGTGATGGAGGCGTACGTACCACAAACAATGCCAATGAACTAGCACATTATGAATTCGGGGCTGCACTTGCAGGAAATTGTATATTAGAAGCAATGGAAGCGTTTGATGAAGGAAAAACAGAAATGCAGATTGCAGAAAAATTAGCTGCATTTGGACAGCCTCATAATGTTGTAACAATCATGGCGGCTGGGGAGCGTTTTGTAAAAGCCAATATATACCCAACCAATAAAGTAATTAAAAAAGGAGACCGTATTTCAATTACAACGGGATTCAAGGGTGGATTGCAAAGCCGCGGCGGATATGCGGTATTTTGCGAAGAGGAGTTGCCGGAAGGTGAAAAAGACTACTTGAAGAAGGTAGCAATTCCCTACTACACTGCGGTAAAGACTTGGTTAGAAACGATTAAGATTGGTATGGACGGAAATGAATTATATGATAAGATAGAGGAAGTGCTGCCAAAAGCCCAGTATGGATGGTCATTAAACCCCGGTCACCTATGTGCCGATGAAGAATGGCTTGCTTCTCCGGTATACAAAGGTTCTGAGGAACGAATAAAGAGTGGAATGCTGTTCCAGATTGATATCATTCCATCCGTTCCCGGTTATGGCGGAATCAGCTGTGAGAGCGGAGTTATGCTGGCTGACAAGGCATTACGGGAAGCAATAAAAAAAGAATATCCGGAAGTGTGGAATCGAATCCAGAAACGCAGGGCTTATATCATGGAAGAATTGGCAATCAAACTTCCGGAAGAAGTCATTCCAACAAGTAATGCGACTGCTTACTGCCGCCCATTCTTACTCAATAAGAGAGCGGCATTCACAGGTTCCAAATGAGAATTCTGATCGTTGTTCCAATGTCTGTTTTGAGCACTTTTATCTGCATACCCGTCCGGTTATAAACAGCTTATAATAGAAGAGGAATCATGCATTAATAAGCTCAATGGAGGAATGTAATGTGGAAATCAATAACTTAGGTCTCTTAAACTCTTTATCATTAATAGTTAACGCAGGAAAATCAGATAATATTGAATATGTATTAGCACAGTACATTTTAAAGAATCTATATAGAATTTCCAGTGTTAGTATTTCAGAAATCACAGAGGAATGCTTTACATCCATATCAGCCATCAGAAGATTCTGCGAACAACTGGGATACGATAATTTCAGCAAATTAAAAAGTTCAGTGACTAAATTAGTATTTCCAAGTAATTTAAGATATAGGGATATTGAAGAATATTACAATTATCAAAGCCATATAAAAAACCTTATTAATGACATGATTATAGATATCGATGAGCATTTTAATTTTGAAAAGATAAGTTTTTTATGTCAGCTGCTTCATAGAGATGTTAATATCGTATTCTTATGTGCAAACAATACCAGCGGAACAATCGCAAAGTTTCAGCAGGAATTAATGTTTGCATCTAAGGTCACTCATGTTATTTCAAATTCATTTACTAAGAACAATGTTTTAAAATCTTTCAATGCTGAGGATATCATAATTACTGTATCAGCATCTGGAAAGTTTGCAGAGCTGTCATTTGAATTTGTTAAAAGTTTAAAAGGCCATAAATTTTTAATAACAGGAAACAGGGATCAAAGTTTAAAAAGTGCTTATGAAGATGTTTTTTATATAAGTAAGAATAGTATCTCAAATGACTACCTTAGTATTTATGGGAAATATGGCATTACCTATATACTTGATTTATTATCCATGCAATATATATTTTTATATTCTTAGATGATTTAAAATTCAGCTTCCTTATAACTGATATCTGAGCAAATTCAGTTATAAGGAAGCTTCTAAAAATTTTGTATTTCAAACAACCTTGACTTATGAATCATCATATGGCGTCAGCGTAAGCGGCGTCTTTTTTTGTGGTTTGCCCGCCATATACCTATCCATTCAAAAAAAGTGAAGCAAATTGGATTTGTAGATGATTTCAATGGAATGCTATACTTATCACATAAAGGAGGAAACCATGGAAAACCGACTTTTAGAAATATTCCGCCTTGTCTGCCAGAGCAACCGTGAGTTTACCGTGCGGGAGCTGGCACAGCAGTTTTCTGTAAGCAGCAGAACGATTTACAGTGATATAAAAAAATTAAATGAATTACTGGAGGCTTCCGGATACTCTGAAATCAATGCAGATAAGGGGAAGATGTTTTATACGGAACCGCTGATGATAGAGTTTGAGAGTCTGATCCACTCTACCCCGGCTTTTGTTCTGTCGAATTTAAGAATCCGGCGACTGCGGATCACCACGTCCATACTCTTGTCCGGGGATCAGTTCACGGTGGATGACTTGTTGAAGGAACTTGATATTTCAAGAAATACCCTCATCGGTGATTTAAAGGAAGTAAGGGAAATGCTCAGCTTTCATTCCATCGCAGTAGAGGCCACACCCTTTAAAGGGTACCGGATTTCCGGTAAAGAGCAAAACATCAGGAATCTTCTGATTCTTTCCATCAGTGAGGATCCGCTGTTTTTTGAGGACAGGGCAGGAAAGGAAGATATGCAGATCCTGTATTCCTGTGAAGCCTTTCTTGATGATGTAGCAAGACGGCTTAATGTAGAACTAAGCGATGTATCATTTAACCGTATGCTGATCGCCTTTTATGTCACTTATGCAAGGATCTCCATCGGAAAAGCGTTCACCGGAGGACCAAAGGATGTTTTAACGAGAGAAGAAAAGGCATTTGTGGAACGGCATGAAGAAATTGAAGCGATATTCGGCAGGGAAGTATCGATTGATGACTGCTTTTATCTGGCCAATAAACTGGCAGAAGCATCTGTTGTCAAATCCGAGGAGCTGTTATCTGAAAAATGGCTGCCCTTTAATCTGGTAACGAACCAGTTTATCGATGCAGTGGCACAGGAATACTCCTTTGAAGCTTTTCGAACCGATTCCAAGCTTTATGAGGGACTGCTCAACCATCTGCGTCCTGCCTATAAGCGGGCTTTGGCTGGGGAATGGGCTGAAAATCCATTATTGAGCTATGTTTTGGAAAATTTCTACCAGCTTAATAAAGCAGTGGAAAAGAGTGTAAAGGTACTTGAAGAAGAGCTTAAAGTGCATTTTAATGAGCACGAGATATCATATTTCACATTGTTTTTTGCTTCCGTAATAGAAAGAAATGAAAAACAGATCCGCAGGACGCCCAATGTCATCATTGTCTGCAACGCAGGAATCAGCACTTCTGAGATATTAAAAAGCAGGCTGCAGGCAATCTTCCATGTGAATATATTGGGGACATTCAGTGTGAGAAATGCGGCACTGTGGCTGAAGGAACATACTCCGGACCTGATCATATCCACGGTACCTTTTAAGTGGAAGGACACAAAGGTACTGAAAGTAAGCCCTTATTTATCGGATTATGACATAAAGGAAATACAGAGCCAATTGTCATTTTTAACTGCCAGGATCCATATGGCCGAGGTGATGAACATTATTGGCAAATATGTGGAAATCGAGGATCATAAGCTGGCGCCTTTAAAAAATGAATTGAGTATATATTTGGGAATTACAGAAAATTCAGAACCAAAGAAAGGAATTTATCAACCGATGTTAAAAGAAATTTTGACCACAGAATTAATAAAAGCAAAATTTGAGGCCGCCAGTCGGGATGAAGCCGTTAAGGAAAGCGGCAGGCTCCTTGTAGATAAGGGGCTGGCAGATGAGTCTTACATCCAGGCAATGCTAAAAAATGTTGAGGTGAACGGAACCTATATCGTAATCTCACCGGGAATCGCCATGCCGCACGCAAGACCTGAGGAAGGCGCCCTGGATATCGGCCTTAGTATTGTAACGCTAAAAGAACCCGTTGTATTCGGACATCCGAAAAACGACCCGGTTAAAATCGTGGTGGGCCTTTGTGCCATTGACCACCAATCACATTTAAAAGCACTTACCGAGCTTGCGGACATTTTAATGGACGAAAAAAAGGTATATGAAATAACCAATGCAAATTCCGCAGAGGAAATATTACAGATTATAAAGGGGGATTCACAATGTTAAAAATAGTTACAGTATGTGGTGCAGGAGTAGGAAGCTCCATGATGCTTCGCCTGTTTACCCAACAGATTCTTGATGCAGAAAAGATTGAAGCAACCGTAGATGCTTCAGATATCGGTTCCGTCAGCCCGGATTCCTATGATATTTTAATTACAACTTCAGATTTTGCCGATGTTTTAAGAGATTCTAAGGCGCACATTATCCGGATCGACAATATGATGGATAAGCAGTATTTAAAAGAGCAGCTTCTTGAAGCAATAAACAAGAGATAACCGGAAGGCTGATGGCGGCCTTGGAAGGGAGAGAGAAAAATGGGAGTAGTAATGTATTTGATTAATAATGTTTTCAGCCAGGCTGTATTCATTATTGGAATTGTTGTAATCGCAGGTATGGTTGCCCAGAAGAAAACCTGGGATCAGATCCTTCCCAGCGTGATTAAGACGATGATCGGCTTTACCATGATCAACGTAGGAGGACAGACCCTTGGTATGTCCCTGCTGCCTTTGCAGGGAATGATTACCAAGATATTTAATATGCCGCCTGTATCAGTGGATATTGGAGCGGCTCAAGCTGAAAGCCTTACCGGGATCGGTACAGAAATGGCATTGATCTTTGCACTGGGCTTTCTGGTGAACCTTTTACTGGCAAGATTTACTCGCTTTAAATATGTGCATTTGTCAGCTCATGTATCCTTCTTTTATGCCGGATTGATTGCGGCGCTGTTAAAATTCGGAACCAATTTGGCTTTTGTACCGCTTGTAATAACCGGTTCCATATTGTTAGGAATCTATATGACCTTTTCCTGCGCCTACGTGGCGGTATTTATGAAGGAAGTAAAGGGAGGAGAGGGCTTTACCCTTGCCCATTCCAGCTCCATCGGAATTCTGATTTCTTCCCTGCTTGCCAAAACCTTTGGAAACAAGGAAAATGATCTTGAAAACTTAAATATTCCAAAGAAGCTTAATTTCTTACGGGAGATGACCATTTCCTTAACCATTGTTATGACAGTTCTCTTTTTGGTCATAAGCCTGATTTCCGGTCCGGCCTGGATGCGTGAAAATATCACCGGCGGACAGGATATCGTTGTGTTCAGCTTTTTACGTGGTTTGTCCTTTGGTATGTGGATCACAGTTATTATTACAGGTGTAAGAATGATGCTTTCCGAGATCATCTCTGCATTCCACGGCTTTGCCAATAAGATCATCCCTAATTCCGTACCAGGGCTTGATATCCCTCTGCTTTTCCCCAATTATCCTAATTCCGTGATATTGGGCTTCCTGACCAGCTTGATTGCAGGTCTGATCGGTATGATGATCCTTGGATTTATTAATTATCCGGTTGTGGTATTCCCGGCTCTGATCCCCACTTTTTTCACCGGTGCGGTAACAGCCATCTTCGGAAATGCCCATGGCGGACGCAGAGGTGCGATCATAGGCTCCTTTGTAAATGGTTTGATTCTTATTTTCGGACAGGCTCTGCTCCTTCCAATGATTGGATCTTATGCGCCGATCATGCGTATTTTAAGCGAGACAGATTATTCCTTCTATGGTCCGATCTTAGGCTGGGTGCTTAAGCTGTTTGGAGGCATCTAATGAAAAATTTAGTGTTTTACCTTACCTTGAATTATCCGGACAGGGAAACGTTTTTTCAGATTTTAGAGTTATTGGATCATAAAAAGGCCGGTTTTGTTGAAATCGGCATACCGGTTACCGATCCTTTTGTAGACGGAGCTGTGATACAGCAGACTCATAAAGAAGCGTTGGAGCAAAAGATAAGCCCAGACGATGTAATACGCACGCTGGTAGAAATCCGCAGGCGTTTCACGTTTAAAGTTGTGTTAATGACTTATAAGGAAGGCGTGGAATACTTTCACCTTTCTGACGTTCCGAAAGACTTATATGACGGTTTTCTATGTGTGGATGGAGAATTTCCCACCGGATCCTTCCCCAATCAGATCACTGTACTGGGCCGGTCCCTTAGTGATGAGAGCATAGCAAAGGCTCTTGCGCATAATGACCTGTTTGCCTATATCGTTTCAGGGGAAGGGAAAACCGGATCGTTTGATAAGCTTCCTACAGAATACGTTGAAGTTGTAAAAAAAGTAAAATCTGTTTCAAAGACACCGGCCTATGTAGGCTTTGGCATAAAGTCCGCCGAGGACGTGAAGGAAGTCATGAAGAATGGAGCCGATGGTGCCATCATAGGGACAGAGTTCATAAAGCGTTACCAGCTTGGAGGTATGGATGCTTTGAATGCTTATCTGGAAGAGTTGAAGTTAGCCGATGCATAGGCTGGTTTTTCAATCTGCTTAGCATGACAAGGGGAGTGTTATGATATTGCAGAGTAGAGGGCAGGCAGGAGTTTAGTATCCAGAGTAATGCTGCCAGCATGATAATGATATATAAAAAGATAGAGGCCCTAAAATGGCCCTGTCAGAAAGCTATGTACGAAAAATAAGTCTTGATTGGCCTGAAAAGTCATTTTCAAGACTTATTTTTATATTATGAAAGCTATTTTATTGTGAAAACCCTAATTGCAGATAGGAATATAATAATTTGGTCTTTAAAAATAAAAAAATAGTTGACAATAAGTGAATGATCATTTATTATAAAAATATAGAGGTGATGGCATGAGAAAAAAAGACGACGAAAAAGTGAAAAGCATAAAGGAAGCAGTAATCAAGCTGATCCTGCAGGAGGGCTTCCATGGCACTTCTGTCTCTAAAATCGCTAAGATGGCAGGGGTTTCGCCGGCAACGGTTTATATCTACTTTGAGAATAAAGAAGATATGCTGCACGATATTTACCTGGAATACTCGGAAGAAATATATGATTATTTATTGGACAGCGTAAAACGGGAAATGGAGGGACGGCAGCAGATCGAGGTGCTCATCCGAAGCTACTATAACTATATATTAGAGAACAAGGAAATCTTCAGCTTTGTGGAGCAATTTTCCAATTGCCCCTCATTGGCCAACAACTGTTCCGGGAAAAAGGGCATTTGCAATATATACAGCCTGATGTCGGATATGAAGAGGAGTAATCTCATAAGGAATTACAAAGAGGATAATCTTTTGGCCATCATTTTTCAGCCGGTGAAAGCAATTGCTGTTGATAACCGCAAGAACGAGGCACAGAAAGAGGATTTGCTGCAGGAAATGATTCAAATAATTCAAGACGCAATATTGCTTTAGGTTTTTACAGGCGGGATTATTTTGTGAATATATTTTACAAAAAGTCTCGCATAAAAACAATTCCATATTAAATGAACATTCACTTAAGGAATACGCACAGAAAGGATAAAACTATGACAAATCATGATAAAAATAACATAGGAATCGTTTTCCCAATTTCCAACAAAGTTTTATTACCGGACGTCGTAACTACGGTTCGTTTGGAAGCACTTGACGAAACACATATGATGTATCTGGAAAACGAAGAATCCATAAAAATAGCTTTGCCGTTAAAACATAATTTTGGTAAAAACCTAAAGAATGAGGAAGATTTTTACCGGGCAGGCCTGACCTTTGAGGTCACAGGAATAGACCAGACGGATAAAGGGATCCTGCTTTCCGTAAGGCTGAGGGACCAGATCAATGTAAAAGAGCTTCACACAGAAAACGGCGTTATCTATGCCCAGTATGAGCTTAGTCAGAATCAAGAAGATTTAGACGAGAAGAGCCGGGAAGAAATGCTTGGCTATATCAAAAACGTTACCAGTGAGATAAGCTCCAAATTTTCGGGAGGAGAACAGTACCAGAGAATTGTCAATGAGTTTAAGGATTTAAATTCCATAATTGTGTATCTGTCTCAATTCCTTCAGATACCCAACGATGAAAAGCACGAGCTTCTGGAAATGTCCTTAAAAGAAAGAAGCCTTCGTTTCCTGGATTACATGCTGAAGCAAAAGGAAATGATCGAACTGCAGATGGAGATTTCCGAGAAGTTCTCCGAGAAGGCAAACCGGTATTACAGGGAGTCCGTGCTTAGAGAACAGTTAAAGGCCATTCAGGAAGAATTGGGGGAAGGCAAAAAGGACGAAGGAAAAAAGGAGCCGGATTATTTAAAGAAGATCGAAGAGGCAGGTATGCCGTCTGAGATCAAAGAGGCGGCTCTTGAAGAACTGGAAAAGCTTGATGATCAGGGCCCCAATAAACTGGACTACAACGTGATCCGTAATTATCTAGATCTTTTGGTTCAGCTTCCATGGAAAAAGGAAGAGGATAAGGACATTGATCTTGACGAGGCAAGACGGATTCTTGATGAACAGCATTACGGGCTGCAAAAAGTTAAGGACAGGATCATTCAGCATCTGGCAGTCATGCAGTTAAACAAAGCTAAAAAAGGTTCCATTCTCCTCCTTGTGGGACCGCCGGGAACCGGAATAACAAGCCTTGGAAAAAGCATTGCAGAGGCCCTTGGCAGAAAATACATCCGTTTAAGCTTAGGCGGTATCCGTGATGAATCGGAAATCAGAGGGCACCGAAGAACTTATGTCGGAGCAATGCCAGGAAGAATTATCCAGAGCATCCGGAAGGCAGGGAAGACCAATCCTGTCATGGTGTTGGATGAAGTGGATAAGATTATGTCCGGCGGTTTCAGCGGAGACCCTGCCAGCGCACTTTTGGAGGTTCTTGATCCGGAACAGAACAACAGCTTTACCGATCATTACATGGATCTTCCTTATGACTTATCCGATGTTTTCTTTGTAGCAACGGCCAATTCATTGGAAAGCATTCCAGGTCCTCTCTTAGACCGGATGGAAGTTATCCAGATAACCAGCTATACCATGGATGAAAAGTTCCATATCGGCAAAAATCATCTGATCCCGGAGGTCCTGAAAGAACATGGCTTAAAGCAGGAGCAATTGGTAATTGAAGATGAAGTATTACAGAAGATTATCAATGATTATACGCTGGAGGCCGGCGTGCGGGGGCTGAAAAAGCAGCTGTCCAGCCTGGCCAGAATTACAACGGAAAAGATCGTATCCAAAAAGGCGGAGCTGCCTCTTGTGATTAAGGAAGAAGATTTAGAAGAATATCTTGGCAGTCAGGTTTCCCGTCACGATAAGGCCCAGCAGGATAATCCTCCGGGTGTGGTTACAGGCCTTGCATGGACTCCGGTGGGAGGAGAAATACTCTTTATCGAGGCAACCGATATGCCGGGAAGCGGAGCGGTCATATTGACCGGAAAGCTGGGAGATGTAATGAAGGAATCTGCCAAGATTTCCTTAAGCTTATTAAAATCCAGACTGCCTTTAAATGCCTTTAATTTTAAAGAAAGAGACCTTCATATCCACGTTCCGTCAGGAGCGGTTCCTAAAGATGGCCCATCGGCCGGAATCGCATTATTTACCGCTTTGGCCTCTCTTGTTACCGGCAACAAGGTAGATTCAAGACTTGCCATGACCGGAGAAATCACTTTGCGGGGAGCGGTCCTGCCCATCGGAGGCTTAAAGGAAAAGCTTCTGGGCGCACAAAGAGCCGGAATCAACAGGGTCTTAATTCCCAAAGATAATGTAAGTGATTTAAAGGATGTACCGGAAGAAGTGAAGAATCAGCTTACGATCATACCGGTGGAAACGGTAGAGGATGTATTAAAGGAGTCTTTGGGGATTTTCCTGCCCAGAATCGAACATGTATATTTTCAAAAGAACGGGAACGGATTGTTTCCCGAAGGGTTAAACACACCACATAAAAATATTGAAAGAAAAGGGGTAATTTAAATGAATATGACAGTGACAAAGGATACTTTAATCGGAGAGGTCTTAGAAGCAGACCGAACCACCGCACACTTCTTTTTTGAAATGGGAATGCATTGCCTTGGCTGTCCCGCATCTGCCGCTGAGACCGTGGAAGAGGCCTGTATGGTCCACGGCATTCCGGCTGAAGAACTGATCGACAAGTTAAATAAGCATATGTCAGAGTAATGGTCTTAACAATTTAAAAGAGAGGCGTCTTCAAATGAAGATGCCTCTCTTTTATAATGTAATATGGATGTCTGATTAACCTCTGCCCAGAAGAGCTTCTGCCATGCTGTCATAGCCATAAACTGATGATACATATCTTAATCCGTCCGTAATTTCGTTTTTGGAATAATTATGCTCTTCAAGAAAGTTATAATCGATCTGATTTAAATGATAATAAAACATGAGCGCCATTTTAAAATGCTCCATATCGTCGGAATCCAGCTCATCCAATAATTTGTTTTCTGCCTCATTGATCTTTCCGGCCTGAATGAGAGCTAAGAGCTCAAGATAATTTGATGCTGTCTCCTGGTCTTTAAAATTCTGTTCCTCATTTTCCCCTAATTCAATATGAAAAATCAGTTTTAGCAAAGTTGTTACCATCTCATGAATCATGCGCATGATAAAATCATCTTGTAACATAAAATTCTCCTTTTTTAACCGTCATATATAATAAGTATAAAATGTTATGATAAAAAATAATTTACCACAAATCCTAGAAAAAGTAAAATGTATATAGTAAGAAAAGGATAAAATCCATTGCTATTGAAGGAAAAAGCAAAGTATGGTAAGCTGTTTTCAATAATGATGAAGAGATAACCGGTGAATTCGTATGATAAAGTTCAAGCTTCGGGAGGATGCAGATGATAGAAACAGAATTGGCTAAGAAATTCATTGAACAGGTCACTCAATATACAGAATACAATATCAACATAATGAATGAGCAGGGGGTCATCATCGCCAGTCGGGATCCAAAGCGGGTGGGGGCATTTCATGAGGTGGCCTATTATATTGTAACAGGAAGCGAGGATATCGTGGTCACTTCCACAGAGGATGATTATCCTGGAGTAAAGCCAGGGATCAACATGGTCATTAACATTGACGGCAGACGGGAAGGAGTGGTAGGAATTACCGGTGATCCTGGTGAGATAAAGCCTGTCGCTCTGATCACCAAAATGGCCATCGAGGCCATGCTGAAATACGAGAAGCAGCAAGAGGAATTAAGGCGCAGGAGAAATCGGAAGGAGCATTTCACAAACCTTTTGATCCATGTGGAATATCCGGATCCGGGGGAACTTCGGAGCGTAGCAAAGAAGTTAAATTATTCGGAAAACATCGTACGAATCCCCATCCTGTGCAAGCTGGATGACACCCGGCCGGAGCCGTTTCTTAACATAATCAAGAACAGCCCCAGGCACGGAACGGAGGACATCAGCATTGTCCTGGGCAACAGCCATATTCTCATATTTAAAACTATGCCGAAACAGTCTCGAAAATTATTTGCGGATTACAAATACATCATAGCAGAATATTTAAGCACTGCCTTAAAATGGCTTCGGGAGCAGGAGAAGAGCTGTAAATTCTACATCGGCTCATTTCAGGGAAGCTTTACCCAGTATTATAATGCTTATCGGCATTGCAAGTGGCTGGAAGAAAATGCGGATTCCGATTCTGCCGCCTTTTTTTATGACCATACAGGAAATTATGTGCGCTCTATTGTGCCGGTGAATGAGCTGCAATGGATGTTCAATGTTTATGAAAGAGAGCTGAGTGAAGGATTTATAAAGACATTTAAGGAAATTGCCGGAGCCCTTATAAAGACAAATTATAATCTGGTAACGGCATCAAAAGAACTTTTTGTGCATAAGAATACTCTTTTATACCGTTACAATAAGATAAAGGATACCTTAAATATCAATCCCATAGAATCTTCAGCAGACCGTTTTTTTCTGGAGGCTTTTTATAGTTTTTTAAGAAGAGAACACTAGTTTTGTATTGACGATACAAAAATCAGGGGTCATATTGATACTCATGACATTAGAAATTTCGGGGTCAATGATGTTATGATAACGGTAGAAACTGTTGTATTGTATAGAAGGGGGTTATTTTATGACAGGTTTACCACTGATTTTTATTTTCGTACTTGCAATTTTCATAATGATCATTGCAATCTCCAAGTTTAAGATTCACCCGTTTATCGCCATCATGAGCATCTCACTGCTCCTGGGACTTATTGCAGGGATTCCGCTGGTGGATAAGACATTGGAAGATGGGACCAAGGTAAGCGGCCTTGCAAATGTAATAGGGGCTGGATTCTCCGGTACATTCACAAGCATTGGTATTGTTATCATCCTTGGAGCCTTGATCGGAACCATATTGGAGAAAACAGGGGCGGCCCTTAAGCTGGCTGATATGGTAATCCGGCTTGTTGGGAAAAACAATCCGGTCCTTGCAATCGAGATGATGGGCTGGGTGGTATCCATCCCGGTATTCTGCGATTCCGGTTTCGTAATTTTAAACCCGATCCGGAAAGCCCTGGTAAACAGGACTGCCGCCTCCTTAGTCGCCATGACTGTAGGCCTTTCCTCTGGGCTCTATATTTCCCACGTTTTCATTCCGCCCACGCCAGGACCTATTGCGGCTGCTTCTACCCTAGGTATTGGAGAAAACCTGCTTCTTGTTATGGGAATGGGCGCATTATGTTCCATCTTCCCGCTGATTGCCGGGTTCTTCTACGCAAAATACATCGGTGGAAAAGTACGGTCAGACGATGAAGCCGATATGGGTGAGATTGCAAAAACCTATGAGGAGCTGGTTGCCGAATACGGTAAACTTCCCGGCGGATTCAATGCCCTTGCTCCTATTATTCTTCCAATCCTTCTTATGGCTTTTTCCTCAATCGTGGCAATGGCCAATATGCAAGGCTTTGGGGCTGATGTGCTTAAATTTTTAGGTACTCCCATCATAGCTCTGGCAGCAGGTACCGTGTGCGGTGTCCTTCAGCTAAAGGGAGCCGGTAAAATGGAAGAATTTTATGAGATAACCAATGACACTTTAAAAACTGTGGGACCGATCCTGTTTGTAACGGCTGCCGGCGGTGTGCTGGGTAAGGTGATTTCTTCCACCGATATGGTGAACTATATCAAGGACCATGCTTCCGTACTCAGCACCATGGGTATTTTCTTCCCATTCCTTTTGGCAGCGATCTTAAAGAGTGCTCAAGGCTCCTCTACCGTGGCTATGACAACCACTGCAGGAATTGTGGCTCCGCTGCTTCCTATGCTGGGCCTTGGAAGCCCCGTACGTGTAACTCTTGCCTGTATGGCAATCGGTGCGGGAGCCATGACTGTTTCCCACGCAAACGATTCATATTTCTGGGTGGTAACGAATTTTGGAGCCATGACTCCGGAAAAAGGATATAAGACTCAAACAGTCGCAACATTGATTCTGGGGATCGCAGGAATCCTGGAAATATTTATACTGACTTTGATCCTGCATTAATTTAAGAAGAAATAAGAATTAAAAATCACTGGTCTAAGGAGGACTTTGTATATGAAATTATTGTTTGCATCCGACTCGTTTAAGGGGACTCTTTCCAGTGAACAGACCATAGAACTGCTGAAAAAAGCTGCGGCGGAAGTGTTTGATCAGTGGGAAGGTATCGGAATCCCCGTGGCCGATGGAGGAGAGGGAACAACGGATGCGGTGATCGCAGCCATGCAGGGAGAAAGAATCCCCTTAACCGTCTGTGGGCCGCTTCTTGCTCCTGTAAACGCTTATTACGGAAAATTGGATGAGAAACGTGCCATCCTTGAGATGGCGGCGGCTTCCGGGCTTCCCCTGATTCCAAGAGATTTAAGGGATCCAAGGAATACCACGACCTATGGGACCGGAGAGCTGATAAGAGATGCTTTGGACCGGGGCTTTACCGATATTTCCATAGCAATCGGCGGTTCAGCGACCAATGACGGCGGCATGGGCTGTATGAGGGCATTAGGAGTAAAATTCCTTGATTCGGAGGGAAGAGAGTTAGAAGGAACAGGAAGAGATCTGGAAAAAGTCGCCCATATCGATAGTTCCGGCCTCCATCCCCTGATTTCTAAAGTGAAAATGACAGCCATGTGCGACGTCAATAATCCCTTATGTGGGAAAGACGGAGCCACCTACACGTTTGGAAAACAGAAGGGCGGTTCACCCCAGGTCCTTGATGAACTGGAAAGAGGAATGCAGAACTACCGGGATGTGATGATACGGGAACTGGGGATTAATCCAGATCATATGCCAGGTTCCGGAGCCGCTGGGGGCCTTGGCGCGGCACTTCTGGTATTTCTCCATGCGGAGTTAAAATCAGGAATTGAAACGGTTCTGGATTTGATTGATTTTGATTCCCGCCTGGAAGATGTGTCTATGGTTGTGACCGGAGAGGGGCGCACGGACTGGCAGTCCTGTTTTGGAAAGGTAATACAGGGCATTGGGATGAGGTGCAAAAGAAAAGGAATTCCGGCTGTTGCTCTGGTAGGAGCTATGGGAGAAGGTGCAGAAAAGATTTATGACTTTGGGATCTGTTCCATCATGACAACGGTCAATGGGGTCATGGAACTGGATAAGGCCTTGGAAGATGCCGAGGACTTATACTATCAGGGAGCTCTTCGGATGTTCCGTTTTATAAAAACTGGCATGGAAATACAGAAAAAAGCTGCGGATATTTAAATCCGCAGCCTTTTTTCAGGCATTTGCCAATAGAAAAGAATCCTGAAACTATTAATATTTATCATAAGTCTCTTCCGGGGCAGAATCCTCCCAAGAAGTAGAATCCTCCAAAGCAGTAGAACCTCCCCAAGCAGCAGAATTCTCCAAAGCATTAGAATCCTTCCAGGTAGCAGAATCCTTCCAAGCAGCAGTTGGTTCACTGGTTGTGGAAGGTACTTTATCCATCAGTTGAAATTTTTCTACCAGGGATTTTAGATTATAAGCCTGGGCGGTCAGTTCTTCGGAAGTGGCTGCACTTTCTTCCGATGTTGCGGAAGTGGTCTGTACAACGGCGGATATCTGGTCAATGCCGGTTGTAATCTGCAGCAAGGCTTCAGACTGGGCGGCGGATGCTTCCGCGATTTCTGCGACCCTGACGGAAGAAATATTAGATTTTTCAACTACAAGCCGCAGCGCTTCTGCAGTTTCATCTGCTATTTTTGTTCCGTTTCCAATGGCAGTAATAGCGTTTTCAATAAGAGCCGTAGTATTTTTAGCAGCTTCCGCAGACTTGCCGGCCAGATTACGGACTTCATCGGCTACCACCGCAAATCCCTTTCCGGCGGAACCGGCTCTTGCAGCTTCAACGGCTGCATTCAGTGCCAGGATATTGGTCTGGAAAGCGATATCGTCAATGGTTTTGATGATCTTACTTATTTCGCCGGAGGTACTTGCGATTTCATTCATTGCTGAAATCATATCCTTCATCTTCTGATCACTTGCCAGCATGCCTTCGCATGCTTCCAGGGACAGGGTATTCGCCTCTAAGGCATTGGACGCGTTTTCTTTTACCCGTTCTGAAACTTCGTTAATGGCTGCGGACAGCTCTTCGATGGAAGAGGCCTGTTCCGTGGCTCCCTGGCTGAGAGACTGGGAAGCATCAGATACCTGGGAGGCCCCGGTGGAAACCTGCTCAGAAGCCTGGTCGATCTCTAAAAGTGTATCGCTTAAAGTAATTCGGATGTTCCGCATTGCTTCCAGGATATACTGGTAAGCGCCGGTGTATTTTTCCTCATGATTGGAAGTTGCCTTGAAGTTGCCGTTGCTCATTTCGCCCAGAACCTCATTGATATCCTGGATGATGAATTTTAAATTTTCTGCCATATCCATAAATGTTTTGGACAGTACACCTATTTCATCCATGGACTGAACCTCCAACTGGATATCCAAGTCACCGGAAGCGATGCTGGCTGCAGCGGCCATCACACCGTCAATAGGGCGAAGAGTCTTTTTTAAGAAAATGATGACAACCGCATTAATTATGATCAGTGCCAGGACTGCAAGAAGATTCATTACTTCAATGATCTTTACTACATCCTTTGTCAGATCTTTCTTTTCCAGACTACTGGCAGCCCACCATGTCTGTGATCCGCTGGTAATCGGGTAATAATATCTGGATTCCATGGTTCCGTCGGATCTTTTGGTATCAATCTGGAATTCGGTTTTAGTCTGCTGCAGGGCTGTAATTTTAGCATAATCGGAAGGAGAAATCATCTCACTTAGGTTTCTGCCGATGTTATCGTTTGATTGGCTGTCATAGACAATCATGTTTTCTTCCGTGTAGATATCAACATACATGGTATGATATTTTGAATCTGAAGTTTTTATCTTAGAAAAGTTAGAAACGTTAATATCGGCCAGAATAACTCCGATGACGTCTTCCCCTTTCATAACAGGAAAAGCGATGGTACTCATCATAATTCCGTCGTAAAAATAAGGATCGGTGATATAAGTCGCCTTTGTTTCCTTGGCAACACGGTAATAATCCTTTGTGGAATAGTCGCTGTATGCTCCAAGAGACTGAGCGGTTTTATTTTCAGCCTCTTTTTTGTCTACATAGAGGGAGTAATCCTTGACCCCGGGATCAAATTCTAATGGCTCAAAAAATGCACCGATCCCATAAATATCAGGATTGGTGTCCACGGTTGACCAGGCAGAATTTAAGATATAATTCTCGATCGCATAATTAATTTCCTTAAGTCCAACATCGTATACCCTGCTCTTACGGACGGTGCTTTTCCAATCGCCGATAGCGTTCTTATCGTTGTATGCACGGTATAAGTAATCCTGCAAATTTTTAGCGGTTCCAGAAGCATCGTCGATTATGGCCTGTACCATGAGGCCATTCTGGGCGGATATTCCTGAAAATTCACCGTTGATTGCCTTTGAAACTGCTTTGCTTGCCTGCACTGCAGAGATACTAATGAGCAAGACCAGGCTCGCTACCAGAATGACTCCCATAGCAATAGAAGTCTTTGCAGCAAGTTTCAAATTGCTGAACTTAAGCTTTTTCAATATCTTCATAATTGTATTACACTCCCTTTTATTTAATGATCGGTCCGCTCTGTGGAAAAAGCGGAAAATTTTACCAGCAAATGAGTGAAAAAATATACTGCATGTTATGCAGTAAAATTTTATGGTCATATGCGGATAAAAGAAAAGATCCTCCTTTCGTATTTTAAGCATGGTTAGTAACCTTGTTATACTACCTATATAACAATTGTATATTCGACATAAAAGGACAAAATATTAATAGTATATCTTGATTTTTCATAGAATCGCAGCAATAACTGCGATAATTCACAAGGATTATGGAAGACCTTTGGCCGCCCATAACTTATGGAAGCGGCCATTTTAAGAGAGCAGGAAGTGCTCTGGGTATTTTTCTAAACTACATATAAGATTGTCATTCCTTTTAGCTTTTCTTCTATTTGCTGTCTTAAAAACTGTTCCCCGTCGCTTCTTAAATCATCACGGTAGCAGTATTTTCCCTTTCCCCGCCCGGTCATGAGTTCCTTGTCATAAAGACGTTCTGCCTGAGGAAATGCCTCTGTGTTGATTGCGTTCTGAACATAGCTGTAGGTCATGAAAATGACTTCAATGGCTGCCTGTTCCCTTACTTTTTTGGAAAGCCGGTCTGAGAGCGTATCAATCAGTTGAGAATACAGGTATTTCCAGTCATCGGTCATAATGATGGGAGCAATCAAAAGTCCCACCCGGTATCCGGCGTCACACATGCTGTTTAAGGCGGTAATTCTGGCGTCTAAGCCGGAGGTGCCCGGTTCAAACCGGGTGATGATAGGCTGGGGGTTGACACTCATCCGCATGATGACACGGCCGCCGTGGCTGAGGCCAAGAAGGGGTTCTACCTTATTGAATTTCGTTGGGAAGGTGAGAAATCCATAGTTGCTCTTGCTGAAATTTTCGATTGTCCAGGCCAGATTTCCGGTTATGGTATTTTCAAGAACAAGATCACTGTTGCTTCCGATTTCATAGGTATAGTTTTTTTCAGAGCGGGATCCGTGGTCCATTATTTTTTTCAGCAACTGCTCCCGGTTTACAAACAAACGCAAATAGGCGCATTTGTTGTAGTTGCATACCAGATAGCAGTAGTGGCACATGGCGGTGCAGCCGGAAGAGGTATAAGGAACAAGAAAATCCGATACCTTGTGATTGGGAACGTAGTTGTGGGTTTTGCGGACCCCTATGATGAGATGTTGTTTCATGGCCGGAAAATCACTGTTTGGACGGGTCCTCAGCTCATCTATTTTATTGTGGCTTTTAATAGGAATCCATGGAATCGTGCTGTATTTTTCCTTTAGAAACCGGCCAAGCTCATAGTCTAGGGATTCTGGTTCGTAATAAATTTTATCTGGGAACATGGGATACCTCCGATAAGGAGTAGTATGTGTGAAAAGTAAAGAGGTAAACCCATAAAACCGTATAATTTTTTCTTGAATTTTTGTTGTAATTACAACGGACAGAAGCCAAAGAGCATAGTATGATAGCTTCAGAAAGCAAATATGAGGAGGCTATAAGGAATGGTTCGTAGAATTATTCAGATTGATAAAGAAAAATGCAATGGATGCGGTCTTTGTGCAGCAGCATGCCATGAGGGAGCCATTGGTATGGTAAATGGAAAAGCAGTGCTTATGCGAGATGACTACTGCGATGGATTAGGGGACTGCCTTCCGACATGTCCTACCGGGGCCATTACATTCGTAGAGCGGGAAGCAGCCGCTTATGATGAAGCGGCAGTGGAATTAAATCAGAAAAAGGCTGAGGCAAAAGGACACGCTTCCTTTAGCGGCTGCCCTGGAAGCCGGGCGATGCAGATTGAACGCACGGCTGAAACAAAGAAAACGGCTGAGGCTCCTATCCAGTCCCAGTTAAGACAGTGGCCGGTTCAGATCAAGCTGGTTTCTGTGAAAGCACCTTATTTTGATCAGGCGGATCTATTGATCGCTGCGGACTGTAGCGCCTATGCTTATGGAGATTTTCATCAGAAATTCTTAAAGGGAAAGGTCGTTCTTGTGGGATGTCCGAAGCTGGACGAGGTGGATTACAGTGAGAAGCTGACGGAGATTATAAAGAACAACGCCATTCAAAGCATTACGGTCGTCCGAATGGAGGTACCATGCTGCGGCGGTCTGGAACATGCGGCCTTAAGAGCCCTTGAGGACAGTGGCAAAGAAATTCCATGTGACGTAGTTACCATCTCTGTTGATGGGAATATTTTATAAATTTAAAAGCGGAATCCGGGGATAATTGCACCGGATTCCGCTTTTTAAATAGTATTACGAAATAGGGTCCGTCAGGCAGGAAGAAGTTATCCTTCATGGAGATCTTCTTTTAACGTGAACCGGTTCTTCTTATAGGTTAAAATCCCTTCGTCCTGCAATTTGCTCATTTCATTGGACAGGGCACTGCGGTCAATGGAGAGGTAATCCGCCAGCTGCTGCCTGTTAAATGGAATATCAAAAGTGGAGGAATTGTTTTTTAAGGATTCGGCGGAAAGGTAAGAGAGCAGTTTTTCCCTGATGGTCTTTTTGGACATATGCTGCATTTTTTTCGTGAGGATTAAATTCCGCCTGGCAATGGAAGATAAAAAGTTTTGTAACAGGCGTGTGTGGAAGGTGCATGCGGAGGTGCAGACGTTCATTATCCTGTTAAAATCCATAAACAGCACATCGCATTCGGAATCAGAGATAACACTCATTTCAATCGGTATGGAGGGGATGCAGGCATAGGTTTCCGCAAAAAGAGCGCCGGACATCGCCTCGGAAATAATGGTCCGTTTGCCCCAGAAATCCTCCTGTATGATGAGTGCAGTCCCGGTGAGCACCATTCCAACGGAACGAATGTAGTCTCCGCTTCTTATAATAAATTCATCTTTTTTATAATGCTTAATCCGGGCCGACAGGCATTTTAGCATTGCGCTTATTTCCTCCGGCTGTACTCCGGAAAACAGATTTGACTTTTTTAATATAGGCAGGTATTCCTCCATTTGCCGCCTCCTTTTAAATTATTTTTATAATGTTGTAATTACAACAGAAATGATGAGATTATTATATTATAATCTGCTTATAAAAGCAATAGGAAAACAAGGAGGCAGCCAAATGACAGAGAAATTCATTAAAAATATAAAGCATGAAGAAATCGTAATGTTATCTGATCTGGTTCAGGCAAATGAAGGCCAGATTGTCAGCAAGACCCTTGCACAGAATGAAGCCCTTAGCATTACGTTATTTGCATTTGATAAAGGGGAAGAAATCAGTACCCACGAATCCAACGGGGATGCCATGGTGACTGTTTTGGAAGGAACCGGAAAATTTACGGTAGACGGTAAGGAATATCTGTTAAATGCAGGTGAGACCCTTATCATGCCTGCAAAAAAGCCTCATGCGGTTTATGCGGAAGAACGCTTTAAGATGGAATTGGTTGTAGTATTTTAACCAGTTGGAATAAAAAGGACAGAATAGAAAGGTTGGATATAGATATGGATAGTAAGATGTTTTGCTTTCAGTGTGAACAGACGGCAGGCTGCAGTGGATGTACGGGCAGCGCAGGAGTGTGCGGCAAATCCGCAAGCACCGCAAATTTACAGGATGAACTGACAGGCGCCCTGATCGGGCTAGCAAAGGCATGCGGCAATAATTCCCCTTTGGAGACTACCACAAGAATTCTTATTGAAGGGCTGTTTACCACCATCACAAATGTAAATTTCAATGATGAAGTTTTAGCAGAGATGATTAAAAGGGTACGGGAAGAAAAAGAAATGATCGTGCCGGATTGCAGCAAATGTACCTCTGTTTGCGGAAATACTTCCGATTATGATATGAAGAACATTTGGGAGGACCAGGAAGATATCCGTTCCTTAAAATCTTTGATTTTATTCGGACTTCGGGGCGTTGCAGCTTATGCCTATCATGCTATGGTTTTAGGATATGAAGATGAAGGAGTCAATCATTTCTTCTATAAGGCGTTGTCAGTCATTAGCTATGATCTGACCATGGAGCAGCTGCTTCCGGTGGTTCTTGAAGTGGGAGAGATCAATTTAAAATGCATGGAGCTGCTTGATAAAGCAAATACCACCGCATATGGGACTCCGGAGCCTACCAAAGTGCCTCTTACGATTGAAAAAGGTCCGTTTATCGTAATCACCGGACATGATTTATATGATTTAAAACAGCTTCTTGAGCAGACAAAGGATAAGGGGATCAATATCTATACCCACGGAGAGATGCTTCCGGCCCATGGCTATCCGGAATTAAAGAAATATCCTCATTTAAAGGGGAATTTCGGAACTGCATGGCAGAATCAGCAAAAAGAGTTTGATAATCTTCCTGCACCCATTCTCTTTACCACAAACTGCCTGATGCCAGTGAAAAAGAGCTATGCTGACCGTGTATTCACCACAGAAGTGGTTTCCTATCCGGAAATGGTCCACATAGGAGATGACAAAGACTTTACTACTGTCATTAAAAAGGCGCTGGAGCTTGGCGGATATGAAGAAGACCATGAAATGACAGGAATCAACGGCGGCAAAGAAGTCATGACAGGATTTTCCCATGGAACCGTATTGGGAGTTGCAGATCAGGTCATAGATGCAGTGAAGCAGGGAGCGATCAGCCACTTCTTCTTAGTAGGCGGCTGTGACGGTGCTAAGACAGGAAGAAATTATTATACCGATTTTGTAAAGCAGACGCCTGAGGATTCTATTATCTTAACCCTTGCCTGCGGAAAATACCGTTTTAACGACCTTGACCTTGGAACCATTGGAGGTCTTCCAAGAATCATGGATATGGGGCAGTGTAATGATGCATTCAGCGCCATCAAGGTAGCGGTTGCTCTGGCGGAAGCATTTGGATGCGGGGTCAATGAACTTCCCTTGTCCATGATATTATCCTGGTATGAACAGAAGGCAGTGTGCATTCTTCTTACCTTGCTGCATCTTGGAATCAAGAATATCTACCTGGGGCCATCTTTACCTGCATTCTTATCGCCAAATGTATTAAACTTCCTTGTTGAAAACTACGGAATATCACCTATCAGCACACCGGAAGAGGATTTAAAGAAAATTCTTGGATAATATAAATAATTAATAAATCAGGAGGATAATTATATGATAACGAAAGAAATGTATATTGGAGAAATATTAAGAAGCAATCCAAAGGCAGCGGAGATTTTAATGGGCTGCGGTATGCACTGTCTGGGATGTCCGTCATCCCAGATGGAATCCTTAGAAGATGCTTGTATGGTACACGGGCTTGATGCAGACACAGTGCTGGACAAGCTGAACCAATAAGAAAAGAGGTGTAACATGAGTGCCTTTTTAGGACCGATTCATACTTGGTTATACAACAAAATAAAATTTCAGGATGCAATGACTGACGCAATTTTAGACTACGCAGAAGAAAATGGCTGCGGCAAAGAGCTTAGAGCCAGGACTGACAGCAGATACGGAGTGCTTGAAAAAGGAGATCTGGAGGATATGATCGATACAGGCAATATCCACGGCTGGCTGCAGGAAAAGGTGAGCCTGGTGGAAAACAGACTTGCTTATGTGGTCACAGAACTCATGGAACCAGATCAGGAACGATTATCCCATATTGTTAATGCTGTCTTAGAATTTGGAAAAAGAACTTCTGTGGATAAAAATATCACTGTCCGCAAAGGCTATGATTATCTGGAAAGCACCTTGCTCAACGGCATGCCCTGTGACAGAGTGAACGAGTTAGTCCAGGAAACGGAAGACAACCTGGTATGGAGACAGACCCAGGATATCCATGGCACTTATTGGACGATGATCCATGGAGATGTAACACATTACTATACCTTAAGAGAATCTCTGATAAAAGGAATGTTTGAGGATTCCGAACTGGAATTTCATCAGATTGAGGATCAGGTATATGAATTGAGGAGACGCTTATGTACGGAATAGATATTTTAATGAAGGAGCATGAGAACATTCTGACTTTTACCGGCTTTTTAAGAAGCATCAGCGCTGATATTCTGGAGGGGAAGCCGGTGGATGCCCCTCTGCTGCGGGAGTGCCTTGAATTTGCAAGAAATTACGCAGATAAGCATCATCACGGAAAGGAAGAAAAAATCCTGTTCCGGATCATGATGGAAAATATGGGACCTGTTGCGGAAAAGCTAATCAGGAATGGAATGCTTGTGGAACATGATCTGGGAAGACTTTACCTTTCTGAGCTGGAAAAAGCCATTGATGAATATGAGAAAAATCCGGGAACAGAATCAAAGTTAGATATTATCTCCAATGCAGTCGGCTATGGTGCCTTATTAAAGCGCCATATTGAAAAAGAAGATGAGGCCGCCTATGCATTTGCAGTACGTGCACTGGCAGAAGATAAGTTAAAAGCTGTAGATGACGAAACGGAATCATTTGAAAGACAGGCAAAGGATCAGGGCGTACAGGATAAGTACGAATCCTGGATCCGCGAAAAAACAAGGTAACAAGCACGGGACGGCCTGAAGGGGAAACAGGCCGTCCCGCCTGTTACAGGGAAGATACAAAAGAAACCTTCCTAAGATCCGGTGATTCAAAGCTGGTGAATCAGGCGAAAGAAGAAAGCGGTTTATACCGCCTGGTAAGATAAGTAGAATAGATCCGGAGGCTGTACACGAATACTCAGTGTAACAGTCTCTTTTTTTGTTATAAAACCGTAAAATTGGGAAGGCTATTTCTAGATTCCTTCGTATAAAGAAAAGGTAAAGATTTGATAATATTCAGTATCATTTAATAAAAACGATTTACATTGTTATCATTTTTTTTTATACTTTTTTAGAAAGGTGTGGTAACAGTGATAGGAAAACGTATTAGAACTCTTCGGGAAGAAAGGAACTTGAGCCAGGAAAAACTGGCTGCAGAGCTCGGAGTGAGCCGGATGACGGTCAACAATTACGAGAATGAGAAGCGGGCGCCGGATATTGATTTTGCCGGGCATATAGCGGATTATTTCGGAGTGACGGTTGGATATTTAATGGGAGCGACTGAGTATCGCTACAAGCAGGATGAAATCATATCTCTTAAAAGAGCGGAAAAGCTATTCCGTATTATGGAAAAGCTTCCCCAGCCGGAGATACAGGAGATGATCTCTTCTCTTATTGAGACCTTGGAAAAGTCCGTGGAGCTGGATATGACCGATGAAATTGTACATGTAGTAAATCTACTCTGTGTACAGGTTCGCAGGCTTTTATACAGCTATGAAAATTTAAAGGGCGATATTGCGATCCCGGTTAAGAAACTTAAGGAGCTATCGGTTTCGGAAGAGAACATCAGACAGGTAGTTCATGATAAGCCAAGAACCGTTTATGATGCTGCATTCCAGTCGATCAAGCAGATCACACAGGAAGTGGACTGCTGCGCGGAGACCATGGAGCGGAGACTGGAAAGGTTAATGGAAGAGAAACTTAAGGAACCAATGAATGAAGAATTTTAACTGAAAGGAGGATGATTAAGTGGAAAATTGGTATGTAGCTAGCATAGCAGAGACACTTGAACATTTTAATACGAACGAAAATACTGGAATATCGGATCAAGAGGTAGCAAACCGACAAAGCAAGTATGGAAAAAATGAGTTTGCAAAGCAGGAAAAAACCAGTTTGATCAAAGAAATCCTGCACCATCTTAAAGATATTTCAACGATAATCCTGCTTTTGGCTGCCTTGCTGTCTTTGGGGATGGCATTGAAGGATGGTCATGGTTTTATAGAGCCAGTTGTAATCGTTTCGATTGTTATCTTAAACCTAATACTTGCAATAACCCAGGAGCGGGGCGCTGAAAAAGCCCTGGAGGCATTGTCCAGCTTAAACTCTCCTAACTGTATTGTTATACGGGATGGCATACAAAAAGAGATGGATACAAGTGAATTGGTTCCCGGTGATATCATTAAGCTTCAACTGGGAAGCATTGTTCCTGCCGACGCACGCCTGATCACCAGCACCAATTTACAGGTGGATGAATCGGCGCTCACAGGAGAAAGCGAGCCATCGGAAAAAGATGCGGATATTCTGCTGCAGGGCAGTGTTCCCCTGGGAGATCAGCTTAATATGGTATTCTCCAGCTGTCATGTAACATCAGGACATGGGTTAGCCATGGTTACTGCTACCGGAATGCAGACAGAGATGGGGAAGATTGCAGGATATCTTAACAACTCACAGAAATTAAAAACACCGCTGCAGCGGCGTTTGGAGCGAATTGCAAAGTCCATCAGCATTGTTGCCATTGCAGCAGCTGTATTGCTCTTTGCCATCGGTATATTACAGGGAGAATCCGTTTGGTCCATGGTTATGCTTGCGGCCACGCTGGCTGTAGCAGCAGTACCGGAAACCCTGAATTTAATTGTAACCTTATCCCTTTCCCAGGGCGTTAAAAATATGGTGAATAAAAATGCTCTGATCCGCAAGCTGTCCGCAGTAGAGACTCTTGGAAACACCTCGGTCATCTGCTCAGATAAGACCGGAACACTGACGCAGAACCGGATGACCATTGAAAAGCTTTGGATTCCTGGAAATGAGCCGTTTAAAGCCGTAGATGAATTTGTGAAGGATCAGATAGAGCTTCTTTCGATGTTTGCACTGGCAAGTAACGCCTCTGTCCAGGAAGAAGAGGATGGTACCTTAACCATCATGGGAAATCCGACGGAGAAAGCCATCATGCGCCTTCTCCATGAAAAGGGCTTATCCAAAGAACGTATTTCTGAGCAATACCGCATCGTAGGAGAAATCCCTTTTTCTTCTGAACGTAAGATGATGACCATTGTTTTGGAGGCGTCCTCGGGAGGATATTTAATTCTTACGAAAGGTGCTCTAGACCGATTGCCTCTCAAAGCATTTGATGAGAAAGCAAAGAATGAAGTTGATTATGTTCATAAGATTTTTGCCGGAGAGGCACTTCGTGTTCTGGCCCTTGGGATCCGATATGTAAAGGAAGCTCCTTCTATGGAAAACCCGGAGGAAATTGAGCAGGATCTGGAATTATGCGGACTTATTGGTTTAATTGATCCGGCTCGTCCGGAAGCAGCCCAGGCAGTAGAAAGGGCAAAGATGGCCGGTATCCGTACCATCATGATCACCGGGGATCATGCGGCGACAGCAAGTGCAATCGCTAGAAACATTGGAATTCTAGGTGAAAATGAAAAGGTTCTTACCGGACAGCAGTTAAATGATATGTCTGATGAAGACCTTTGCAGGAATATCCATCATTACTCTGTTTATGCCCGGGTTTCCCCTGAGGATAAGATCCGCATTGTTGAAGCATGGCAGGAAAATGGAGAGGTTGTTTCCATGACCGGGGACGGTGTCAATGATACGCCGGCACTGAAGGCAGCAGACGTTGGAATCTCCATGGGTCAAAGCGGAACTGAAGTAGCAAAAAGTGCTTCTGACATGATTTTAACAGATGATAACTTTGCTACGATTATAGATGCGGTATCAGAGGGGAGGAATGTTTTCTCGAATATCAGAAAAACTGTTTACTTTCTGCTGGTATGCAATATTTCGGAAATTGTCATTATGCTGGTTGCCCAGTTAAAAGGCTGGGGTATCCCTGTAACACCGATCATGCTGTTGTTAGTCAATGTGCTGGGTGACGGTATTCCGGGAATTTGCTTATCCAGGGATACTTCGGATCCTCGCCTTATGGATCGGGAACCTATCCGCAGAGACGAAGGATTTTTAGCCGGCGGCCTTCTTCCGGTAATTATACAGCAGACCATTGCGTGCTCGGTTGTGGTTCTGGTTGGATATTACATCGGTACGTTCCGGACACTTCCTGGAATGCAGGAACCCTCTCAGGCAATCGGACAGACCGTTGCCTTTCTGGTTTTAGGTTGGACCTCCATCCTACATTTATTTACAGTCCGCAGCAGGAAGTCTATCTTCAAGCGGACGATTAAAGATAATCCGCCGGTATTATACAGTACCATGGCCATGATCGCAGTATTCAGCCTTCTGGTGGCATTCCCGCCCATAGGTAAAATCTTTGGTTTAACTGCCATAGGTTCTTATCACTGGCTGTTTGCAGCTGGTCTTTCCCTAATACCGACGGTCGTAGCTGAGATTGGAAAATTCATTGATGAACAGACAAACATTCGCGAGATATATGAATACCGAAATCGTGTGATCCGCCACCGGATAAGAAAAGACGACAGTTTTTAACCTCATCTAGCAGGGGCGCGGACTGTGAATATCCGATTGACTAACAGTTAGCGAAAACTCTAAAAATAGCAGGCAACGAAAAGCCGTTTAGCAATCAGCGGTCCAGTAATTGTTTGCTATTTTGTTTTTCATCAGCAGTAAAAATCAATTGCCCAAATAAGCATTTAGAAGTATAATAATTGAAGTGCTTTTTTATTCCTACTAAATTGATAGTAAATTAAAGAAAGAGGTAGAATCAATTGTTAAACCAGTTTTCAAGAACCCAGTTGTTATTGGGTGAAGATGCCATGGAAAAATTGAAGAGTGCAAAGGTTGCTGTATTTGGTATCGGCGGCGTAGGCGGATATGTGGTAGAAGCCTTGGTAAGAAGCGGAGTCCGTTCCTTTGTACTAGTTGATGATGATAAGGTTTGTCTTACCAATTTAAACAGGCAGATCATAGCCACCAGAAAAACGGTAGGCAAATATAAAGTTGAAGTAATGAAGGACAGAATATTGGAAATCAATCCAGATGCCGAAGTGGAAATGCACCAGTGCTTCTACTTGCCGGAAAATGCGGATGATTTTGATTTTAAAAATTATGATTATGTAGTAGATGCAGTTGATACTGTAACCGCAAAGCTTGAACTGATCATGCGGGCAAAAGAGGCAGGCGTACCGGTTATCAGCTGTATGGGTGCAGGCAATAAACTGGACCCTACAAAATTTCAGGTTGCGGATATTTATAAAACCACCATGTGTCCCCTTGCTAAGGTCATGCGCAGAGAGCTTAAGAAAAGGGGCGTAAAGAAGCTTAAGGTTGTTTTTTCCACAGAAAAGCCAACAAGGCCTCTGGAGGATATGTCCATCAGCTGCAGGACAAACTGTATCTGCCCGCCGGGAGCCAAACATAAGTGCACGGAGCGGAGAGATATTCCCGGAAGCGTGGCCTTTGTTCCTTCTGTGGCAGGGCTTATCATAGCCGGAGAAGTGATCAAGGATCTGTCTCTAAATGGAAAGATGGGGAGGTAATCACATGTTTGACGGCGATATGGCTCAGGAGCACTATCTTTCATTGGAACAAATGAAGAAAATGAGCCCGGAGGAATATGTGCTTGTAGACGTCAGGGATCAGACGGCATACAACCATGGATTTATACCGGGGGCTATCAATATTGAAAAAGAAGCATTGTTGAATGGGGAGCCTTCCCTTCCAAGGGACAGGAAGATCATATTATATTGCTTAAAAGGGATCATCAGTGAAGAGGCTGCAGAGCATCTGACAAAACAGGGATATGAAGCGTATAACCTTCGCGGCGGCTATGGAGAATGGCTGCTTCGGGCCATGGAGAAAGAGGATACGGGAAAAGAACGCCTGGAAGAAATAGAAAAGAGCATCCGGAAGAAATTTCATAAAGAACTGTTCAGTAGATTTGCCAAGGCCGTTAATGAGTATGAGCTGGTAAAGGAAAATGACAGGGTTGCCGTCTGTATTTCAGGGGGTAAGGATTCCATGCTCATGGCAAAGCTGTTTCAGGAATTAAGACGGCACAATAAGTTTCCTTTTGAGCTGGTCTTTCTTGTCATGGACCCAGGCTACAACGAAACCAACCGGCAGGTAATCGAAAACAATGCAAAGCTTTTGAATATACCCATCACCGTATTTGAAACCCAGATTTTTGATGCGGTTTATGATGTGCAGAAATCCCCGTGCTATCTGTGTGCCAGAATGAGGCGGGGCTATTTATACAGCAAGGCAAAGGAACTGGGCTGTAATAAGATCGCCCTGGGACATCATTACGATGATGTCATTGAAACAATTCTGATGGGCATGATGTACGGAGCACAGATACAGACCATGATGCCCAAGCTACACAGTACGAATTTTGAAGGAATGGAACTCATCCGCCCTATGTATCTCGTACGGGAGGATGATATTAAGGGTTGGAGAGATTACAATGACCTGCACTTCATTCAATGTGCATGCCGGTTTACGGATACCTGTACGACCTGCAGGACCGACGGCAGCACCGGATCAAAGAGAATGGAGATAAAAGATTTAATCAGGCAGTTAAAGGAAGTAAACCCGTATATTGAAAGTAATATATTTAAGAGCGTGGAAAATGTGAATTTAAATACCATCATTGCATACAAGGAAAATGGAAATGTACATCACTTCCTTGACGGTTATGATTTGGACACATAATAATGAATCCGGAGGCTGTGTCTTATGAAGATTTCAACAAAAGGCCGCTATGCGGTAAGACTCATGATAGATCTGGCTGAGCACAATCATGGAGAATATATTCCTCTCATGGATATTGCAAAGAGGCAGGAGATATCGGAAAAATACTTAGAATCCATTGTTTCGGTTCTGAGTAAAAGCAATCTGCTCATTTCCCTGAGGGGAAAGGGCGGCGGTTATAAACTGGCGAAAAATCCGGAGGATTATACCGTAGGCAGTATATTAAGGCTTACGGAAGGATCTCTTGCTCCGGTTTCCTGCCTGGAAGGAGAGGTGAATGACTGCACAAGGGCCTGTCATTGCCGGACACTACCCATGTGGGAGGGTTTCAATAAGCTGATTAATGATTACTTTGACGGAATAACCATAGCTGATCTGGTTTCCAGCAGCGATTATTCAAACGATTATATTATATAAAATCAAATGAAAAAGACTGCCAAAAAAATTCCCAATTATTTCCACTGGAAAAATGGTAACAAGAGTGTTATTATATGTTTGTAACATAAATGAAATACAAACGTAACACAAATGTAACAATTTCAAAGGAGGCAATTGAATTGAGAAAACTAACGGCACTTGGAATGATTACACTTACTTTAACGAGTATGATACCATTGACAGCTAATGCAGCGGTGGCAAAACCTTACAGCCAATGCAACAATGGAAGGAATGTAGTAACAGTGAGCAAGAACTGTAATTTAGATGATTTAAAGTCTAGATTGCAGCAATTAGGAGTTGATGGAAATAACGTCGACTGGTCTAAGCTCATCAATAACGGTAATTCAGGCAAGAATTGTAATAATGGTAACACTGGTAATACTGGTAACAACGGTAATACTGGTAATACCGGAAATACTGGAAATAATGGAAATACCGGTAACAACGGTAACACCGGAAATACCGGCAATAATGAAAATTCCGGCAATAATGGAAATACCGGTACTACTCCAGATGACTCTACGGACACTTCGACCAATAAGTCCTATACCCAGCAGGTAGTAGACCTTGTGAATGCTGAAAGAGCAAAAGAAGGACTGGCTCCTCTTACCATTGATCCTAATGTGGAGAAGGCAGCAACCGTGAGAGCCAATGAGATACAGTCAAATTTTGACCATACACGGCCAAATGGCAGCTCATTCTCAACTGCTTTAAAAGAGCAGGGCGTGAATTACCGCGGCGCAGGCGAGAACATTGCTTGGGGACAGAAAACTCCTCAGGATGTTGTAAATGCCTGGATGAACAGTGCAGGTCATCGTGCAAACATCATGAATAAGAGCTATACACATATTGGTGTAGGCAATACTCAGAATAACTCCGGAACTCAGTACTGGGTACAGTTATTTACATATTAATAGTACGAATGCCTTACAAACCAAGATAATATAAGAGTTTTTGAGGATTCATTAGTGAACAAGATGGGCGGCGACAACCGTTTGACAACCTTTTTTAAGATGTTGTCAAATGGAGGCCGCCTTTTCGAATATATCCACTACCCACCACATCTCAAACGAAATTAAAGCGGTTTGAAATGTGGTGGACATTATTTTAGGCTTCTTCGCCGATAGGATCTTCAATCAAGGTGGCTACTCTAAATTCATGAAAGTGACCATCGCTCACTTCTGTAACGGATTCCAGAAAATGAACATGTCTGCCACCCCCAACAGGAATTGCAAGCGATGTTTTGCCACGAAATTCATGAAAATGATTTTCATAAAAATCTGTTCTAAATTTTACTTCATGAATGTGGCTTTTACCAGCAGGAATTGCTTCACCAGAAACCGTAGCAAAACGATGATTATGGGGATCTTCTTCGCGTTCTGCTATCTCTACGCTGCCTTGAACTTCATGATCGTGTGTCTGCCGCTTATTATGGCAATCACAACATTCTTTAAACCAATCTTGGCTATAGTTATCCATATTGATTTACTCCTGTACTCCAATATTTGGAAAACTTTGTTTTCCATGATTATTATATGAAAATAGTACAATAATGTGTTGTCTCTGAGACGGCCTATGGTAAGGAGAGGTATGGAATAAAGATTTTGACAATCAAAAAGGGGCCTAACGGCACTGGCTGGGATTCTTTCTGTACTTACATCGGTTGCAGGACTAAAATAGTTCTATAATATATAATTTTATGGCCTGGGATTATCCTGGACCTTTTTTAATTGGAGGTACACATGGGATCTTTAAGAGGATTAATCAGCAGAGGGGTAAAGGAAACCAACGCTCAGTTGGATTCTAAGACAGCTAATAAGGGCAGTAATCCTGATAATGGTTCGGGTGATTGGTATTTCCTTGACAGCACGAAAGATGGCCCTCTGGAAGGAGCCTGCTGGCACACGAAAGATAACGGTGCTCAAGAGATATGGACCATTAACAAGAATGATGACGTTTAGCGAATAGGGTTCCAAAGGAATTTGTAAGATATTATTAATAGTATATGCTTAAGTTGGAACATATAATTATACTGGCAGGTACAAACTGCTGGCAATCGTGTATAGGATGGTAGGCCTCGATTCTACATAGAATGGAGGTGTTGCTCATGAAGTATTTTGACTTTAAGGACTTAATGTCTTTTGGCATGTTCTTTCTGGCACTGCTGACATTCGTCTTAATGACGTGTCGCTAAATACAAAAAGCCTTCCCTGTACTTTGGCCGGTTGGGAAGGTTTTTGTTTTTCTAATTAGCCAACCACCCTGTGGCGATTGCCTTTTTTTATTATATTATACTTACTGTTAAAATATTACAAGTACAGGAATCTTTGCTGAAAAATAAGGGTGTTTGCGGCATAGAATATAAGTAGGCGTTAGATTGTATTTTATCTCCGGTCTCCCAAAGTATGATTCAGTTTCGTCAGCATTAACTCTACTTTTTCAGGATCAGAACGGGGCATTGCAGTATCCGGGATTGGCAGAGTAGACGACGATTTCGGTTACTATTTAAAATTGCTGCATATAATATATTGTACAAAGCATTTATTTCGATAAATCACTCCAACTTGATGGGCACCGATGATCCGAATTGGGCCTTTTTTTTCTGCTCATACTCAAAATTCACACCCTGCCTACTTGTCCCATATAATATTGTGTAGTACGATATGAAAGGAGTGAAAGTATATGAGTAGCGATGCTTTTAAATGTAGATGTAAAAGTTTTGAAAAGTGCGAACCAAAACGCGAATGTGAATGCAAACGTGAACGCGAATGGGAAAAGAAACGTAAATCCGAATGCGAACCTAAATGCGAATGCGAATGCAAAATCAAATGGGAATGCAAACCCAAGTGCGAATGTGAATGCAAACGTGAACGCGAATGTGAATGCAAACGTGAACGCGAATGTGAATGTGAACATGAACGCGAATGTGAATGCGAACATGAACGTGACTGGTAAAAATAAGAAATAAAAAAGCCTACTGGAAAAACTTTAAAGACGGCTGCAGAAAATGCAGTCGGAAAGAAAACGAATGTGGCGAGTTTAAAAGATAGTTAACGATAAGAGCGGGCTTCGGTATTCCGCGCCCGCTTTTAATAGCTCTTTGCAATCTGCCTGTGGAAAATTTAACTTGAATACAATACAACTTTTACTCGATAAAACAAAAGAATTCCCCCGGCAAATGACCAGGGGAATCCTCAAGCACCATTATATAGAAAGATTACTAATCCTTAAATACAATTGTATAATAAAGAATTATTTGTTTATTACCACAAGGGCATGTACAGCCTAAAAAAACTGTACTCTCTTGGTTGAAGCAAAAACCAAAAATGTGACCAAAAAGGTTGATTAAGAACAAGAAAAAATTTAATTCTCTCTCTAACTCTCTTGTGCTGCAGTAAGTGAAAACTTGTGCATACCAATTTTTACATGGTCTATGCTCACAGCATCTAGGGATGTCCCAATCAATATTAAAGTTTTTTCTTAATATTTCCCTTTTTTCATCATCTGATTTTCCTTCTATAGATCTTAATACATCCTCTTTCAATTCTTCTAATTCTTTTTCCTGTACTTTCATAACAATATTGCGCCCCCTTAAATACCTACTTACAATATTATAATATTCAAAATAAATCTTTTTGACACAAGCCCTAATTCATAGCCTTTATATTGCAGGGATAGTGTGGGAACTACGTAGTTTAATTGTCATTATTACGCCTTGTCTATTTTACTTATATATTACAGTATGATCTTTCCAAGTGATATAAATATATGTACTGCTTTAATAGACACTGTGGATGTAATTTCGGGTGCAGATATGATTTTGCTAACATGCAATAGAGACCATTGCGACTGTTAATAAAATAAGACTGTAAAACCTTAATAGAGGCGATAAAATAATATTGGACGGGTTACTGTATTCAGGGCCTGCAGATAGATTATACCTTCTTAAGTGTAGCATACTCTTTTTTTAATAATATAATGGAATATACCTATTGGTATAAATATTATTTTATCTGTCTATATATAAGGAGGTAGCCTTATGAGTGATTGTTATATTCAAGATCGTGAATGTAATAGTGATGAATTCCAGGAATGTGAACTTCATTTTAATTGCATGTGTGAAACCCATCAAAAAAATCTTGAACCAAATAGGACAATGTTAAAGTGTGGTAATTCAGGGTCTTTAGTACTTCCAGTTAATACTACAGCCGGTGCCAGATTTACTCTCACTACAGTTAGGGTTAATGCTAAGGATTTAAAAAAACCTTGTATTAAACTTGAATTTACGAGTGATATTGCAACTAGTGAGGCGGTTCTCACACTTGATTTTCAGATATTCAAGCAGTGTAAGGGTATGGCGACTCCTATTCCTATCGGACCTGTTTGGACTTTTTCACGGTTATTAGCCATTTCTGATAGTAACACATTTTCATTCCTTGTTTGTGACTGTGATATCTGTAATGACAAATGCTGCACATACAGCGTTGTTGCAAGGGTAGCAAGTACTGTAACCGTAGGCGTTACTACTATTAATAATGCCTTAATTTCCGCATTTATTGTAGATAATACGAATACCTGTAAATCGTAGGAAATGATTAAAATACAAAAAATGCTAAAATTGGGAATTAGTAAAAAAGTACGGAATATGACGTACTTCGTGGCATGGAGGATCGGGAATATAGGGATTAAGTATAGGTGGGGATCCGGTTTCCAGGCCCGCCGGAAAGTCTATATAAAAAATGGTGACGAACTATGTTGTTTATGCTATTATTCATTTAAGAAAAGCCCCCGGAAATCATAATCCAGGGGCTTATTTAGTATACTGAGTTTTAGAAGTTGGTGGCTGGGACTACCAGAGTCAGTGCCACCAGCATAACCAAGCAATACAACGGTAACTCCAGATACCAGTATATTATTAATTTCAATCAGATAATCGGGGAACCATGAAAAGTAGCCGGGCCAGCCTTGTTGCATCGCTTCTTTATTGGAACTGTTTCCATAAGCGTCAATAAACGTGTGGTCATCTGTCATGAGGGTGGTTATTTTATCAGCATTATGTGAGTTTATTGCATCTACAAAAGCAAGAGCGGTTTCTCTAATCATCCGTGTTCCTCCAACCGTCTTCTACATAGAATCCGGCATAATGTTTGAAATACAGTCCCGATATTCTACGGGTAAGAACTGAAATTGTATTTTCATTTTTTGAGTATTCTCTTTAAGTAGGCAACATCTAACAAATTCACTGTCTCAAATTTTCCTTTATAAAACACCCCCCAGTTATTGAAAACACAAGGCAATTCCTTTGCTTTTTGTAGTGTATCCACTTGAATTAAAGATACAGGTACGTCATTCATTTCACAATACTGTTTTATCATCTCAATGTTTTGAGAGACATAGGGGCATTGCATATCATAATAGATTGTTAGCTCTTTGCTCTCAATTTCTTGGCTTTTAACATTTCGTGCGAATTTTGGCGTTGTTCCATCAAAAGAAAGTGCTAGCAATTCATAGCCATTATCGGTCGTATCAACAACCTCAAAGCCAAACTTCTTCGCAAATGATTGGTCAGAAAGAAAAGATTTTTGTTTTTTTGCCCCGAGCATACAAATACCGGATTTACCATTTTCCTTTGCATCAGCCAAACAATACTCCATCAGCAATTTCCCATACCCTTTTCCTTTGTGACTACCAGTAACCCATAAGCAATACAGATAATAATAGTTGTCACCAGTTATGGGAACCCAAGCAGTTTCAAGAGGAGCATATTCAATTAAAACCGTAGCCTTTTCATTCAACTTTCTAAAGACATGACCTTCATTTAATCGGTCTGAAAGCCATTGTTTCTTTGCGTCAATACCTTGATGGGGCTTTTTACTGCGGATAATGCAGCACAAATGCTCATTGACAAGATTTTCTGTAGTTAAGTTTACAAAATCAGTATTCATGTACGCCCTCGTTTCAAATTAACAGCTATTATCGTTAAACTCAAGTATACTACGTTTGTTTGTCCAAAACAATTAAGATTATTAACTAAATTTCCAAATTGCAAAATGCAATATATACTTGACATTATGTAATATATGATGTATTCTGTGACTATGAAAGGGGGCATTCCATGAAGAACAAGAGAATGAAAATCGCCCGAATGGAAGCTGATATGAAACAAGAGGACTTAGCAAAAGCCGTAGGCGTTACCCGACAAACTATCGGGCTGATAGAATCAGGGGAATATAACCCCACGTTAAACCTTTGTATATCAATTTGTAAGGCGCTTGGCAAAACATTAAATGATTTATTTTGGGAGGAATCGAAATGAATAAACAAAATATACAAGACGAAAGAGTTGTAGCACAACGCCGTAAAATAAATAGTGAAGCGTACAGTATTTTAATGATTGTGCTTCTCGGTTCAATAATTGTACAGCAATTTTTCCTAAACGCACCATTTGAACAATATGCTGTTGAGGTTATATGCTTTTTTGGTATATCCCTATATATGATAATACGGTATATGACCTTGGGACTTGACATATACGGCGAAGGTAAACAGGCTAAAACCCTTCCTTTTGTGAACAGTGTAGTAGCCGGAATTGTAGTTACGACGATTAATGGTTTTTTGAACTATACACAGTACGCAGAAAAATATAAGGAAGATGGTATAGGTTATTTTATTGCCGTGTTGGCAGTTACTTTTATCAGCGCAACCATTTCAACTTTTATAGTACTGTCTTGCCTTAATTATCTGAACAAGAAAAAACAGGCAAAAATTCAAAAGCAGTTAGACGAAAAAGAACAGGACGAATAGCTTTGTCTTTCATTCGTTAATAACCATTAACAGGCATTACGCCTTATCCATATCATATGAATCCATAAACTAGAAGCAAGATATATGTCTTGCTTCTTTTCTTTACAAAATTATGGACCGAAATTCAGGTTGGGCTTTGCACCATGGTAGCCCGTAAATCAGGCCGTAATATAGGTTCCGTACATTAAACTTTAAATACTTTGTAAGACTGTATAAGGAAAACGGGACGTCCTCGAACAGACGCCCCGTCCCCATACGGCGATTCATTCTAAACAGCCAGCATTATCGTTTTATAAATACATGATTGAAAGGGGTTGCTTTATAAACCTCTTAGGATATACCTAGGCCAGCACTGGCATAGCCCGCGATGGTTGCTGCTACATCCAGACCAGCAGTGACTTCTGCGGAGAATAATAAAAGCAACCTGGTTCCTGCGGTAACAGGAATATTCAGTCCGGTGGTGATTCCGCTGCTGATACTACCGATAGAAATTGCTCCCGAGAGGGAAGGCGACAGCGTAACCACTGCGCCCGGCACAGCAACGAAGGTGTTGTTAGGTGTAGTGGATTGGAACAACTGAGCGGTTACTGTTACAGTTGAACCAATCAGGCTGAGCGCAGCGCTTATGCTCAAATAACCGGCCAAGGAGGTAATAATCCCATTCCTGGGCATGGAGAATGCCAAGTTCGTCAACCCAAGTAGATTGACTGTTCCGCTGGCAGCGGAAATGCCGGGAAGGTTACTTCCGAATCCAACTGCACTGGAGGTGTTAAGCAATCCTCCGAGTACTGTGGTCAAGGTAACAGGTGTACCGGAAGCAAACGGAATAATTGCTCCATCACCCGCTAAGCCAATAGGGCCAGTAGGTCCTGTGGGACCGGTATTACCAGTAGGTCCAGTGGGTCCCGTTGCACCAATAGGGCCAGTAGGCCCAGTAGCGCCGGTAGGTCCAGTGGGACCTGTTACACCGATAGGCCCGGTAGGCCCGGTAGCGCCGGTGAGTCCAATAGGGCCAGTAGGCCCAGTAGGCCCGGTGGGTCCAGTTTCGCCAATAGGTCCAGTAGGCCCAGTAGCACCGGTAAGTCCAATAGGCCCAGTAGGCCCGGTGGGCCCAGTTGCACCAATAGGTCCAGTAGCGCCGGTAAGTCCAATAGGCCCAGTAGGCCCGGTGGGTCCAGTGGCGCCAATTGGTCCAGTAGGCCCGGTAGCGCCGGTAAGTCCAATGGGCCCAGTAGGCCCGGTGGGTCCAGTAGCGCCAATAGGCCCAGTAGGCCCGGTAGCGCCGGTAAGTCCAATAGGCCCAGTAGGCCCGGTGGGTCCAATGGCGCCAATAGGTCCAGTAGGCCCAGTTGCGCCGGTAAGTCCAATAGGCCCAGTAGGCCCGGTAGCGCCGGTAAGTCCAATAGGCCCAGTAGGCCCGGTGGGTCCAGTGGCGCCAATAGGTCCAGTAGGCCCGGTAGCGCCGGTAAGTCCAATGGGCCCAGTAGCGCCAATAGGACCGGTAGGTCCGGTAGCGCCGGTAAGTCCAATAGGTCCAGTAGGCCCGGTGGGTCCAGTGGCGCCAATAGGTCCAGTAGGCCCGGTAGCGCCGGTAAGTCCAATGGGTCCAGTAGGCCCGGTGGGTCCAGTGGCGCCAATAGGTCCAGTAGGCCCGGTAGGACCAGTGGGCCCAGTAGCACCAATAGGACCGGTAGGTCCTGGACAACCTCTAGGTCCTGTTGGTCCAGTAGCTCCTGGGCAGCCTTTTGGTCCTTGACAACCCCTAGGCCCAGTAGGCCCAGTAGGCCCAGTCAAGATACATCGACGACGACAAGAACAGTGATCATCATTAGACTCTATATAGTTATTCATATGGAAATTCCCTTCTATAATTATTTGCTTATATATGGAAACATTATAAAGAATTTAATTCTTTATACCCATAGAATATGTCTGTTTGTACATGTCTGTTAATTTATACCGGTTAGTACAATATACGAGATCTTCTAATAAAAGTAGAAGAACTTCATATTACAAGTCGGTATTATGGTTTGTACGTTTTTAAGTAGTTGATTGAGAAAATATATTGATTTTCTCAACCGGACTGAATTTAGTCTTCAAATATCGGAAGACTTGGCAAAGGTTCTTCTATGGTTTTTGTTATATTACTAACTTCATGTGAGTCCTCATAATATTCTCGGTATTCATAAACACCGATAAATATAGCTCCTATAAAAGTCAAAATTAAAATTAATAGTCTTTTCATGATTAATTAACCTCCATAAATATTATGGTGTAAAAATGTAAAAAGACAACTAAGAATTGAAAGTAAAATCTAATATAAAGAATATAATAATCATGTAAATTAGTTTTTGACGTAATAGTATACATTGAAAAATTTATATTGATAGTTAGTAAATATGATGATATTCTACTCTTAAAGTTTATTGTGCGGCGGCCATACGCTACATTTAAGCACACGCATTACACTTAAACCTGCAATTACATTGGACCGACATTCCGGATTTTTTGAAACATTTCGCAATGGTCTTTATGTAGAAATGGAAAAGAAGCTGTAATTACAACTTACACTAATGAGCCCGATATGATCGGAATCTCGAGTGATATTCGCATTATTTATATAATGGGAATTTCAGCAACTTATTGATATATATACAAGACAGGAGAAGGCTAATGAAATCAAAACAAAAAAAATTGTTCTCTTTTTTCGTGCTGTTCACAGTACTGTTCATCCTGGGTGCAGTTCCAGTATTTGCGAAAGAGGATGCTATACCGTCCATTAATCTGGATGTCACTCTTCAGAGTGATGGCTCTGCGGTCATAACAGAGATCTGGGATGTTCGCGGTGTATCCAGCGGTACAGAATATTACAAGGCTCTGAATAACATGGATGGGATGAACATCCATTCCCTTGCTGTATGGGACGAGTCCGGAGCTCAGTACAAAACTCTGAGCGACTGGGACACAAAGCTCTCCAGAGAGGAAAAGTCCGGTACCTGCGGCATCCTGAAAACTTCCAAAGGATATGAACTCTGCTGGGGCATTGGCAGCTATGGTAACCATAAATATACCATCCAATATACCGTAGAGGGATTGGTAAAAGATTATGGCGACTATGCAGGATTCTATCATCAGTTTATATCGGAGCTTTCAAGCGCTCCAGATTCAGTTTCTATTAAAATCCGGATGGCGGATACACGTCTGACGGCAAACAATGCACGCATCTGGGCGTATGGCTTTACAGGAGAAGTTGAGATCGGGAGCGACGGCAGCCTTAATATTTTTTCTTCTGAAGCTTTAGAAGGAGGAGACTATGTAAATGTGCTCTGCCGATTTGAAAGAAGCTTGTTCCCACTGGCCTCTGCAGTCGACATGTCTTTTGAAAAGTTGCAGGAATCCGCAGAAAATAAAAACTCTGATACGGCTTTATATATCATCCTTGCTGTTATAGGGGCAGTTATTGTTTTGACAGTCCTTTTAATCGCCTTCTTTTCTTCACGATATAAACTGGTAGACGGCTCAGCCGTTCGGCTTCCCGGAAAGAAACAATTAGATACGAACTGGTCGGTTCCTTTTGACAGCAGCATTCCTGCTGTATATTCCGCTATGCTGCTGCTACGCAAGGGCATTTCCTGTGAAAAGCTTATGAGCGCGTATCTTATCCGCTGGCAGGAGGCGGGTTATATCCGCATAGAAGAGCGGGAAAATGAGCGAACTATAAAAAGGTCTCAAGAAGAAGCTATCGTGTTTAGCCAGGATAAAACACCGGACCAAGGAGTGGAGCGGTCGCTGTACGAAATTTTAACCGACGACACTGACCGTGACGGTATTCTTTGGACCTCGGGCATCGAAAAGAGGGCGGGAGCGCTTTATGAGAAACTCACTGCATGGGCGGCAGAAGTGAAGAGTGAAGGCGAAAAAGCATTAATCCGTTCAGGCACGGCGGCAACGGACACAAAGGGTACTATCCGGTTTACTGTATCGGGTTTTGATCAGGCTGTCAAACTGCTGGGGTTTAGGAAATACCTGATAGAAATGCGCAGACAAAGGGAAGACAGGTCAGTACCGGGAGAACTTTGGGGGGATTATCTTGTGTTTGCTACCTTGTTTGACATTGGAGAGAATGTCCTCGAAAGCATGAAAGCCCTTGACCCCGCATATTTTGATACCTTCGCAGGCATGTACGGCTGCAACGCCTACAATATGAGATACCTTGTGATCATGACGAATCACATTTCGAGTGCTGCGACGCCAACCAATAACACGGACGGCATCAGCGGAGGCGCAAGTTCGGCTGGCGGTGGAGGTTTCTCGGGAGGAGGCGGTGGAGGCAGCCGGTAATGGGCAGCCTTCACCATAAGTGCAGTGTTACTGTTTCTTGGAATCAAGTATGATTATCCAACTTGAAAGGAAGAAATTCAAACGAATAGCAGGCAGCTGGATGGCGTTCACATTATTTATTTAATAATCAGATAAATAGGAAATTAAATAAATTAATAAGATTATTTAACGAGTAAATGATCATTCACTCTAGTCGATGGTATTAATCGAATATGGTAGTTGGATAATATAAGGATTATTATATGGTATTTAGGAGGAATCTTTTCATGATTAACATGCATTACGCCAATGTAAGTGATTTAAATTTTTGGCTTTCTCTTGATAAACACTTAAGTAAGGGAGAGCTTGAAAGAAAAATCCTTCAAAAACAATGCTACGTAATAGAATATGATGGAAAGCGTGTCGGAGTATTAAGATATAATTTATTTTGGGATAATATACCGTTTTTGAATATGATATTTTTTAGTCCAGAATACCGTGCAAAAGGTATCGGTAGACAGGCAATGATTGCATGGGAAAATGAAATGAAGTTATTAGGCTACATCGCAGTAATGACATCAACAAATTCTGATGAACAGGCTCAACATTTTTATAGAAAGTTGGGGTATAAGGATTGTGGCTGTTTGATTCTTGATATACCGAAAATGGAACAACCCACGGAACTGTTTTTTATAAAATCTTTTGCGAAAAATCAGATGAATTAGTATTTTATGTATTAACGTACATTAAAAGCTTAATATTGATAGTTTGTAAGATTGGTGATAATCTACATATAAAGATTTTTTTAATTAATTACAAAACATAAAGGAATGATAAAAATGGAAAACTGGTTTACACTAGATCAAATTGATACGGATACTTACATAATCAGTGAATACCGCCATTGGGAGGAAACGCACTGCTATTTGCTTAAAGGCCATGAACGATGTTTGCTCATTGACACTGGACTTGGAATCTGCAATATTTCCGAAGAGGTGAAAAGGTTAACAGACAAACAGGTAACTGCCGTGGCGACTCATATACACTGGGATCATATCGGCGGGCACGAATACTACCCGGATTTCTACGCGCATGAGGCAGAACTAAGCTGGCTGAACGGCGAATTCCCACTGACAATGGATACTGTCCGGAATATGGTTATAGATCGATGTGATTTACCGGAGGGTTATGATGTCAACGCTTACAAGTTCTTTCAGGGAATGCCTACAAGGATACTAAAAGACGGTGATATCATTGATCTGGGTGGGCGCAAGATTACTGTACTACATACGCCGGGGCATTCCCCAGGGCATCTGTGTTTTTGGGAGCCACAACGTGGGTATTTATTTACCGGTGACCTTGTCTACAAGGATACGCTGTTTGCGTATTACCCCTCCACCGATCCTCAGGCATATCTTTCATCGCTTGAAAAGATAGCGGTACTGCCCGTGAAAAAAGTATTTCCGGCTCATCATAGTCTGGATATACAACCGGAGATTCTGAGCCGTATGCGAGACGCTTTCCTCCAGTTGAAAGTCGATGATAACCTTCATCATGGTGGCGGTACCTTTGATTTCGGCGATTGGGCTGTTTGGCTGTGATGAATATTGCAGGCGGAGCTATGAAGAAATTGAAAAAGCTAAAAAAATAGGTAGGTTGTTTTTTGAGGAGTGGCTGTAGGCTTAATTGTAGGAGATATAATTAAAGATTAAACAGGAATTAATCAAAGGAGGGTTAAAAAATGAGTGTATTTTTTTACGGTTGCATTACTATGGATGGCTATCTTGCTGACAAAAACCATAACCTGGATTGGCTTTATGAAACTGGCACAATAGAAGAAACTGGTTATGAAAGCTTCTATAAAAACATGGATATTACTATAATGGGCAAAAGAACATTTAATGAAATTGAAAACATAGAAAATATCGACGGTCTTTATCCTACTACCCAAAATTATGTTTTTACACATGCTGAAAGCTTATCGGCCAAGGAATTTGTTCCTATAAATTGTGATGTTGTTGAATTCGTGAAACAAATAGAGAGGGATAAAAATATTTGGATTATCGGAGGTAACACAATATTAGCCCCTCTGTTAGATAATCATATGGTTGATAACATGATAATACAGATCGCTCCTGTGTTATTGGGGATGGGAATACCAATATTTTCACAGAAAGAAGGGTTAAAGCGATTTTGTTTGAAGGAAGTAAAAAAATACGGACAATTTGCAGAATTAATTTATAGTAAAATATAGTTCATTGTAGCTTTTCAAAATCCTTTACCTTTACCATAGCCTGGTCATATAAATTCCAATTTATAAATTACAAGACTACTAACCTTGATATTGGTTAGTAGTCTTTTTTGTATATTTTATATTCAATGAAACTGAAAATTGACGGAAACACAGATTGAAAGGTATCATTGCTTTTTACGTAAAAAGCACTCCAAAAGTTAAGGAGTGCAAAATGAGATGAGTCAATGGGGTATAAATTGAACCCTACCAACATTAAAATACCAATTAGGTATAACGTCCTTTTTAGCTGGAATCGCTTTGTAACCTGCTTTGACCATGGCTTCCATGAAGCATTGTGAAGTAATTTGGTGCCCCATATCAGCCCCTGTTAAGTGGTTGAAGCGCGCTTTCAGACCATAAGCAGTCTGCTGATAGTTAATGCTTGGAATCATCTTATAGTTAAAAATAATGTGATCGATCAGAATATCCTGATCAGGAAGAGATAAGTCAGAAAAATGATTAGCCTTTTTCATGGAACGTCTCCTTTCGTCTATACTCAGTTCTGGCGTAAGCCTACAAATAAATTATATGAGAAAAGTAAAAAGATATGTCAAAATAATTGAAAATACTGCCATACGGCACCAAAGGAGGAATGCAACCTTGTACGAACCATTACACTGTTATTGTTTGGAGGATAAAAAAACCCCCTGCAAGCTGATATGTACCCAGTTTTCTGGACACATCATTATTCAACTGGATGATTAGGCACTCTTGATGGATGTCTTCCTGTATATTACAGGAGGCATCCATTTTGTTTTTGATTGAATTCTCCTGTTATTATAATAATCTATATATTCATCTATTGCTTTCTTAAATTCATCGAAGGATCCAAAATCCTTTTCATGCCCATAAAACATTTCGGTCTTTAGTCTTCCGAAAAAAGTCTCCATAATGCAATTATCGTAACAGTTTCCTTTACGAGACATAGATTGAATTATTCCATATTTCTTTAATTCATTACGATAGTACGCATGTTGGTACTGCCAACCTTGATCGGAATGAAAGATGATTCCTTCAGTATTACTAAATTTCCGAAATGCTCTTTCTAACATGTTAGATATTTGCTCCATATTTGGACTTTTTGACAAATCGTATGAGATAACTTCATTTGTATTCATATCTAAAATAGGCGAAAGATAACATTTTCCCCATGGCAGGTTAAATTGAGATACATCTGTTGTCCATTTTTGAAGTGGAGCAGTTGTACAAAAATCTCTATTAATTAAGTTGTCAGCTATTCTGCCAACTTCGCCCCTATATGAATGGTATTTCTCTTTAGGTCGTTTGCCGGCCAACATCATCTTATGCATTAATCGTTGTACTCTTTTGTGGTTTATGGAATATCCTTTATTTAATAATTCCTGATGAACTCTGCGAACACCATATCGTTGCTTATTGTCTTCAAAAATCTTATTGATTTCATCCATAAGTTTCTGATTTTTGATTACGTCAAAACACACATGATTTAATTCATAATAGTATGTAGATTTTGATAATCCTACAGCTTTCAATAAATGCTTTAAGGCATATCCTTTTTCTCGGAGTTCCTTAATGATTGCTGCTTTTTCGCCTTGAGTTGCGCAGCTTCTTTTTCTCGTCTCAAGGCGATAGATTTTTTTATTGATTCATTTTCTGCTTTAAGGTACTCTGTCTCTGCCCTTAATCTAATTAATTCTTCTCTTTCAGAAGGTGAAAGTTCTTTTGGTTTATTGTCTTTTTTCATGAAGGGCTCCTTACCATGTCTACCTTTCTTTAAATACAGACCATCGTACCCTTTTATTTTATATATCTGTACCCATTTAGACAATAGGCCTGAATCAATTCCAGCAATTATTGCAACACTTTTTTGTGATTCTCCAGCTAAAACTCTAGCTACAAGAGAATACCTTTCTTCAGCTGTACGTTCTTTACATGTTGAAGGATGCTTTAAAGCATCAATTCCATAAATATCTGCAATTCTTGACCAAGTAACAATTCGTTTTCTAAAATTCTTTTGACCAATTCCTGCTGGTGTTTCAGGCCATTGGCCATTTCTGTATAGCTCGACACAATTTAATTTAAATACAAAATCATATTTCACGTAAAAACCCCCTTTACTGGTGCTGTCCAGTAAAGGGGGTACATATCAAGCTTTGCCTACAGGGAGTGCTTTTTAATTTCTAGTTTGTTTGTCAGGGGTTATCTTCTGCAACCACGACCGCCAAGGCTTTTTCCTCCAAAGCTGCCGCCATTTGCTACACAGTAATCGAACATTTCTACATAATATCCCCTGTCAGCAGAAGCAATATCGCCGTCTGCGATCGCCTTGTCGAGATTGGCCTCAAAATCTTCTTGGCTTAAAAAGTTTCCGTTGGCATCTCTCATCAGGTCATACCCTAAGCCACCGCAAGCAGCGCCATAGGTGGAAGCCCCTGTTTTGTACTGTGCATTTGCAGGAGCTGCAAATGCCGCTGTTGCCATAGACAGTGCCAATACTACTACTGACACGAGTGAAATTAGTTTCTTCCTCATATTACTACCTCTTTCTTTATACATTTGCATTTTACTGGCATACGTAAAGGATAATATTATTATGTGTAGATAGTATGGAGAAATTGTACCAAATAAAACTATTTTGAGAAGAATGTCATCAAACAGTAAAACAGGTTATCGTGTGTAATGGTAATAAAAAATTGGGATTTAACGTATTAGAGTACATTGAGAACTTAATATTGATAATTAGAAAGTATGGTGGTATTCTACTTATGAAGATTACTTACAAATAATGAGAAATACAAATCTAGATTTTATATAGGAGAGAATAAATAAAATGATTATGGTTACAACAGATAGAATGTTGATCTTTCCGATTTCTAATAAAGAGATCGAAATGAAGGTTCGGGAAGAAACGGATGAGGAAATGAAGCAAGCATATTCTGAAATGCTTGCTGGTTGCAGAGAAAAACCTGACCAGCGAATTTGGTATGCAATATGGATAATGCAGCTAAAGAACAGCAAACAGATAGTTGGTGACTTGTGTTTTAAAGGTCTAAATGATAATGGGAGTGTTGAAATAGGTTACGGGATTAAAAAGGAATACGAGGGTAAGGGACTGATGACGGAAGCAGTTACTGCTATGGCTAAATGGGCTAGTAACCAGACTGGTGTATCCTTTGTGGAAGCAGAAACAGATCCTAATAATGTTGCATCTCAAAGAGTTCTCCAAAAAGCGGGATTTTTAGCCAATGGAGAATTAGGGGAAGAAGGTCCAAGGTTTACGTGGAGGAATGTCAAAATCTGATTTAGCGATAAGATTATGAGCATAATTTATTCACCTATGGTTTAAAGGTTAAATATGGAGAGAAAGTTTATGTCTGATATTGATTTTTATATTTTGAAATTTGAACCGGAAGTACAACGTAGAGATACGTTTTACTGCGTTTAGATACTTTTAAAGGCGCCGAAGAAAGAATATACCACGGTATTCCTACATATAATTTTAGTAGTCTTTTTATTTTAAAATATATAAAATCATATAAAAATGGCCTTAATTATTAACCACAAAATTAACAACCAAATGGCAAGTACAGGTACAGCATAATACCATTTCCTGGCTAGGTTATTTTGTGAAATATTTTGGGCTTCAATTCTACATTTTTCAAAGGTTTCTTTTGGTATGAATTTAATTGTAAGTGAAATTAATGCAGGAAGTAGAATGACATCATCAACATATCCCAATACCGGAATAAAATCCGGAATAAGATCTATCGGAGATAGCGCATAAAGGATTGCTAATCCTGCAAAAATTTTAGCAATAATGGGCGTTTCAGAACTCTTTAGAGCTAAGAAAAGTGCGGGAATATCAGTTTTTAATTGTAGTGCTCTTTCTTTTAAATTCATTAAGGCATTCCTTTACTTATATTCATTATTTATTTGCTTACCTTACTATGCCATAAGTATCTAAAAAAATCAATATATCAAACTGATATTGAATGGAGGTTGAGTGATTATTACACCGAGAGAAGCAAGGGAAATTGCCGCTGATTCTTAAAGTGATGATTGTATGGAAGAGTAGCAAATATTTTTTCGATTGGAAAATGAGTATTTAAAGTATTGCCGCACATTGGAAAATTAATATTGATTGTTAGTAAGTATGGTGGTATTCTACTCATGAAGGTTTTTATATTTGACGAATGAAAACAGGTGAATACTATGGTTGAAACAATATATTTTGCAGGTGGCTGTCTATGGGGTGTACAAGCATTTATCAAAACACTAAAAGGTGTTATTAATACTCAAGCAGGACGAGTAAATGGTTATTCAAATACTCTCGAAGGCGAGTATGATGGTTATGCTGAATGCGTAAAAACAGAATTTGACCCTGAAATTGTAACTGTTTCACAACTAATGGATTATTTTTTTGAGATTATAGATCCTTACAGTGTGAATAAACAAGGTAATGATGTTGGAAAAAAATACCGCACAGGCGTATATAGTAAAGTGCCTCAACATTTGGAAGATGCCAAGAATTATATAACAGAAAGAGCAGATAGGAACAAAATTGTAGTGGAAGTTCTTCCACTAATGAATTATGTTAAAAGTGCTGATAAACATCAAGATAGATTAGATAGGTGTCCTAATGACTATTGTCATATTCCTAAAGATTTATTACACAAATATTCATAACTCACCGTTATAAGCATAATACGGAGCCGACAAAATCAAATATATAAAGAAGACTACTAACTATCAGTATTTAGAGGTAGTTTTTTAATGCAATGATTTAAAACATGAAAACTGAAATTTGTCCGTGACTATCAAATGATCAGTGAACTGAATAGAGGAACCAAGACAGGCGAGTATTATTCTTTCTAAAGAAAACAGGAATATGGATAAGTGTATTTATGGTGTTCTGGTTTAAAAGATATTGAGATAATAAAATTGGATTATCTATACTACACCATTATGAAAGCACCGTAAGTATTACATAGAAAATACCGGTGAAAAATCCACCGGTATTTAATCATCAAGTATGCTTTTAATTCGAAAAATGACAAAACGGTTTAGTGATTGCTCATATATTCTTTTTTTAACCTGTTAAATTCCGATTCTAATCGGTAATCATTTCTCTTTTTTATGTATTCAGCAATACCATCTTTAAAAGACGGTTTGGCAAATTTAAAGATTCGGTACAGTAGGCGTATTCCCCAGAATAGAGAAAAGATGACACAAATGAGTACTTTTGTGCCATAATCCCAGATTACTGCGAATGATGCAAAACACAATAGGATAAGCATATAATCCAAAGCTTGGGATAAAAGATTTTTCTTTATTGCCAGTCTGCGTTTTGCAAGTTCTAGGATAGTATTATCGTCAGGGGTTTGAATGTTCAGGATGCCATCAGAGTCAACATTTGTTGAAGAATTTACACTTTGTACGATACTTTCTGTAGTCATTAAATTTCCCTCCACATACTGTAGTTTCATGCGAATAGTATCTTCAGAGATCCACTCTGCCCGTTGATTTTTAACCAGTTGCCGGGCACGTTTCAGATAAGTTGGCTCCAAAGAAATATTGCTATAATCTACTACATTAATTTGTTTAATATAATATCACCTCTTTATATGTTTTTTGTTATGGGTGTCTCCCCGTGCAGTTCGTTTTTTGTTATGGGTGCCTCCCCCGCTGCAAGTAATATCATATCATAGTTTTATTGTCTGCTCAACATTTTTAAGGTTGTACGGTCAAAGAAGCAATTGTAAATAAAAAGAACAATCAAGTAGTTGGTTCTGTCGGCTGTAGTGCTTATCAAAATATTCATGAAATTGGAATTACTTATTTCATAGATATGAATCATAGAAACTATGGTTATGCAACAGAAGCGATAATATTATTCACGAAGTGTTTTCTAAAGAAGTATGATGTAAGCAAATTAATTGCAACAATAAGAACGGAAAATGTACCATCATGTAAAGCTATAGAAAAAGCTGGGTATGAATTAAAAGAAACTAAAATGTACAAAGACATTAACGATACTTTGGAGCAGCAGTACAATTTTTATTTTTTTTAACAAAAGCATGATTTAAAATAAATTTGTAATATCGCAGCAGATTATGGCATCATTAACTATCAGTATTAAGCTGGTAGTTTTTTGTAATTAAAGTATTCCACAAAACTGAGAGTGACCGAAGCTCTAGCTTCGGCCATGGAATAAGAAATTAGCTTAAAGTATAATCTTTTTTACTTAAATTCCAACTGCTGACACCAAGGTCGGTGTTAAGTTCATATTTATTGCAACAATCGTTACAATGAATATTAACAACATGTTCTTCAAAACCAGGAATGAAATTGTGTTCTTCTAAGATTTTGCCTTTTCCGCATGGGCACTCATATTCAAAGTGCTCGATAATGCCCGGACCAGTACCGTAGCCTACGTGTCCCTTAGCTATTGAATTAGTTAATTTGGTTTTCATTTGTAAACCTCCGATATTACAAGTATGATAACAAAGCAATATAAAGTGAGGGTAACAAAAGTATAAATTTTTTAAAAAGTTAATCTGAAATTTTAAGAGGTATTAGCATGATAGATTTATATGTAAATGATGTGCCTTTGATATATATTCATAGGAAAGAATGTCTAGTGGGATTTATGATATGCGGTTAATAGGTGTAAATGAGAAAGCATAAGTATGATTTTGAGCGAATTAGTATTTTCCCGAGTATTACTATTAAGAGGAGAAGTGCCGGCAAGATAAGGAGATCCTGCCGGCAGTAATAAAAACTGTCATTGAAAAAACAAGCAGGGGAAATTAAATTAATACCTGTTTTCTCTTTAAGGTATAAATACCAAATATTTGAATAAAAGAATGGTCAATGTAATGAATTGTTATTTACAGGCAATTAAACGGAGATTTAAAGGGTATATTGATTATTAAAAGATAAAGGACCTGAAGATCAGAATAAAAAGGAGTGCCACGCAGGTTGGGGAGTAGGTGGCACTCTAAAAAAGAGCTATATACATTATACCACTTTAACGAATTACAGTATATTAACTTTATTCATAAAAAAATATTAACTTATTAAGCAATATGATTAATGTGTATAAAATTCATTGCTTAATTAAGTGAAAATTTCTATCTAACGCCCGACTGACAGTAACGAGGCCGGAGTGAGAAAGGAATGATATCATTTTTTTAAATACTTGATGCAGCATAGGAAAACCATGACATATACAACATACTTAAATATTTCAAGTAGCGGTACTAATAGTAAAAAATAAGAAATCATAGGAAACCTCCAAACTTTTTACTTTAGTATATAGCAGGTTATTTAAAAATGATAGTAGGTTGAGCTGATAATTTGTATTGATAGTTAGTAGCGATTGGTGTATCCTTATTTACAAAATGAGAATTTATAGGGAGGAAAGAATATGGAAGCAAGAAAATTATTGGATGCATTATTGGTCGCTGAAAAGCTGAAAGATACAACTCGCCATTGCTATACTTCCAATGGCAGACACGAGAGTGTTGCGGAACATAGTTGGATGATGACCTTGATGGCTTTTTTTATGAGGGATGAGTTCCCTGAAGCTGACATGGATAAGGTTATCAGAATGTGCATTATTCACGACTTAGGAGAATGCTTTACTGGAGATATACCTACTTTTGAAAAGAACCAGGCCCATGAGCAGACCGAAAAAAATCTGCTATATAACTGGGTTCGTTCCTTACCGAAGGAATATGAAATAGAAATGCGGGAACTTTATGAGGAAATGGCAGAGCGTAAAACAGTTGAAGCTCAAATTTATAAAGCCATTGATGGCCTTGAAGCATTGATTCAGCATAATATGTCCGACTTATCTACTTGGATTCCGAAAGAATTTGAACTCAACTTAACCTACGCAGATGATAAGGTTGCGTTCTCCGATTACTTAAAATCTTTAAGACAAGCTGTTCTTGAAGATACCATTAAAAAGATTGATGAAGTAAAGTAACCCCTTTTACTTAAATTCCAAATGCGGACACCAAGGTCGGTGTTAAGTACAAGGAAAATAGACATGGTGAATTCTAATTATTAATGGAATTTATACACGAAAATAATTTAGAGGCAGCGCATAGCACTGCCTCTAAACAAAATATGCTAGAATGGCCGCTGACCGCGCCTTCGATGTTAGTAGTATAGAGTAGAATCTATTTTAAAGAATATTAAGATAATTGTCGAAGCAACCGGATATAATGGTTAGATTCACGCAGCACATGATCCGCCAACAAAGGCAAAATAATACTGCGTATTTTGCATTCATTGATTCCTTTTGTGCCCGCTTCTTTGAAGTCGCGGTACTTTTCAGTTTTCTGCAAGGTTGTATCTGTTACGCTGTCAATGGTCATATCAGTAGCCGTCATTGCCGCTCGCATTAGATCTTTATATTCCCCAGCAAAATCATTTGCTGTATTTATGAGGTCGCATTCCGTTGGATCAAGCAGACCTCGGATAAATAATGCATGTTCCATCATGATCTGATCCCAGAACAGCTCGGTTTCTTTAAGGTTTTCCTCTGGATTCTGCCGGTTTTCCAGCGCGATTAAATGGCTATGATACAACTTGGCTTCACGTAAGATATGATCAATAAGCAGCGGGTAGTTTGCCGTGAACATACGACAGGACAATACATCATTCAATAATCCTGTTTTGAAACCGATAAGTCCTTCCAGCATAGGTCTGACGAGGGCATTTAGCTGACTTACCTGCTGTACCAATGTAGAAGTAATCAAAGGATTGGCTTCACCATAAAGTGCTTCTTCCAGCCTTGTGATCTCCTGATTGATGGCTATGCCGGTGAAGTATTGTGTTTTTTGTTCGCTGCCAAGGGTGTAATCCGTGACGATTTCACCGGAGGACGCTACAAGTGGGCTGATAATGCCATTCCCCAATACTACAGCATTATGTAAAATAGTCTCAAACTGCTGCTTGTATTGATCTGCAACTTTGGAAAAGTCAGGATTGGCAGGAGTAAAGCCGGCCTCTAAGAATAAGGAATGTTCTTTCATGATGCGTCCAAAAAACATATTTAGCTCTAGTGATAGAATTACATATTGCTGTTCAGTAATCATAGGAAATCTCCTTTATTGTTCTACCAGTATCATATGACGGAGCTGATGGTTTATTAACCGAATAAACAAAAAAATGTTTTGCTTTACGATGCTTTTCCTATCACTTTCAATGAATTATAAGGGTTTTGGCTTAGTTTACGTGCAAATATTTTCAGGTTGAACTTTACAATAGAAATAGTTATACTTATTTTATGCGGGGCCAGCCGGCAAGTAATTAAGGAATGAGCCATGCAGGAAAGGGTACGTTTAACCGAAGCGATCAGGAAGATGAGATTACGAAGACCACGAAAAAGCATGTCAATCCAAAATGTGACAATCGTCACATTTATCTGTCTGTTCCTTTTGTCCCTGGTGACTATTGAAAAACTTGTTTTGAACAATTGGCAATCTTCCATAACCAGAGAGACTGCCGGGATTTCTGAAAAGATGAATCAGGATGTGATTGAAAAGATGAATTCATTTTTCAGAGTTCCAGTTACGGCAAATGAACTAGGGAAAAAGTTGATTGAAAATAAAACCATTGATTTTTTAAACGAAAAGAGTCGCAACTCTTTTTTTATTGGCATTTTAGAATCTTATGAAAAAGAGATTTACAGTTTTACATATGCATCGGTTGATGGAGAATACTATGGGGCCCTAAGAAATAATAAGGGGGAACTTGAACTCATAAAAAGTAATGATGAAACTGGCGGAGAAAGCTGGCGCTGTGATATAAATGAGGATATGACAGCGGGGTCGTTGATACGAAACACAGGCACCTTTGATCCCAGGCTGCAGGAATGGTATCAGGCGGCTGAAAAAGAGAAGAGGCCTGTTTTTTCGCCAGTATACAGAGATTTCATCGTCAATGACCTAGCAGTGTCTGTTTCATGTCCTGTATATGATGAGGAAGGAGCGCTTAAGGGTATTCTAGGGACCCATATGCTTCTTTCCGATATTGGGGATTATCTGAAAAACGAGGGAGCCGGTTTCAAGGGCTACGTGTCTGTTATAGAGAAAGACTCCCGGAATTTAATTGCAAATTCCATGGGAGAGGATAATTATACCGTAGCTGGTGACGGATCACTGAAAAGAAATACGATCGATGACCTTTCCCTTCCGGCCTGGAAGAGCAGTTACGAGAAGTATCGTAAATCCCAGAAGACAGAATTCTCATGGATGGAGGGAGAAACGGACTGGTATTCGAATGTACAGGAATACCGGAAAGCAGGTCTTGACTGGGTCATTATTTCTGTGATTCCGGGAAGTTTTTTTGCTGCAGAACTGAACCGGAATATCGGGGTTTCGGCGGAACTGGCTGTTATTGCCGGCGCTCTTTCCATTTGTATTTTCTTCTTGATCATCCGAAGGCTTTATAAGCCTATCAATGGCTTACTGACCATTGCGGAGAACATTTCTGCAGGGAATTTAGAGCAAAGAGTGGAGATTGTAAGGAATGATGAAATAGGAAGAATATCCAATGTATTTAACCGCCTGGCAGATAATCTGCTTGATATGGTCAAGCATCTGGAATGTATTGTTGAATTGCGGACCAAGGAGTTAAATAAGGCAAATGAGATATTAAGGGAGAGTCAGTCCCAGCTTCAGCTCATACTGGATACCGCGGCGGAAGCTATATTAGGTACGGATTTAAACGGAAGATTCACATTCTGCAACAAAAGCTGTCTGCGCCTTCTGGGATATTCAAAGCCCGAGGAATTGCTGGGAAGCGATATGAAGTTTTTTGCGGATTTTCTTAGTCCTGAAAAGAATGGAGGGGAAAGAACCGGTGTGCTTAGACGGGCCGACGGTACCTGCTTTGATGCGGAGTACCGCGCTCTGCCCCAATTAAGGGAAGGTAAGCAAGTTGGGTATGTCATAACCTTTGCCGATATTACCGAGCGAAAGAAGGGGGAGGAAAAGATCCGCTTTTTAAGCTATCATGATCCTCTGACCGGATTGGTAAACCGGAGGCGTTTTGAGCAGGAGATGAAGAAAGCAGACACGCAGCAGAACCAGCCGGTTTCCCTGATATTTCTGGATTTAAACGGCTTAAAGCTCATCAATGATACCTTTGGGCATACGGCAGGAGATGAATTCATAGTTAAGGTCGCCCAGGTCTTGAAAAAGAACTGCCGGGAAGGGGATGTTGCCGCACGGATCGGCGGCGATGAATTTACGATGCTGCTTCCCCGCACGTCCGGGGAAGAGGCGGAGTCCATTGCTTCGAGGGTAAAAGATCAGGTTTCAGTGGAAAAGGTAAATATGGTGTCATGCAGTGTTGCGGTTGGAATTGGAACAAAGGCCAAGCACTGGCAGAAGATTGAGCGGATCCTGGAGACAGCAGAGAACGAGATGTATAAGGAGAAGAGCATTTCTTCCATAAACTTTGGAATTCATGCAATTAACGGCATTATCACTTCTCTTCATATGAAAAGCCCATGGGAGAAAAAACACTCAGAAGAAGTCAGCAAGCTGTGCGAAAGGATCGGCATGGCAATGGAGCTCCCTGAAACAGAAATTAAGAAACTGCGGGACGGAGCATACCTCCACGATATCGGTAAGATCACCCTGAGTGAGTCGATTCTTGAAAAGACTCATGAACAACTGACGGAAGCAGAACATGAGATGATGAGACAGCACCCGGCCATCGGATACCGCATCCTGAATCTGTCCCAGGAAACTCTGGACCTTGCCAACGGTGTGTACGGACATCATGAATGCTGGGATGGTTCCGGGTATCCCAAGGGTTTAAAGGGCGAGGAGATCCCGCTTATTTCCCGTATTTTATCTGTTGCAGAAGGGTATGAGAGAATCTTAAACCGGGAAAATAACCGGGAAGCGGGAAAAGAAAATGCGCTGCAAGCCATTATAAATGGTTCCGGACAAAAGTATGATCCAACGATTGCTGAATTGTTTGTACTCATCATGAAGGAGAATAAATAATGGCTCCATCATTGGATTTCCCGCATTGGCGAATGGTTGTTCGCTTCCATTATTTATGCTATAATGCCTACGGCATAGCAGTTGTCCGTAGAAACAAAAATTACAGTACGATGATTTATAAGACTGCAGTTGGAAAGATACTATGTCTGAATTTCCATATACTTAAGAGAAATGCCTGTAAGAAGATTCAAAATTCAGGATTTTTCAAAATTGCAATTTTGAGGAGGCACAAGAAACATGAAGTACTTAAGAAACAAGCTTTTACTATTTATCTCTTTGCTGCTAATCTTTACGGTCATATTCCTGACCACCATTTCTTCGATTCTTTATTACCGAAGCTCCATGGCTGAGGCAAAGCAGAATTCGTCTTATCTGGCAGCAGCATATCAACAGGGGATCGATTCCGTCTTAAATATTTACCGCAATGAATTAAAAGTAACTGCATCAAAGAGCTTTTTAACAGATGGCAGAACATCAGATTCAGAAAAGAAACGTCTGCTGGATGAGGAGGCAGAAGCTTCAGGTTTTCATTACATAACAGTAGCGGATGCACAGGGAACCAATAACAAAGGGGACCAGATTGCAGACCAGGACTTTTTTACAGAAGCCCAAAAAGGAGTTGTCTATATTTCCGATCCGTTTTTAAATGAAGATCAGAAGCTGAGTCTTTATATAGCAGCCCCTATTGCCGGCACCGGAAACGTATTGTATGGATCTCTTCCTTATGAAGCCATCAGCGCCGAACTGACGAAAATCAAAATCGGTGAAAACGGATATGCCTTTGTTATTGATAAGAATGGACTGACTGTCATTCATCCGAATGAAGACGATGTATCCAATCCAAGAGACTATTTTGAACTGGCAAAAAAAGATCCATCCTATGCGCCTACCGCTAAAATTTTTAAGGAAATGACTTCCGGTAAAACAGGTACCGGTTTCAGCTATTATAACGGACAGCGCCGCCTGGTGGGATATGTTCCCTTAGCCGGGCCGGAAGGCTGGTCAGTTGCAGTCACCACGCCTTTGACACAGATCGAAGAAAATATGAGCTATACTCTGATCATGTGTGTGATCGCCGGGCTGGTTCTGCTTTTAGCAGCCATAGCTATTACCCGCATATTCTCCAAGAAGATCACCGAACCGATTGTGACTGCAACACAAAGGATTGAACGGCTGGCCAGGGGAGAACTTGATGAAGATATTGAGCCGGTGAGAGGAAAAGATGAAAGTGCACGGCTTATTATGGCCCTGCAGAACACCATCCATGGATTGCGGTCATATATCATGGATATCTCAAATGTGCTGAATGCCGTGGCGGCCAAAGATTTAACCGTAAGAAGTGCCGTGCAGTATCAGGGTGATTTCATTCCGATCCAGTCCGCCCTGGACCAGATCTTAGACTCTTTAAACAATACACTATGGAATATTACACAGGCAACGGATCAGGTACGTTCCAGCTCCGCACAGGTTGCGCTGGGCGGACAGAATCTTGCGGAAAATTCTGCGGAACAGGCGGCGACTACAGAGAGCCTGACCAATTCTCTGGAAATGGTATCTCATCACATTCAGGAGAATGCAGAGCATTCCCTGTCGATGAAGAACATGACAGAGTCAGCGCTTTTGGAGACTCAGCATGGAGATGAGGAAATGCATAGGCTGCAGCAGTCCATGGCGAGCATTGACGCTTCTGCAAAAAAGATCCAGAGTATCATTCACATCATTGATGATATCGCTTTCCAGACCAATATTCTGGCACTTAATGCAGCGGTGGAGGCAGCTCGTGCCGGTGAGGCAGGAAAAGGATTCTCCGTGGTAGCAGACGAAGTACGGGAGCTGGCTTCCAAAAGTGCGGATGCAGCGAAGCAGACGACTGATCTGATTCACAGCACCATTGAGTCTGTAAAACAGGGAAAACAGAATACAGAGCAGACTGCTGATGTGTTTAAGAAGATCGTAGAACAAACTAGTTCCGTTAATACGCTGGTGTCAAGGATATCTGAATCACTGGAGAGCCAGGCAAGCAGTGTCTCTGAACTGGGAGAGGGAATGCAGAAGATTTCCATGGTTACTCAGGCCAACTCAGCAACAGCAGAGGAGAGTGCGGCAACCAGTGAAGAACTTTTAAGTCAGATGCAGATGTTAAAAGAACGGGTTATGGAGTTTCAGTTAACACAGTCTTAGAAGAAAGGTTATAAAAAATGATTGACAAATAGGCAGGATAATAGTATATTAAACATATATGTTTAGTATGTATAAGGAGAAATCAAAACGATATGAAAACGAACTGCGTATGTAACATGAATCTTATGATGAATTGTTGCTGCTGTAGATGCTTCATGAGAAGAGATACAGTTTATTTACGTGTGCGTTTTGGTATCTGATTTCCAAATGTTATCCTGAGACATAGGGAATAATAAATGGAAGGAAGCAGGTATATGCGTATACCTGCTTCCTTTTGCATTTATTAATATAGTACTTATCGGAACTTGTATTGCAGGTGAAGATAAAAGGGCTGTCTATAAGCCCGTCCATCCGATCATCGAAAGCGTCTTTTGCTTTTGATAATATAAAAAGGGAGGAAGGTAATGGATGGATCACATAAGTAAAAAGGAGGGAGAAAGGAATAATCATGGATTTTGAGTTTATTCGTGCCTATATGCCGTTGTATGCAGAGGCGGCAGGTATGACACTTCGAATATCTTTTCTGGGGATCCTGCTGTCAGCAGCCATTGGCCTTTTGTGTAGCCTGGTTAAGATTTTTAAGATACCGGTGTTAAAGAGTATTGTGAATGGCTATATTGAGGTATCCAGAAATACGCCTCTTTTGATCCAGCTGTTTTTTTTATACTTCGGACTTCCTAAAATCGGTGTTGTTTTAAGCTCTGAAAGCTGTGCAGTCACAGGGCTGGCATTTTTAGGAGGAAGCTACATGGCGGAAGCATTCCGCACGGGAATTGAACAGGTACCGGTCATCCAGTCAGAATCGGGACTCAGCCTGGGACTTACAAGAGAGCAGGTTTTTCGGTATATCATCCTTCCTCAGGCGGTTACCACCTCGGTCCCTGTATTTTGTGCCAACATCATATTTCTTATAAAAGAAACATCGGTATTCAGTGCGGTTGCACTGGCTGACTTAATGTTTGTGGCAAAGGATCTGATAGGAATTTATTATAAAACAGATGAGGCCCTCTTAATGCTGGTGGCAGCATACTTAATCATCCTGCTGCCGATATCCTTATTCTGTTCCTGGATAGAAAGGAGGGTCCGCTATGCAGAATTTGGGAATTAGAATACTGTTTGAGGGAAATAATTTTCTGCGGTTGTTCGGCGGTCTCCTGGTATCACTTAAGATCGCAGTTTTATCCATGTTTTTATCCGTGGGACTTGGAATACTCCTAGGAATGGTGATGACCAGCAAAAAAAGGCCGGTCCGGTTTTTTACAAGGATTTATCTGGAGACAGTCCGGATCATGCCTCAGCTGGTTCTATTGTTTCTCGTTTACTTTGGAGCTGCAAAGCATTTGAATGTGAATTTTTCCGGTGAAATGGCCGCGGTCATTGTATTCACTTTTTGGGGGACGGCAGAAATGGGAGATCTGGTGCGAAGCGCTCTGGAATCCATACCGGCTCATCAGTATCAAAGCGGCTTTGGTCTGGGAATGACGGAGCTTCAAGTGTACCGGTATATTGTGATTCCCCAAACGGTACGCAGGCTGCTTCCGTCGGTCATGAACCTTTTGACGAGAATGATCAAAACCACTTCTCTTGTTGTACTAATCGGTGTGATTGAGGTGGTTAAGGTTGGAAAACAGATCATTGACTCCTCCAGGTACACGGTACCTGATGCGGCCCTCTGGGTATACGGAGTGATCTTCATTCTGTACTTTGTGATTTGTTACCCGTTTTCCAGGGCTGCTGCCCTGCTAGATAAAAAATTAAAGGATTGATAATATGAGTCAGGAAATGATTTTAAAGACAGAGAATCTTAGGAAGTCCTACGAAAGCGGGCAGCCGGTTTTAAAGGATATCTCCTTTACCTTGGAAAAAGGAGAGGTAGTGGTGGTCGTAGGACCTTCCGGCTGCGGAAAAAGTACCTTTTTACGATGTCTCAACATGCTAGAGCCTATTGATTCCGGTACCATTCAGTTTAAGGACCGGATCATTGACAGGGGCAAACGGGATGTTTATGAAATAAGACAGAAGATCGGCATGGTATTCCAGAGTTACGATTTATTCCCACATAAGACCATTCTGGGAAATATTATTCTGGCTCCTATAAAGGTGCAGAAAAGGGATAAAAAAGAGGTGACAGCGGAAGCAGAACAGCTTCTGGCCAGAGTAGGGCTTCTGGATAAAAAGGATTCTTATCCCAGGCAGCTCTCCGGCGGGCAGAAGCAAAGAGTGGCTATTGTACGGGCGCTTATCATGCATCCGGAGATCCTGCTCTTAGACGAGATCACGGCAGCCCTGGACCCGGAGATGGTACGGGAGGTGCTGCAGGTGGTGTTAGAACTGGCAAAGGACGGAATGACCATGGTCATTGTCACACATGAAATGGAATTTGCTAAGGCGGTGGCTGACCGTGTCCTGTTCATGGATCATGGCGTTGTAGTGGAAGAGAGCCTGCCGGATGAATTTTTCACCTCACCCCGGACAGAGCGGGCAAAACAGTTTTTAAATACGTTTCATTACGAAGCGTTATAAAATAAAAAATGAAATGGAGGATGTAATTATGAAGAAGAAATTACTAGGTGCATTATTAGGCATTACTATGGTGGCAGGTCTTTTGGCAGGCTGCGGCCAGGCAAAGGACAATGGAGGAAACACCGGAGGGGCAGCTGCAAAGGCAAGAACCTTATCCGAGATCAAGGAATCCGGAACCATTAAAATCGGCGTATTCAGCGACAAGAATCCTTTTGGATATGTGGATTCCAACGGAAAGATCCAGGGCTATGATGTATATCTTGCAAAGCGGCTGGCAAAAGATTTACTTGGAAGTGAGGATAAGGTTGAATTCGTATATGTAGAGGCTGCCAGCCGGGTGGAATATTTAAAATCCGCCAAGGTGGATGTGATTTTGGCTAATTTCACTGTTACTGACGAGAGAAAGGAGCAGGTGGATTTCGCACTTCCTTATATGAAGGTGGCTCTTGGTGTCGTATCTCCTGATGCAGCTCTGATTAACGATGTGGCACAATTAAAGGATAAGACCCTTATCGTGGTAAAGGGAACTACGGCTGAAACTTATTTTTCCGAAAATCATCCGGAAATAAAGCTGTTAAAGTTTGATGAGTATCAGGAAGCTTATGACGCTCTTCTTGACGGAAGAGGAGATGCCTTCTCTACCGATAATACGGAAGTTCTTGCATGGGCTCTTCAGAATAAGGGATTCACGGTAGGAATTGAGTCCATTGGAAATCTGGATACCATTGCTCCGGCCGTACAGAAAGGAAATAAGGATCTTCTGGATTGGATCAACAGCGAGATCGAAACTCTTGGCAAGGAGCAGTTCTTCCATAAGGATTTTGAGGAGACTCTAAAGCCTGTATATGGAGATGAGATCGATCCTGAAAATCTGGTTGTGGAAGGCGGCCAGGTTTAAGATACAAGAAACTGAGAAAAAATATCATCAGCTGCTTAATAAGAACTTAATGAGAAAAATAACCGGCAGGGCGTCTTGACGTCCTGCTTTTTTTATTTCATAATAGCATTGTTATATAACAGCGTTATAAAAAGGGAGAAACGATGAGCGCTCAGGTAAAAGATACACATCTTGCCATTTTGGAGGCGGGCAGAAAGGAATTTTTGGAGTATGGCTATGAGGGGGCTTCCCTAAGAAGGATTGCCAGGGAGGCTTCTGTTACAACAGGAGCCATATATGGGTATTTCCCAAGCAAGGAGGCGCTTTTTGATGCATTGACCGGAGATGCGGCAGATGGGCTCCTGGAAAAGTACAGACAGGTTCATGACGAATTTGCAGGTCTGTCTCCCGGTGAGCAGGCGGCTTCCCTGGATCATATTACCGATGATACGATTCCCTGGATGATCAACTATATTTATGACCGGTTTGATATATTCAAGCTGTTTTTTTGTAAGAACAGCGCGGGAGGTTGTGATAGCTATTTCGCTCAGCTGGTTAAAATCGAAGAGAAATCAAGCTGGGATTTTATCAATGCCATGAAAGAATCGGGGCATGAGGTTATGGATATTGACGGCACCTTGATCCACATCTTATCCCGATCATTTTTCCAGCATATTTTAGAGTTTGTGGCCCATGATGTCCCAAGGGAAAAAGCTCTTTCCTACTCGCTGGTTCTGGGGACCTTCCAGCACGCAGGGTGGAAGAAGATTATGGGACTTTGATGTAGTGGAGCTGTTTTCGGTTCCTTCGAACAAAAAAGTTTTACATAATGGTTAGTTTAAGCTAACCAATTTGATACAGGGAGTTGCTATTAAAAAGCAGTTACATTTTACCTAGAAAGGTGGTTTATCATGAAACAAATTAATTCTGCGGCTGCCAGGCCCAAAACCGGCATGGCAAGGTTGATGGAGCTTGCGGCTACCAAAAAGCCTCTTATGGTCTCCTCGGTGATCTTATCGGCGCTGGCATCTATCGCCTCGTTTGTGCCTTATATCGCCATTTACTTTGTGGTGAGGGAAGTCATGGGAGTATTCCCTGACTTTGAGAATCTTGATCTGCAAAGAACGGTTGGGTTCGGGTGGCTGGCCTTTGGGGGAATCCTTCTTAATGTATTGCTGTACTTTGCAGCTTTGATATGTTCCCACCTTGCCGCTTTTGGTACGCTGTATGAGCTGAAAGTGAACTTTGCTTCCCACCTTGCCGGATTGCCTCTGGGATTTCATATGCTGGTCGGCAGCGGTAAACTGCGTAAGATCATGGATGAAAACATTGAGAAAATCGAAGGATTCATTGCCCACCAGCTTCCTGATCTGGTGGCTTCCTTTGTAGCTCCGGTGGTCATGTTCATCATTCTTCTGGCAGTAGACTGGCGATTTGGGCTTGCGGCTGTGGTTGGCATTGTCATTGCCTTTGCAATCCAGATTAAAGCCTATGGCAATGACGGGGCGAAAACCATGATGGCAAACTACCAGAGCGCCCTGGAGGATATGAACAATGCATCCGTGGAGTATGTCCGTGGAATCACTGTAGTCAAGGCGTTTAAGCAAACGGTGTTCTCCTTCCGCCGGATGCACAGCGCCATTAAGGAATACACCCGAATGGTCATTCCTTATACCATGAGCTGGGAAAACTATATGTCCGCTTTTCAAACGGTCATCAATAACATTTATTTATTCCTGATCCCGGTTGGTATTCTGATCGGACTGCATACAACGGATTATCCTGGTTATGCAGCCACTTTTATCTTTTACCTGATCTTTGTGCCATCCATTGCCTCTGTTTTGATGAAGATCATGTATGTTTCTACCAGCGGGATGCAGATCATTGGCGGTGTGGAGCGAATGGATGAAATTCTGAATACGCCTCCCCTTAAGAATCCCCAGAGACCGAAGGAAATTTCCAGTCATGAGATTGTATTTGAAAGCGTATCCTTCTCTTATGCCGGTCAGGAGGCCCAGGCACTTTCTGACATTTCTTTCCGGGCGGAGGAAAATCAGATCACCGCAATCGTTGGTCCATCCGGCGGCGGCAAAAGCACCATTGCCCATCTCATTCCACGTTTTTTCGATGTAACAGAGGGAAGGATCAAAATCGGAGGCGTTGACGTACGGGATATGAGAAATGAATATCTGATGGAAAAGGTCAGCTTTGTATTCCAGGATGTGTTTCTCTTTAAGCAAAGCATTATGGATAATATCCGTTTGGGGAATCAGAGTGCCACTGATGCGCAGGTGGTTGCTGCGGCAAAGGCGGCACAGTGCCATGAGTTCATTGAAAAGCTGCCGGAAAAATATCATACGGTCATAGGTGCAAAGGGCGTCCATCTCTCAGGCGGAGAGCAGCAGCGCATTGCAATTGCCAGAGCCATTGTAAAAGACGCTCCAATTGTTCTTTTAGATGAGGCAACAGCATTTTCCGATCCAGAGAACGAACATTTGATCCAGCAGGCGTTTCAGAAGCTGATGCATGGGAAGACGGTAATCATGATTGCCCATCGCCTGTCAACCATCCGCAGCGCGGATAAAATCATAGTAGTAGACAAGGGCTGCCTTATGGAGCAGGGCAGGCATGATGAATTACTGGAAAAACGGGGGAAATATTCTGATATGTGGAATGTATATACGAAAGCTCTTGACTGGAAGATGGATAGAAAGGGGGTGAAAGAACATGTATAATTGGAAGGAATCACTGATGCTTACGGATAAAGGCTACAAGGATTTAAAGAAGGCCATTGTCGCCTGCACAATCACGAATCTGTCACTCATGTTTCCCTTTGCAGTGACCATTCAGGTTTTTGCCGAGCTTTTAAAGCCGATGATGGCCCAGGAGATTTCCTGGACGAGGATGTGGTTTTTATTCGGATGCGGCCTTGTCTCTGCAGTGCTTGTATTTCTTGCAAGTAAAAACGACTATAAAAAAACCTATGTCACTTCTTATCTGGAAGCAGAAAATTCCAGGATCAGTGTTGCAGAACGGATCCGGAAGCTGCCTATGAGCTTTTTTAACGCAAAGGACCTTTCCGAGCTGACCACAAACATTATGGCTGATTGTTCCACTACGGAGCATGTGTTGAGCCACGTCATCCCTCAGCTGAGTGCCAATGCTATTTCCATTTCTATTATCTGTGTGATGATGGCTCTTTTTGACTGGAGAATGGCTCTTTCCGTATTCATCACTGTACCAGCTGCGCTGCTTGTCATCTTAGGCAGTAAAAAGATTCAGGCAAGATTAAGCGAGAAGCAGGTGGAAGCAAAACTGAAAGCTTCCGATCAGGTGCAGGAGTATTTAGAGGGGATTAAGGTTATAAAAGCCTGTGGCTTAGACGGTTCAAAATTTTCGGCGCTAGATGATGCTCTGCGCCTGATGAAGAAAATGGCAATCAAAATGGAATTTGTCACCGGAACTTTTGTCACCGGAGCTCAGATGATTTTACAGGCAGGTGTGGGGCTGACCGTTTTTGTCGGAACCTATCTGCTGACAGGGGGCAGCATCCAGCTCATCCCCATGCTCATGTTCTTTGTCATCGTCGTCAGGATTTACGGCCCGGTCCTTGTGGAATTTACCCTTTTGCCGGAATTGTTTTACCATCGGATTGCCACAAAACGGATGCGTACCCTTATGGCTGTTCCGGTCATGGATGGTGAGGGCGTTAAGCCTCTGAAACACTGGAATATTGAATTTGAGAATGTTACCTTTGGCTATAACATGGAAAAATCCCGGGAAGACAGGGTGATCAAAAACCTGTCCGTATCCATTCCCTCCGACGCCATCACGGCTCTGGTGGGCCCTTCCGGCTGTGGGAAAAGCACCATCTCAAGGCTGATCGCCCGGTTCTGGGATGTGAATGAGGGCAGCGTGAAGATTGGCGGAATTGATGTGAAAACCCTGGATCCGGAACATCTGATGAGCTATATGTCTTTTGTATTCCAGGATGTGGTGCTGTTTAACGATACAGTCTATAATAATATCCGCATCGGAAACATGGAGGCTACGGAGGAACAGGTTATGGAAGCGGCAAAGGCCGCCTGCTGTGACGGATTTATAAGCGCTATGCCCCAGGGATATGAGACAACGCTTGGAGAAAACGGCAGCACACTTTCTGGAGGGGAACGGCAGCGTATCTCCATTGCCCGGGCCCTGTTAAAAAATGCACCTATCGTACTTTTAGATGAGGCAACCGCCTCCCTTGATCCAGAGAATGAAGCGCTGATCCAGCAGGCAATTTCCAGGCTGATCGAAGGCAAAACGGTAATCGTCATTGCTCACCGTTTAAGGACCATATCAGGGGCGGATAAGATTATCGTGCTCAATGAAGGCAGACTGGCTGAGGAAGGTACTCATGAGGAACTGATGAACAACAAGGGGCTTTATGAAAGGCTGTATAGGATCCAGCAGGAAAGCCTGGGATGGAGTGTCTAAGGGGTAAAATTACCCCATAACAGATAGGAGGAGTGATCCAGGTGAAAACCAGCCATATTGTATATAAGGTAGATGACTTGCACCGGGCAGTAAAAGAATATAAGGAAAAGGGATTCGTAGTGGAATATGGGACAAAGAAAAAACCATATAATGCAATTATTTATTTTTCCGAAGGTCCCTATCTGGAACTGCTTGCTTCAACCGGAATGCCGGAAATCATGAAGAGGATTTTGCGAATGTTCGGAAAAAGCAAATTGGCAGACCGCCTGAATGATTGGGATAACCATAAAGGGGGCCCATGCGGAGTCGCCCTTGAGAACTATAAAACAGATTTAAGGGAAGAAAAGGGGATCCTGGAAAAGTATAAGCAGGGATATTTTGAAATGCTTTCACGGAGGAATGATACCAAGGGAAGAAAATTACGGTTTACGTGCCTGTTTCCGGATGAGATGCAGCTTCCTTTCCTTATGACTTATTTTAACATTGATCCGAAACCTGTGAACTTTATACACCCGAACGGTATAAGAAGAATTAAGAACATATCCTTCGGAACGAGGGAAGAGTTGATACCAATTATCAAGGAACTATGTGACGATCCTGTATTGACCCTGTTTATAGGGAGAGGAATTAAAGATCTGGAATTTGAATATGCAGTTAGGGAAATATAAATTAGGCCGCCATTTTTGGCGGCTTATTTTTTTGAGAACAAGATGACAGGCATGTGATCTGATCCAGTGGCGCCGGGCGGCTTTCATGGGTTGGAGTTATGTATTGTGTACATGTATGTTTGCAATAACAATGAAAAATAGTGCAAAAGTTCAGGATGACAAAAGAAATGTAAGAATATTAAATGGAAAAGTGCACATCAAAACCTTATAATTAGACCATAGGAATTAAACATTTCCATATAAGCGTGAACTAAAATAATTTAATAAAGGAGAGGTTATTTATGAAAAAAAGATTATTAACAGCTTCACTGGCAGCACTGGCGGCATTAAGCTTATCTGCCTGCAGCGGTGGCGGAAAACCTGCAGAAACAACGGCAGCTCCCCAGACGGCAGAGACGACGGCTTCTGCCGAAACAAAGGCAGAGGAGTCCAAGGACGGAGCAGACGCAGCAAAGGCACCGGAGGATTACAAAGGAACCGTTGTCGTATATTCTCCCCATGATGCGGACCCGCTCAATGCAGGCGTGAACTTATTCATGGAAAAGTATCCAAATGTTAAGGTGGAAGTTGTTGCGGCCGGCACAGGAGAACTGTGCAACCGTATTGCAGCGGAGTCAGCTAACCCTATTGCAGACGTATTGTGGGGCGGCGGTGCAGACTCACTGGCAGCGTTTAAGGATCATTTCGCTCCCTATGTATGTGCCAATGACGAGTTCATCGGCGATGCTTATAAGGACACCCAGGACATGTGGATCGGTGAAAGCCCACTGCCTATGGTCATTTTTTATAACAAGAACTTAATCGAGAAGGATGGCCTTGCCATTCCCGAGACATGGGAAGATTTGACAAAGCCTGAATGGAAAGGCAAGATCGCATACTGCCTGCCATCTAAGTCCGGCTCCGCGTACACACAGCTTTGTACCATGATCCTGGGCCATGGCGGCAAGGAAGACGGCTGGGATTTCATCAAGAAATTATATGACAATCTGGATGGAAAGATTGTTGACTCTTCCGGTAAGTGCCACAAGATGGTTGCAGACGGTGAGTTTTACGTAGGTCTGACCCTTGAGAAATCCGCAGTTCAGTATAAAGATGATCCTTCGGTTGGATTCGTATATCCCAAAGACGGAACCAGTGCAGTACCAGATGGTGTAGCTCTTGTAAAGGGCGCTCCCAATGAGGAGAATGCAAAGCTGTTCATCGATTTCGTTACATCAAAAGAGTGCCAGACAGAGCAGAGCAAGAACTGGGGACGCCGTCCGGTAAGAAGCGACATGGAAGTAGGCGAAGGAATGGCTAAATTACAGGATATCGTGCTGGTAGATTATGATTTTGACTGGGCAGCAAATGAGAAGGAAGCTATTATTGAGAAATTCAATGACATTATGGTCGACTAATAAAAAGGATAGGAATACATTCTGACGAAAAAGACTGTCCCGGCCCTTCGGGGACAGGACAGTCTTTTACTGTAACAGACAGAAATGCAACGAAGGTTTAAGGAGGAACGAAAGGTATGAGCCATGCAGTAATTATTAAACAGGCCGTGAAAAAATACGGTGATTTTACAGCACTTAATGGGGTGGATCTGGAGATGAAGCCGGGAGAATTTTTCACATTACTTGGTCCCTCCGGATGCGGTAAGACAACTCTGCTTCGTATGATAGCAGGATTTAATACAGTGGATGGCGGTGAGATTTGCTTTGATGACAGGGTAATCAACAACTTGGATGCCCACAAGAGGGATATCGGAATGGTGTTCCAGAACTACGCCATCTTTCCCCATCTGACCGTGGCGGAGAATGTGGCTTACGGTCTGAAAGCAAAAAAATATCCAAAAGATCAGATTTCCGGCAAGGTGGAGGAAGCCCTAGACCTGGTACAGATCAAAAATCTAAAGGACAGGAAACCCAATGAGCTTTCCGGCGGCCAGCAGCAGAGGGTGGCTCTTGCAAGGGCATTTGTCATTGAGCCGGGGGTGCTTCTCATGGATGAGCCCTTATCCAACTTAGATGCAAAGCTCAGAGTACAGATGAGAACGGTAATTAAAAAGCTGCAGAGACGGCTTGGGATCACCACCATTTACGTTACCCACGATCAGGAGGAAGCTCTGGCTATTTCTGACCGGATCGCAGTCATGAAGGAAGGCAACATCATGCAGGTAGGATCTCCGGAAGAGATTTATAAGAAGCCGGCGAATACCTTTGTAGCCGGATTCATCGGAGTATCTAATTTTATTGACTGTGAAGTGGATGGAAGCGATCCGGAGAAAGCCGTATTAAATATTAAGGGGGAATGCAGCTTGACATGTAAGCTGAAATCCGCCTACAAAGGAAATGGGATCATTTCTGCAAGGCCGGAGCAGTTGTTTTTCGATGAAAAGGAAGGGCTTCCCGGTAAGATCGTCATTTCCACTTTCCTGGGAGATTTCATTGAGTATGAAATACAGCTGAACAACGGGCAGACCATTCAATTGAATGAATACACAAAGGATGCCAGCGACTTGCGGCCGGACGGTCAGGAAGTGCGGGTGAACTTTGATATCAGTGCGGTAGGCGTATACGATGCTAAGACCCAGGAGGTGATATCATGGTAAAGAAAGGATGGAAGTTTGACTTCTGGTTTTGGGTAAAAGTGGTGGTGGTAGGCTTCATGCTGCTGTTTCTGATTTACCCTTTCTGTACCCTGATTACGCGAAGCTTCTTCTCCGGCAAGGTGGAAGGCTTTACCCTTGAGAACTACATCCGGTTTTTTTCGAAAAAGTATTATTATTCCTCTCTTGGGCGAAGCCTGTTCGTCTCCATTGTCACCACGGCTACGACTTTGGTCGTAGGGGTGCCCATGGCCTATCTGATGTCCAGATACAACATTTTTGGAAAACGCTTTATCCATATATTCATCATAATGAGCCTTATGAGCCCGCCGTTTATCGGCGCTTACAGCTGGATCATGCTATTCGGGCGTGCTGGCTTTGTTACACGTTTTTTTGAAAGCATCGGGATCTTTCTTCCAAGTATCTATGGAAAGCTGGGCATTATTCTTGTTTTTACCTTCAAGCTGTTTCCCTATGTGTACTTATATACATCAGGGGCAATGGGAAGCATTGACTCAAGCCTTGAGGAGGCGGCGGAAAATCTGGGAAGCAACAAGCTTCGCAGGCTTTTGACCATCACCATACCGGTCATTCTGCCCTCCATCGCAGCGGGAGCCATTATGGTATTCATGACCAGCCTTGCGGACTTCGGTACGCCAATGCTCATCGGCGAAGGCTATATGGTTCTTCCCGTGTTAGTATACAACGAATATATGAGTGAGATCGGGGGCAATGCTCATTTGGCCAGCGCCCTGTCCGTGATTGTGGTACTCTGTTCGACTACGGTGCTTTTGTTGCAGAAATATTTTGTGACCAGAAAAAATTATGTCATGACGGCCATGAGACCGCCTAAGGAAGAGCAGCTTCACGGTTTCAAGCGCTTCCTGGTAACATTGCCGGTTATGCTGGTGACATGTATCGGCATCCTTCCCCAGATCGTGGTGGTGGTCAGCAGCTTTATAAAGAGTGATTTTACAGGTTTCAAAAAAGGTTTCAGTATCGAAAGCTATGTGACGATTTTTAACAGACTGTGGACCAATATCCGGAATACGTTCGTATTCTCTGCCACAGCCATTGTATTCATTATCATACTGGGCATGCTGATATCCTACATCGTAGTGCGTCAGAAAGGGATAGCAGGACAGCTTATGGATCTTCTCATTATGTTCCCCTTTGTCATTCCGGGCGCGGTACTGGGCATCAGCCTGATCGTGGCTTTCAATAAGCAGCCCATGATCCTTACGGGTACTGCCGCTATTATGATTATAGCCTTTGTAGTCAGGAAGCTGCCTTATACGGTACGGTCGGGCAGTGCGTTCCTGCAGCAGATGGACCCCAGTGTGGAAGAGGCCTCCATCAGTCTGGGCGTATCCCCCATGAAAACCTTTGCCAAGGTGACAGCAAGGCTTATGGCCCCGGGTATCCTGTCAGGAGCCATATTAAGCTGGATCACCTGCATCAATGAGCTGTCCTCCAGCGTTATGCTTTACGGCGGCAAGACAAGTACCATATCCGTGGCCATATATACGGAAGTTGTCCGGAACAGCTATGGTACGGCGGCGGCACTGGCTTCCATATTAACGGTCAGTACAGTCATCTCCCTGCTCATTTTCCTAAAGGTAAGCAAGGGAAAGGTTTCGGTTGTATAGTCCATCCAAAGGTTTCACAGGAAGGCTTTGGGCATTTTTAGAAAACATGGAGGGATACGAAGGATGGTAACGTTTGGTACCGGTGGCTGGAGAGCCATTATCGGAGAAGATTTTACAAAGGAGAATATCCAGAAGCTGGCGCTTGCCGTCAGTCTTAAGATGAAAGCGGAAAATGTAGAGGGAGAAGGAATTGTCATAGGATATGACAGACGTTTCCTTTCGAAAGAGGCAGTCATATGGGCCTGTGAGATATTTGGGAATCAGGGAATCAAGGTATATTTCGTAAACCGCAGTTCCCCAACCCCCCTCATCATGTTTTATGTAATGAAGCACAGGTTAAGCTACGGCATGATGGTAACGGCCAGCCATAATCCGGCCATATATAACGGGGTCAAGGTGTTTACCTACGGCGGGCGTGATGCGGATGAGGTCCAGACCCAGGATATTGAAAGATATCTTATAGAAGCGGAGCGGAATTATGAGCCAAACCATGAGGCGGCCGGACAGATGCCTCCAGCCTCTTATCTTGAGCTTGTAAAAAAAGGAGTGGTAGAGGAAATCAATCCTTTAAATGAGTATCTGGATAATATCATATCCGTCATTGATATGAATGCCATACGCTCCCGGGATTTCCGGGTTGCCATTGACCCCATGTACGGAGTGAGCCTTACAGCCTTAAGCACCATCCTTTCCGTTGCAAGGTGTACCATTGAAACCATTAATGACCAGCATGACACTTTGTTTGGCGGAAAGATGCCTGCACCAACGGAGCAGACACTGCGGAACTTACAGAATTATGTGCTGGACCGGTACTGTGATATCGGGATCGCCACGGATGGAGATGCGGACAGACTGGGGGTCATTGACGATCAGGGCCGCTATCTCCATGCCAACAACATTTTGGTGATGCTGTATTATTATCTTCTGAAATACAAGGGCTGGCGGGGACCCGTGGTTCGAAGCCTTTCCACCACCCATGTTCTGGACCGGGTGGCGGAGAGCTTTGGGCAGAAATGTTACGAGGTTCCCGTAGGGTTTAAATTTGTATCTGCGAAAATGCAGGAGACAGATGCCATCATCGGCGGAGAGTCCTCCGGCGGCCTGACGGTTAAGGGACATATTCATGGCAAGGATGGAATCTATGCCGCTTCCCTTCTGGTAGAAATGATGGCTGTATCAGGGAAAAAGCTGTCTGAGATTGCAGCAGATATCCGCAGAGAGTATGGGGCGATCCATATGGCAGAGCGGGATTACCGTTTTACCAATGAGGAAAAGGAGAGAATCAACCAGATTCTCATGATTGACCGGAAACTGCCAAAGTTGCCTTTTGAAATTGACAAGATCTCATATATCGATGGGTGTAAGGTCTACTTTAAAAACGGCGGCTGGGTGATTGCAAGATTCTCCGGCACAGAACCCTTGCTGCGGATCTTCTGTGAGATGGCAACAGAGGCAGATTCTGTGAGCGTGTGCAGTTTGTTTGAGGAATATCTGGGACTGCAGGAAGGATAGGAAAAGGAAGAGGAAAAGGCTGCTGCAAAAGGAAGTTATTATTTTGCAGCAGCCCCTCTGTGTTTCCTTTATAAAGTGTCGAAGCGGATATAGGTGCGGTCATCAAAGCTGTCATTTCCCATAACTAACCCTTTGGTGCCCTTGTTTTCCCGAAAGCAGAGGGGATCTTTTTGTATGAGCTCCTTTAAGGCGGCTTCGCTTTCAGCCAGAGTCTCCTTTAGAACAGGATAGCCGTCGCTTGCAAGAACTAACCGGGAGTGTGGGGGTACGGTATGGATGATGACACGATCTGAGTGAATGGGAAAACCGTTTATTACATCATATCCATAATCAGAGTCCTCATTGGCGAAAAGAAGCTGGCGGCGCAGGAGGGGTAGGATGTATTCCCTCCCGGTGTCATGGCCGGAAAATGACGTTTCTGTCCGGCCTGATAGAAGCTCCGTTTGGATATAAAGGCTTCTGACCTGGGAAAGCAGGTTGTCAATGGCTTTCACTTGCTGATGGTGGATGCCGCCAATGAGACATTGGCAGTCACCAAAGGCCCATACCTCCCTGCGGCTGTTACTATACAGGATGAGAACTGCCTGCAGGCGTTCTTCAGGTCTTTCCTCCAGGATGGAGCGGCGTGAGCGGCAGGCCCTGGCCAGGGATTCGTTTAAATAGTCCATGGCGCCGGCGCCGTCTATGTCGGAAGGCATGGTGCTTAAGGCATCAAGCAGCACCTCTTTTGCGTAGCATCCGCTGGTCATGTTTCCGGGACGGCCTCCCGGGCTTTCGGGCCAGGTAAGGGTTCCCTTGCTTGTAACTCCGTCGATTACTGCGATAAAGTTCTCATTTACAAACAGTCCATCTTCGCACAGGCTGCTTCCAATGTGTTTTGGGATAATGGATTGTTCTATGATATGTACGGCCATGGCAGGCACCTCCATTTGTCTATTAGGTAAAGTTTACCATAAATATGGTCTTCTGCCCATGGCAAAATAAGCACTTTTTTGATATAATGGATAAAACGAAACCATACTGAGGACAGGAGAGGAGGAAGCGTCTATGAGACTTTCTGACAGCACCAGGAAACGATGGCCGGCGGTCTGCACGCTGTCTCTTATTTGCTGCGTCCTGCTGTCTTCCTGCCGGCCGGAAACGGGGGAGCAGCCCATGAACTCCCAGGCGGATCTGGTGGTTTACTCGGTCCAGGAAAAAGGGATATGCGAGCCTGTTGTCAAGGAGTTTGAAGAACGTACAGGCCTTCATGTAAAGGTAGAAAACGGATCTTTGGAGGAACTGTTAAAAAAATTAGAGGATGGCAGCGGCCCATATGGTGATGAGGGGGAAGCATGGGATGTGGTATTTGGTGCAGGAATTGAGACCCTGGAAGAAAAAAAGGAATATTGGCAGGCTTATGAAAGCCCGGAAATCCCAACCATAGCCGGGGCGTTCCGGTGTGAAGATCATAAGTGGACCAGCTTTTCCGTCTGCCCCTTAGTCATCATGTACAATACCAACGTGGTGACATACCGGGAGGTGCCTGCGGGCTGGGCCAGCCTGTTGGAGCCAAGATGGAAAGGCAGGGTTGCTTTTGTGGATCCCGGTATGTCGGATATCTATTCCTCTGCGCTGGCTACGGCTGTCTATACGTACCGGGGAGAAGGAGACTATATGAAGCAGCTGGCAGATAACCTGGAATACGGGAGTCTTTCCAGCTTATCGGAAGTAAATTCCGGCATTTTGGATGGCAGGTATTCCCTGGGGGTCACCATAGAAGGGGCAGCCCAGGCGCTGCGCTTAAGAGGTGCAGATGTGGACTACATTTACCCGGAAGAAGGGACCACGGTGCTGCCGGATGGTACTGCCATTGTAAATGGCTGTCCCCACCCGGAGGCGGCCAGGCGTTTTTTGGATTTCACGGTCAGCAAGGATACACAGAGGATCCTTGTTTCGGATTTAAACAGGCGCTCCGTGCGGCTGGATGTGCCTCCTCTGCCAGGGCTTTCCCCTGTCAACAGGCTTCCCATCATAGATATGGATTTAAAGGGTCTTTCCCGGGAGAAAAAGGAAATCCAAAAGCAATGGAATAAGGTTCTGACTGTGTATAAAAGGAGGACTGGAGGATGAAGTGGTACGGTCAGTTTTCTTTCAAGACACGGGTATTTTTGGGATGTCTGCTGGTAGCTCTGGTGCCTCTTACCTTTTCAAGCGTGGTGGTTACCAGGCTTTTTGCAGCTTCCATTAACCGGCAGCTGGCGGTGGAGGGAAACCGGCAGCTGGAGGAGGTAAGCGCAAAACTGACCCAGCTGTTTGAAAACTGTGAGAAGGCCTGCGAGACTTTTACAGCAGACGGTACAGCAGCCAGGGTAATGATCGATAAGGATGCTATTGAGATGCAAAAGGATTTATATCTGTCCTTATATCAAGCGGTTCAGGAGATATACAGCAGCGCCCAGTTCAGCATTTATGATTCAGGCGGAAAGCTTCGTTTTACAACGGACACTGCTTCAAAAAACAGTTCTCTCCCCATACGCTGGGGGCTTTTTAAAGAAGGCACAGGAAGCGAGCGGGATCACCTATTACAGGACGGATCCCTATCTTCCGGGAACAGATAAAAATATCCTGATGCAGGGAGCTTATTCCCTGGAAAATTCCCATGGAGCAAGAACCGGATATGTGGTCCTTGATTTCTCACGTGAAAATTTTGACAATCTGTTAAATGGCTTCTATTCTTCCGGGGATACGTTTTTAGTGCTGGATTCCCATCAAAGGCCCATTTACTGCTCCAGTCCGGAGTATGGGGAAAAGGAGATCAATGACATCATCTTTCATGGAGTATCAGGACATGAGGGAGAAAAGGGAAGAGGAGTGTATACCAGGTATTTATGGACCAGGGAACCTTCCCAGGGGATCTATGTCATCCTAAGACGTTCCGCACCAATCAGTGCAGATGCCATCCGCACGATGGGAACGGTGAGCATACTTTTATCGGCTCTTGGTCTGGTCCTCTGCCTGATGATTTCCGGTGCTCTGTCAAGAGGCATTGCCCAGCCGGTGAGCCAGCTTGATAAGGCTATGGCAAAGGTGAAAAAAGGGGATTTATCCATCCGCATTCATACAAACCGGCAGGATGAGCTGGGAAGGCTGACGGAAAGCTTTAACCAGATGACAGGCGACTTACAGAAATACTTAGAGGATACGGTTCAAAAGCAGAAGGATTTAAATAAGACAACCATTAAACTGTATCAGACCCAGCTAAACCCTCATTTTCTCTATAATACCCTGGATACGATTAAGTGGAATGCCAGGATCAACCAGATTCCGGAAATCGCCATATTGGCAGAGAATCTGGCGGTAATCCTGCGAAGAAGTATATCCAGCCGCCCTTTCATCACCCTGAGGGAGGAATTAGAAACCATTGAAAGCTACATTCAGATCCAAAAAATCCGTTTTACGGGACGATTCCTCTATGAAACCGAGATACCGGACCAATTGGAGGACTGCATGGTGCCCAGAATGTTTTTGCAGCCATTGGTGGAGAATGCCATCATCCATGGGCTCGATGGGTGTGAGAACGGATACATCTGTATTTTTGCATATCAGAAAGATGGAGTATTAAGCATATCCATTACGGATGACGGGTGCGGGATGGATAAAGAAATGGTGGACTGGATCAACAGTGACAATCCGGTGAAAAGAGATGGACACTTAGGGCTTTATAATGTGATCCGTATACTGAAAGTTTATTACGGACAGGAATATGGGATCAGGGCGGAAGTGACAAAGGAGGGAACCACCATTGCGTTAAGACTGCCGGTCCAGAGGGAGGTGACGGATGTATAAAGTCATAGTTGTGGAAGATGAGACGATGGTCCGACGGGGAATCATTTTGACCATTAACTGGGCGGCTCTGGACTGTGTTATAGCGGGCGAGGCCGCTAACGGGGAGGAAGGGGCCAGTCTGGCAAAACGGCTCTCCCCGGACATTATCGTGACAGATGTGAAGATGCCCCGCATGGACGGGGTGGAGATGATCACCGAACTTCGGGAAGAAGGGTGCAGAGCGAAGTTCATTATCCTGACTGCTTACGGGGATTTTAAGTACGCCCAAAGCGCGTTGCGGTTAGGGGTCAGTGATTACCTCTTAAAGCCTTTAAAGGATGGAGATTTAGAACAGGCCATCCTGCATATCCGGAGTCAAATCGAGCAGGGGAAGGAAAAGGAGGCAGGAGAGGTTTCAGCACCGGTACTTCTTTTTAATGCGGACAAGAAATCCAAGAACAAATATGTGGCTGAGGCCATCCGGTACATCCGGATGCATTATCAGGAGAACATCACCATTAGTACGGTGGCGGAATACTTAGAAATCAGCGAAGGATATTTGAGCCGGGTATTAAAAAAGGAAACGGATTATACATTTACCAGCTATCTTACGTTTTACCGGATGCAGGTAGCCATGTCCCTGTTAAAGGACTGCCGGGTTAAGGTTTATGAGGTGGCGGATCAGGTGGGGTATTCGGACACCGCCTATTTCAGTGCACAGTTTAAGAAGCTTTTGGGAGTATCGCCTTCGGAATATCAGGAAAGATGCGGCAAATAAGAGGGCTTTGTTTGCCGGTTTAATTCTATTGTAAATGAATGGTAAATATGGTATAATGAGAATATAATTCAATAAAGATTCAAAAGACGAAGGAGGTTATTACTATGAAGTTTTTAAAGTGTAACCGTTGCGGTAATATTGTAGCGGTTGTAGAGGAAAAGGGCGGTACCATTACATGCTGTGGAGAAAATATGCACGAATTGGTAGCCAATACAACAGATGCTGCAACTGAGAAGCACGTTCCGGTTATTGAGATTGACGGTCAGCATGTAAAAGTTACAGTTGGTTCCGTTGAACACCCAATGCTTCCTGAACATTTCATCGGTTGGATCGCATTAGAGACCAAGCAGGGCAATCAGAGAAAGATATTGAATCCAGGTGATAAACCAGTGGCTGAATTCATGCTTTGCGACGGAGATGAAGTAGTTGCCGCATACGAATACTGTAATCTTCACGGATTATGGAAAGCAGATAAATAAAAAAGTTGAAAAGCTCATGGACCTGATGGTCTGTGAGCTTTTTTTTAGCAATACCAATGATTGACATCTGCCCGGATTTGCTCTAGTATTAATTCTGAAGTTTTACATTAGGATAGGAGAAGCCGTAGAATGAATAAGAAAGAAGCTAACGAAATAAAGAAACTTTTTACTCCTGCTAACTGTGCCATCAGCCGTATCTGTGGCTGTTATGTGGACGCGGAAAAGAACAAAAGAACGGAGATTAAGGAAGCATTTTTATCACTTCCGGAAGAAGAAGCGTTTAAATATTTTGCCATCTTTAGAAGCGGCCTGTCAGGGACGATTGGTAAGAACATGGTCAATATGGAATTTCCATTACATACGGAAGCTGAGGACGGAACCCAGAACTTTCTATTAAAGCTTCGGGACAGCCAGTTAAAGGATGATGCCCTGATCGAGGAATTTTATGATAAGGTGATCGCAAGCTACGATTACGGCGAGAATTTTTACATTATCCTCATTCATTGTGCCTACGATATTCCCGCAAGGTCCTCTGATGGACTTGAAATGGATGATGCTTCAGACTTTGTTTATGAATTCATCCAGTGCTCCGTTTGCCCGGTAAAACTGTCAAAAGCGGGCCTTTGTTACAATTCCGAGTCTAACGTAATCGAAAACCGCAGCAGGGACTGGATCGTGGAGGCTCCTGATACCGGCTTTTTATTCCCGTCCTTTAATGACCGGAATACGGATATTCACAGCCTTTTATACTATGCCAAAAACCCGGAGCAGATGCCGGAACGCTTAATTGATGAGCTGCTTGGCTGTGTGATACCTATGTCAGCCAAGAGCCAGAAAGAAACATTCCAGGCCCTTGTGGAGGAAACGCTGGGAGATAACTGCGATTTTGAAACGGTTAAGAACCTTCACGAAAATTTAAATGAGATTCTTGAAGAAACAAAGGATGAACCGGCTCCCTTTACCCTGGACAAGTATCAGATGAAAAGGCTGCTGGAAAACAACGGAGCCAGCCAGGAGAAGCTTGAGGAGTTTGAGCAGCGTTACAGCGAAAACGAAGAAACGTCTGTGCCTCCCTTCATCGCTTCCAATGTAGTTAATACCAGAAGCTTTGAGATCAAGACAACGGATGTGAGTATCAAGGTAGCGCCTGATAAAACCTATCTTGTAGAAAACCGGATGATCGACGGCCGGCCATGCATTGTCATCGGCATAAGTGAGCATGTGGAAATCAACGGAATCACGGTAAGGCCCATAGCAGCAGATAGAACAATGGAGCCGGAAGAGTAACACTCACCGGCTCCTTAATGGATGGACCAGACGTTTAAACAGGGTCTGGACACAAAGAACTACGGTCTGGTCAAAGAGAAATGCCGCTGCGGCTGACAGAACCAGAACCAGAAGAAAAGAAAGCAGGGTGCTGCCTGCCATTTTGAAACCAAGTCCGCCGATATGGAGCCTTTCCCTGACAAAATAGAGCACGGCCCAGTGTACTAAAAGGATAGAATAGCTGTGCCGGATCAAGAAGTTCATCACGATTCCAGGCTTTGGAAGCCGGCTTTCCAGAGAGCGTAGCATAAGAAAGACTGAGGCTGCTAAGAGGATCATGGCAGGAGCGCCTTCTGCCAATAGGATGGCCTTGTAATCGGGCCGCAGGGCAGTACAGAGGACGGTAAATAAGCAGGCTGCGAGGCCAAGTCCCCACCAGGCTTTCCTGTATTTCATGGAAATTGGTTGCGCAAAGTAATAGCCAAGTAAAAATACCCCTTCCCATGGGCTGATCATAAGCTCAAAGTTTAAAGGAAGGCCCATGACAGGCAGATAAACCGCCAGACAGCGGAAGAGAAGGATCAAAAACGCCAGTCCGTGAAGCATGGAGTCATTTAGATGCGTTAAAAGGATGCTGAAAAATGGAGCCAGGATATACAGTGACAAAATGACATAGATCACCCATAAATGGGGGGCCCACCCAATAGGGCCTGCCGCCATATCTTTTAAAGCCTTAAATATTCCTCTTAGGAAGCCGGAATTGAAATACTGGCAGGAGAGCAGGATATAAATGCAGTAGTAGCAAAAAAAGGGAAGAGCCACCTGAAGGAATCTTTTATAGTAAAAAACAGCCAGGCTGTCTCTTTGTTCCCTTAAGATCAAAGCGCCGCTGTTCATGATAAACAGTGTGTTGCAGACCAGAAGTATGGAAGAAAGGGACTGCACCGCCACCCATTCTTTGGTCCCGGTGGTAAGTCCGGCTGTGGAAAAATCCAGGCAGTGGACTAAAATAACGAAAAGAGCAGCAATAAGACGGACATAATCCAGATAGAGAATCCTGCTTTTTCCGGCATCACTCCCTAAAAACAGATGTTTGATGTAATCTCTGTCCTTAAGCTGCCGCCTGATATGAATGCAGCAGGAAATTGCTATAAAAGCTAGTATTGTCATCTGTAATTTTCCCATAAATTCTGTTCCTTTCCGGTCCGGTTATTCTCGCGAAGGCTAAAGTTTCCACCATTATATCACAGGAAGCCGGTCATCACAAACCAAACCCTTTGGGTGTTCCAGGGAAAATTTCGTGGTCAATCCCAGGAGGCTATGATATACTTAAGAAAAAGGAAACGTACAGAGAGGAAATAACAGTGGCAGATCGGACATTTGGCTGGGTACAGGAGGCCTATACCCTGGATAACTTAAAAAATGTGGTATCCGCGTTCGTGCCGGATTCAAAGATCAACAGGATCCTGCGCATGGACAAAATACCCAGACTCATATCGGAAAAAGACGGGAGAGATGAGTTTATACGGGAATTAAGCGGCGAGGAGATTACCATTCCTTATACCCATTTAAAGGGAAAGGGGACACCTGTTGGTTATACAAGGAGCAATGCCCCCTGTTCCGGGATCATTCAGGCAGTTCTGCCAGGACAGCGGAAGGAATACCAAAGCGACTGGCCTGCAGATTCCTTTCTAAGATGGGCGGTAAGCATTGGTTTTCTCCATTACAGCCGGAACGATGATGTCTGTTCCCTGTCCCCGCTGGGGCGGCAATATGCGGAGGCAGCCGCAGGAAGCGAGGAAGAAGCCGGCGCATTAAAGACCGCACTGCTTTCCTATCCGCCCGTATGCCGGGTGCTGTCCCTGTTAGGAGAAGAAGGGCATCTGACAAAGTTTGAGATAGGAGCAAGACTTGGCTTCATCGGGGAGGCAGGCTTTACCTCCATTCCCCAGTACATGATCCTGCAGGGACTGACGGAAGCAGAAACCAGGGAAGAGAGGACAAAGCTTCTTCAGGATACGGAAGGAACCAGCGATAAATACGTCCGGACTATTTGCAGCTGGCTTTTTCAGATGGGCTGGATCAATAAGGTGCCAAAAGAGGTAACCGTTTCCATTGGGGGCCTGACCTGCACCGGAACCATTCCACAGTCTTATCAGCTGACGTTAAAGGGAAGGACCATATTAAAACATGTCACAGGGGTTTCAAGATTTTCCAGGATTCCCAAACGGGTGATGTGGGATATGCTGGCTACCAAGGTAGCTGACCGGGAATATTTACGCAACCGGAGGACCCATATCATAAAATTCCTGGAAGGAGCCTACCGCTCCCCTTTGCAGGTAAAGGAGTATTTAAAAGGCATGGGTATGGAAGAGGCAGAGGAGACGATTCTCGATGACCTCCGAAGCTTTGAAAATATTGGGCTTCATGTGAAAAAGACAGGAAATACCTATCGGATCATGGAGGAGATAACCGGTCTTGAACTGCCTTCTAAGAGCCAGGGACCGGTACCGGTAAAATCAGAGGTGTCCCTGTGCAAGGATTATTTAAGATCCCATTTGAACCATGTGGATCATAAGTATCTGCTTCTTTTAGATTTAGGATTTGACGGCACTTCTGACCGGGATTATGAGATACAGACTGCCCAGCTTCTGACTGGGGAACTTAACTTTAAGGGAGCCAGGCTTGGCGATACCAGAAAGCCGGATGTGTGCGTATATTATGGAGAAGATGGGCTGATCATTGATAATAAGGCTTATGGAAAGGGGTATTCCCTTCCGATTAAGCAGGCTGATGAGATGTACCGTTATATAGAGGAAAATAAGGAACGGAATGAGAAGCTTAATCCAAATAAGTGGTGGGAGATTTTTGACAAAGATGTGATTCATTATCACTTTGCATTTGTTTCCGGGGCCTTTACCGGCGGATTTAGGGAAAGGCTTGAGAACATCCGGATGCGTTCCGGGATTTACGGAGCCGCAGTCAATTCCATGAATCTTCTTTTGATGGCAGAAGAACTGAAGTCCGGAAGACTGGGTTACAAAGAATGTTTTAAGATTTTTGACTGCAATGATGAGATTGTGTTACAACGTTCTTAGGCACATGGAGGTTTGATGATATGGTGTTGGGAGAATACCTTCCTTTCTGGAATAAGCTGACAGAGAAACAGAGAATGCTCTTAAAAGAAAAGGCCAGGGAAGCAAGGTTTGAAAAGGGTATGCTGGTCCATGGCGGTGCTGATGGCTGCAGCGGGCTTTTGCTTGTGACCGCTGGGCAGCTAAGGGTTTTTATGTTATCGGATGAGGGGCGTGAGCTGACGCTTTACCGTCTGCTTGAGCGGGATATCTGCCTTTTTTCCGGTCCCTGTATGGTTAAAAACATCCAATTCGATGTGACGGTGGAAGCGGAGCAGGATTCCGTGGTTTCTGTGATCCCGCCGGAAGTTTATAAGACGCTGATGGAGCAGTCGGCAGTTGTATCCAATTTTACCAATGAACTGATGGCTTCCCGTTTTTCCGATGTCATGTGGCTGATGGATCAGGTCTTAAATAAGAAAATGGATGGCCGCCTGGCCGCCTTTCTTTTAGAAGAGGGAAGGCTTAACGGTTCCAGTGAGCTTTCCATTACCCATGAGCAGATTGCCCATCACCTGGGGACTGCAAGAGAAGTGGTTACCCGGCTCTTACGGCTGTTCCAGGCAGATCATCTGGTAAAGCTCACCAGGGGAAACGTGGAGCTGCTGAATGAAGAGGGTCTGGAGCTGCTTGCTGCAAACAGCCTGCGGTAGAAATTCTTGTACTATTTGAAAAACATGGGAAATTTCCTTGCATTCTTCTCTTTTCACAGTTATATTATAAAAAGTTTATAAAAAATTTATAATATACAGAGGAACAGGAAAGATGAAGGATTTTATCCCACAGTTTTTTTTATCAATGAAGTATTACACAAGGGAGCAGTTCGTAAAGGATGTCATTTCAGGGATCATCGTGGCGATCATTGCTCTGCCCCTTTCCATCGCCCTTGCCCTGGCTTCCGGTGTGACGCCGGAGCAAGGGCTTTATACAGCCATTGTTGCGGGCTTAGTGATCTCTTTTTTAGGCGGCAGCAAGGTGCAGATCGCAGGGCCTACGGCAGCATTTGCATCCATTGTAGCCGGAATCGTATTAAAGAACGGGCTTGACGGCCTGGCTGCGGCAACCGTTATGGCCGGGGTTCTCCTTGTGATCATGGGGTTTTTACGGCTGGGAAGCCTGATACGTTTTATTCCGTATACCATTACAACCGGGTTCACCGCTGGCATTGCGGTGACCATTTTTATCGGCCAGATAAAGGATTTCCTTGGTCTTACCTTTGAAAAGGCACCGGTGGAGACTATGGAAAAGCTGGAGCAGGTGGTACGCACCATCGGAACCTTTAATCCAATGGCGCTGGCGGTAGGAATGATTGCCCTTGCCATACTTATCATCTGGCCGAGATATTTTAAAAAGGTCCCCCCATCCTTGATTGCAGTTATTTTGACTGCTGTTTTGGTAAAAGTACTGGATCTTCCGGTACATACGATTGGGGATCTGTATACCATCTCCCCCAGCCTTCCGACTTTTCATATTCCCAGGCTGTCCTTTGCCATGATGGGAAAGGTCATGCCCGATGCAGTGACCATTGCGGTATTAGCTGCCATTGAATCATTGCTGTCCTGCGTTGTGGCTGACGGCATGATAGGCAGCAGGCACAATTCCAACATGGAGCTGATCGCCCAGGGTGTTGGAAATACCTTCTCCGCCCTGTTTGGAGGAATCCCTGCGACTGGCGCCATTGCACGGACAGCAGCCAACGTTAAAAACGGGGGAAGGACTCCTGTGGCCGGAATGGTTCACGCGGTTCTTCTGCTGTTGATCCTCATATTCCTCATGCCCTATGCAGCCCTTATCCCTATGCCGGCCATTGCAGCGATTCTGTTTATGGTTGCTTACAATATGAGCGAGTGGAGAGAGTTTGTTTCCATTGTAAAAACCTCCCCCAAAAGCGATTGGTCGGTACTTTTGGTATCCTTTGTCCTGACTGTGGTATTTGATCTGGTTATGGCCATAGGCGTTGGCCTGGTCATCGCATCTTTGCTGTTCATGAAGCGGATGGCAGATGTGGCCGAGGTAAATGGCTGGAAGTATCTGGAGGATGAAGAGGATCATGATGGGGACCGAATTGACTTAAAGCCGGTTCCGGGGCATGTAGCCGTTTTTGAAATCAATGGCCCGATGTTCTTTGGAGCCGCCGATAAGATATCAAAGGTGGTCTTAGAAGATGGTAAGAGAGTGCTGATCCTTCGCATGCGGAGCGTTCCGGCCATGGATACAACTGCATTAAAAAGTTTAAAAAAGCTTTACAATAACTTAAAAAGAAAAAACGTCACACTGGTATTATCCCATGTAAACGAGCAGCCTATGTCAATGATGGAACGGGCGGGATTTGTAGAAGATATGGGAAGAGAGAATATTGCGGGCTGTATTGATGACGCTTTAATGCGTGCCTCCGTTTTATAAAAGCCAGTTAGGTAAAAATAAAGCCATAAGAAGCCAGAGATAAGAAATTTTCCGGCTTCTTGTGGCTTTTCCATTGGGACAAGCTGTTAAAAAAATATCATAAAAATAAAAAATGTTGACATACCCAAAAGATGATACTATAATCAATACATATTAAACCTACAAGAATAATAGGATATACAAGAAAGGATGTTATTCATATGAAAAACGCAATGGTTTCTGCCAGAGTTATTCATCTCTCAAGCTTTGATAAAATGGATTGCTGTTGTTGTAAAACTGTGTGCATGTATATGAATACAGCTTATTTTTGTATGTATTAGAATACCTGGATCCGCAGCGGCAGGAGTTTAGCAGGTACTATAATTGTACCTGTTTTTTTATAAGCGGAAATAGATGATAAATTTCATCAGTAACACCACTTAATCAATCCATACGGGCAGGAAGATGCAGAAGATACGAAAGATGTGTCAAATACATATAAAAAGAACCACCTGAGAAAAAAGAATCCGGGCCAGGGCTTAGAGGAAGGCCCGGCGGCGATCCATAAGTGAGAGAAGGTGATTCCGATATCCTATTCAAATGCTTCTGATCAAGAAAAAGAATATATCAGGCTGATCCATGAAATGGCCAGCCACGTAAAGTATGGTTCCATCACCATCACCATTCAGGATGGAAAGATCGTACAGATCGAAAAAATAGAAAAAATAAGATTAAAGGACTGACTGGACAACCGGAGGTTCTGATAAGCAGGAATGCGTATCAGGAGAAGGTTGTCTTTTTTTGTATCCTGATTTAACCTCATCAAGCTAGTTAGCAGCTATGAGATTATGAACAAGCAGCGAAGCGGATTGCGAATATCCGATTGAAGAAAGTTGAGAAAGAGAGATTAAAATGGCAAATACATATCAAAACCTGCAAAAGTCACACCCATGCTTTGGAGGAAATAAAAATAACGTGGGCCGGATCCATCTTCCGGTGAGCCCCGGCTGCAATATTTCCTGTAAGTTTTGCGACAGAAGGATCAATGACGAGGAGGAAAGGCCTGGAGTGACCTCTAAGGTGCTCACTCCTTCACAGGCGCTGGAAGTTCTTGACAAGGCTCTTACCCTTTGCCCGGAGATTACAGTTGCAGGCATTGCAGGGCCAGGCGATACCCTGGCTACAGATTATGCACTGGAAACCTTCTGTCTGGTAAAGGAACACCATCCGGAACTGATCAAATGTATGAGCACCAACGGCCTCCTTCTCTATGAGCGGGCGGATGAGATCATTGAAATTGGAGTGGAATCCGTGACCGTTACGGTAAATGCGGTGGATCCTGAAATCGAGGAAAAACTGAACCGGTGGATCCTGTATCATGGGCGTATTTATGAGGGAGTCCAGGCAGCTGAGATCCTGATAGAAAACCAGTTAAAGGGCATCAAAAAGATAGCGGATTCGGGGATCACGGTAAAGGTGAACACCGTGTTGGTACCAAACATAAACGGAGCGCACATTGAGGATATTGCAAAGGCTGTAAAAGAGGCAGGAGCATGTATCTACAACATTATCCCACTGATCCCTCAATCGGAACTTTCCCATGAAACGGCCCCCGTTTGCCAGGAGATCGACGAGGCCAGAACTATGGCAGGAAAGCATATTGATGTTTTCCGCCATTGCCAGCACTGCCGCGCCGATGCAGTGGGCATGCTTTGGGGAACAGATTTTGGAGATATGATATACCAGAGAAGGATCGCAGGAAGCGATACCTTTTCCCACGGATGAAGAAAGGGGGAGGTGAAACATTGTGAAATATAAGATTGCAGTGGCATCAACCGATGGAAAAGTGATCAACCAGCATTTCGGAAGGGCCGAGGTCTTTTACATCGTGGAGGCTGACAGCGGGGGTATGACATTCACCTATGAGGAAAGCCGGAAAACAGTTCCCGTATGCAGGGGACAGGAGCATGATGAATCACAGTTAAAAGCTGTGGCAGCCATGCTGAAGGATTGTGATTATATTCTGGTCAGCCGGATTGGAGCCGGTGCAAGGGCTGCACTGGATCAAAACAACATAGAGGCCTTTGAACTGCCGGGATATATTGAGGATTCCATCCGGAAACTTCTAGCTTATATTGAGGTACAGAAAAGCTTATGCGGGCTATAGAGAAAGCCTGACTTTGATTGAAGACTTATACGACAATTAATTATGCGAATCAGAAAGAGAGGATTTTATCAATGGGACAAATCAGACAGATAGCCATTTATGGGAAGGGAGGAATCGGAAAATCCACTACAACCCAAAACCTGACGGCAGGGCTAGTGGAGCTGGGGAAAAAGGTTATGGTAGTTGGGTGTGATCCAAAGGCAGATTCCACCAGGCTGCTCCTTGGCGGCCTGGCACAGAAAACGGTTCTTGATACTTTGCGGGAAGAGGGGGATGGTGTAGAGCTGGACCGCATCCTGAAGGAAGGCTATAAAGGAACCAGGTGTGTGGAATCAGGTGGCCCGGAGCCGGGGGTAGGCTGTGCGGGAAGAGGCATAATCACTTCCATAGGACTTCTTGAAAACCTGGGTGCATATACCGATGATTTAGATTATGTGTTTTACGACGTATTGGGCGATGTGGTCTGCGGAGGATTTGCCATGCCCATCCGGGAAGGAAAGGCCAAAGAAATCTACATTGTGGCAAGCGGGGAGATGATGGCCCTGTACGCGGCAAATAACATTGCAAAGGGCGTCAAGCGATATGCAAAGACAGGAGGGGTGAGGCTTGGAGGAATCATCTGCAACAGCCGGAACGTAGACCGGGAACTGGATTTACTCCGCGCCTTTTCAAAAGAGCTTGGAACTAAGCTTCTCTACTTTGTTCCAAGGGATAACATTGTGCAGCATGCGGAGATCAACCGCAAAACAGTCATTGAATACAAACCCGATTCCAGCCAGGCAAATGAATACCGGAATCTTGCCCAGGCAATCATCGACAATCAGGATTTCACCATTCCCACTCCCATGGACCAGGAACGGCTGGAAGAGATTCTTTTTGAATTCGGACTTATGAACATCAATGACGATTATAAGATCTAAGCACAAAGGTGCTGGATCAAGGAGGGTATCAATGAGTAATATTCATAAATCAATTTCGGAACTCATAGGAAAAACGCCTCTTTTGGAGCTGGGAAATTGTACCTGTCCACGAAGCTTTTTGAAGAAGCATAGTCAAAGTTTGGAGGTTAAATATGGCAATTAATTTATCAAATTCAAATCTGGCAACCAGGGAGACCCGGCTAGGCTCCATAACCGGATATGTCGGAGACTTACATGATCTTGCCAGCCAGAGCAAATGCGGCAGCTTAAAGGGCTGCGGACGCTGTTTTTCCCAGTCAAGTACCTGCCTATCCGGCTGTGCCCTCGGCCAGCTTGGAGGGATCCGGGATGTGGCGGTCATCCACCACGGCCCTTCCGGGTGCTCGGCCACGGCAAGTTCTCAGTACATCATTACCAATCAGGTGGCTGCTAAAAGAGGGGTCGTAAACAAATCCGTCTATATAGGTACGGATATGAATGAGAATGATACCATTTTCGGTTCCACAGATGCGCTGGCGGATATCATTGTGGAGGTCAACCGGCGTTACCAGCCAAAGGCAATTTTTGTCAGCAGTTCCTGTGCCACCGGAATCATCGGAGAGGATATTGACAGCGTGGTGGATGATGTGAAGGACCAGATTCCGGTGCCTGTCATAGCCGTTCACTGCGAGGGCTTTAAATCACGGATTTGGGCGACTGGGTTTGATATATCCGATCATGCGGTATTAAGCGGAATCGTAAAGCCGCCAGAGCAGAAAAGAAACACCGTTAATTTTAAAAACTTTTTCGAAAGCGCCAGAAATGAAATCATTGAAATGTTTAAGAATTTTGATTTAGAGCCCATATTTTTATATGCCAACGCAACGGTGGAAGAACTGGAACATTTATCAGAGTCCGTTGCTACGACATGCATCTGCGGAGTTCTTGGAAATTATCTGGGCAATGGCTTAGAAGAGCTGTACGGCGTTCCCTATATCCGGACCATTAATCCCTTAGGGATCGTCGGATTTGAGACCTGGCTTAGGGAAATCGGAAGAGTTGCCGGCAAGCAGCTTGAAGTGGAACATTACATAGAAGAACAGAGAAAAATCTATATCCCCCAGATAGAAGCGGTAAAGAAAGAATTAAAGGGATTAAAAGCGGTTCTTGGAATGGGACCGGGTTATACCTTTGAGGTGACGAGAGTGTTAAACGAGCTGGGAATTGAAGTGGTTTGGGCACTGGCATGGCATTATGACAAGAAATACGAAAACGGGGATGTTCCTCCTGCCATGAGTTATCTTCTTGACAATGAGATCAATTTTGAAGCCAGTGTGGCGGACCAGCAGAACTTTGAGGTAATGAACATCTTAAATAAATACCGCCCTGATTTATACCTTTCCCGCCATCCCGGCTCCACGGTATGGGCCATTAAACAGGGAACGCCGGCGGTCTATGTGGCGGACGAATACATGATATTCGGATATAAGCATACCCTGGAGTTCGCTCATACGGTTTTAGATACCATACGGAACCGGAGCTTTGAACAGAATCTGGCAAAAAGAGTGAAGCTGCCTTACACGGACTGGTGGTATAAGCAGGATGTGGGAAGCTTCTTAGAGGAGGGGATTGGCTGATGGCGAAGATCTTAGATAAACAGAGGTATAAATGCGCGATGAGCGCCATGCAGACCGTTCAGGCAATCGAACGGGCGATTCCTGTCCTTCATTCCGGTCCGGGTTGTGCCCAGAAGCTTTCCAATTCCTCGGGAAGCTCCGGTTATTTTTCACCCAACATCTATCCCTGTACCAGCATCAACGAAAGGGATGTTGTATTCGGAGGTGTTAAAAAGCTTGAGTCAACCATCAAGCATTCCCTGGATGTCATTGATGCCGATTTATATGTGGTATTGACCGGCTGTATCCCGGAGATCGTGGGTGACAACACCGAAGAAGTGGTGGAAGGGTTTCAGGATGCCAAAAAGCCGGTAATCTATGCCTCCACCGCAGGCTTTAAGGGCAACAACTACAAGGGCCACGAGCAGGTGGTGGATGCAATCATTGACCAGCTTTTGGAACGGTCAGATATCCGGGTAAAAAATCTGGTGAATATATGGGCGGATGTGCCTTATCAGGATGAGTTCTGGCTGGGAAACTTAAGAGAGCTTGAAAAACTGGTTAAGGAACTTGGTCTTACGCCGAATACGATATTTGGCTATCAAAGGGGATTAAGTAACATAAAGAGGATACCGCAAGCCGAATTTAACTTACTGGTGTCGCCTTGGGTCGGGCTTAATAATATGAAGAACATGGAGAAGAAGCTTGGAATCCCTTACCTCCACTATCCGACTCTCCCCATAGGGGCCTTTGAAACCAGTAAATTCCTTCGGGAAGTGGGCAGGTTTGCAAGAGTGCCAGAGGAGAAGATTGAAAGCCTGATTGCTGAGAAAGAAGCTTATTATTACTACTACATCGAACGCTATGCGGATTTATTCCTGGAGACCAGAGTCATGTCAAAGCAGTTTACGGTGGTAGCCGACGCCCAATATGCCCTTGGCATTACGAAGTTCCTGGTCAATGACCTGGGCTTATTTCCCGCCAAGCAGTTCGTGACGGATGACACCCCAAGAGAATTCAGGGAAAAGGTCTGTTCCTATTTTAAGGAACTGAATTTTGGCATAGAAGCAGAGATGAGCTTTGAGACCGATGGCTACAAGATCCACAACGAGATCAAAGCCCATGACTATCATGGATATCCCCTGATTCTTGGAGGACATTGGGAGAAAGAGATTGCAAAGCAGACCGATGCCCATTTCCTTAATGTATCCTGGCCGGTCAATGAAAGACTGGTCATGAACAGCTATTATGCAGGATATGACGGAGGCTTAAAGCTGATCGAAGACATCTATTCCGTTGCCAGAACAAGATTCAATTAACAGGCGGGTTTCATGGAGGGAGTATTATGCCATATAAAATTGCGGTTGCATCTTCTGATGGAGAGAATATTGATATGAATTTTGGGGCGGCCCATGAATTTTTCATCTATGAAGTGGGAGAAGAAGGGGAGTATGCCCTTTTGGAAATAAGAGAAGCACAGAAGGAAGCCGGGGGGCTTTCCTTCTGTCAGGACGGGTGCAAAGGAAGGGGCTGCGAAGGCTCTCACGAAAACCAGCCCAGGGTAGATTCCATAACAGACTGCCGTTGTGTCATTTGCAAAAAGATCGGTTTCCATATTCAGAAACAGCTTGAGAAAAAGGCGGTCAGCACCTTTGATGTGGAAGGGAAAATTGAAGACGCAATGGAGAAAATCACATGGTATTTTCACCGGATGGATCATCATCAGTCACTTCGGGGAATGGCGAATGAAACATTAATAGGAAAGGAAGGCAGGGAATGATGAATCAATGGATAAAAAAAATCGTTTTAAAAGCAGTTCTTACAGCATTGGGAGCGGCAATGCTGACAGGATGCGGCAAGAAAACAGCGGCCGCAGACACCGGGGTCACGAAAGTGGTGGTAGGAACCGGTAATGCCTATGCGCCTTATTGCTATCTGGATGAGAAAGGAGACCTTGCCGGATATGAGTACGAGGTTTTAAAGGCGGTAGATGAGCTGCTTCCCCAGTATGAATTTGAATATCAGACCTCAGATTTTGCCAATGTGCTGATTTCCCTTGATGCGGGCAAGATTGATCTTGCAGCTCATCAATACGAGTGGAACAAGGAAAGAGATGAAAAATATTTATTTGGAAAAGAACCATATACCACCTATGTGACCTACCTTGCCGTAACAGGTGACCGGACGGATATTAAGGCCCTTGATGATTTAAAGGACCGGAAGGTAAAAAGCTCCACCGGGTCAAATTCCGTGTATATCCTGGAGAATTATAATAAAGACCATCCGGATAATCCCATAAAGATTGATTATGTGGATAATTCGACCGATGAAGAGACTGTTACAGGCCTTGTAAACGGTGTCTGGGATGCCACCATCCTGACAAAGCGGGATACGGAAAAGCTGAATCAAAACTATGGAGGCGGCAGGGACGTCTTAAAAGTGACGGGAGAACCGGTCCAGTCTTCTTCCACATACTTCGTATATGCAAAAGACAATACCGGGTTGCAGGAGGCAGTGGATGGAGCGGTAAAGCAATTAAAGGAAAGCGGAAAGCTTGCACAGATATCAAAGGATGTAATCGGCGGGGATTATACGGAAAGCGAGTAATGGTATGGATAAACTGTTTGGCTGGGAGCGGTTCTTTGAAAATATCCCTAAAATTCTTCCGTATTTATCGGTGACCTTTCGGATTGTGGTTTATGCCACCGGATTCGGAGTGCTTCTTGCCGCGTTCATTGTTCTGGCAGAGCTTAAAAAGATACCGGTACTGAATCCGTTTTTTAAGGTGTATGTCTCATTCATGAGAGGAACCCCCATGCTGGTACAGTTGATGATTATTTATTACGGGATACCGGCCCTCATTGATCCTGTTTTCGGGACCAACATCAACAGGGGGTTCAGTGCGGTAACGTTTGCTTATATTACCTTTATCTTAAATCAGGGAGCATTTCTTTCTGCCATATTTTACGGTGCAATCACATCCATTCCCTATGGGCAGACAGAGGCGGGCTTCAGTGTGGGACTTACGGAGCTTCAGACCTTTCGGAGGATCCTTTTGCCCCAGATGGTGAGGATTGCCCTGCCGCCTTTTGGCTCTGATCTGGTGGGACTGTTTCAAAACTCCTCTCTTGTATTTCTCATCGGTGTTACGGATATCATGGGAAGGGCCAAATCCATCGGCGCGGCCACAAAGCACGTACTGGAAGCCTATGTGTTTGTGGTGATCATCTATATTGTTATCAGTTTAACAATCCGGCTTCTTTTTTATTACTTAAATACAAAACTGGAGTATGGGAGAGAAGGGGTAGAATGAATTTTAATACAGCTCATTTTTATGAAAGCTTTCTTTATGGTATTAAGTATTTTCCCAATACCCTGAGGCTTGTGTTCATTCCGCTGGCCATTGGCCTGACTCTGGGAACGGTAATTGCGCTGGCCAGGGTCTATAAAGTGCCTGTTCTCTGTAAGCTTCTTGGGATTTTTGTCACCGTATATCAGGGCGTTCCCATTGTGGTGGCTCTGATGATATATAACCTGGTTTTCATGCTCAAATTCAATGACCTGGCAGGATTCTTACATATTAAAACAAAAGCCGCTGATGTAGATAATATCTGGGTAGGAATTTTTGCACTGAGCCTTACTGCGATGTGTTCCATATCAGAGGCCATCCGGGGAGCCCTGCTGTCCATTGACAATGGGCAGGATGAAGCCGGATATTCCGTAGGGCTTACAAAGGTCCAGACCATCAGGAGGATCATTATCCCCCAGATGATCCCGGCAGCGATCCCCACCCTGATCAATCATGTGGTCGGCTTAATCAAGGCCTCCTCCGTAGTCATGGCCATCGGCATTATTGAAATCGTGGCAGGAGCCACCATTCCAAGCTCCCGGACGTATTCCTTTTTTGAAGGATATGTGGCGGCCGCAGTCATATACTGGGCATTTACCATTATGATCGAATACCTGGCAAAGGTCTTAAGGCGCCATACAGGCAGATTTAGGAGGAATCCATATGATTGAAGTAAAGAATGTAAAAAAGGCCTTTGGAAAGCAGCAGGTCCTAAAGGATGTTTCTGTGGAGGTGGAGGATGGCCAGGTGGTGGTCGTCCTAGGCCCCAGCGGTTCGGGGAAAACCACATTGCTGCGGTGTATTAATTTCCTGGAAAATGCGGACAGCGGACAGCTTGCCATTGGAGATACCTGCGTGGATTTGAAAAAAGCCACCAAAAAGCAAATATTGGAGATCAGAAGGAAAACGGCTTTTGTTTTTCAAAATTATAATCTTTTTGCCAATAAAACTGCATTGGAAAATGTGATAGAAGGCCTAGTTACGGCTAGGCATATTCCCAGGGAGGAAGCCATAAAACGGGGGAAGGAAGCCCTTGACTGGGTGGGACTGGGGGAGAAATATCATTGTTATCCCTGCAACCTTTCCGGCGGGCAGCAGCAGCGTGTGGGCATTGCCAGAGCCTTTGTCTTAAATCCGGAAGTGATTCTGTTTGATGAACCAACGTCTGCCCTGGATCCGGAGCTGGTAGGAGAAACCCTTGATATCATTAAGAAAGTGGCGGGAAGAGGAATTGCGATGATCGTGGTGACCCATGAAATGTCCTTTGCCCAGGATGTTGCCAATAAAGTGATCTTTATGGATGAAGGGATTGTTGTGGAAGAGGGAAGTCCGGAAGAGATTTTTTCAAATCCGAAAGAAGAGAGGACCAGACAATTTTTATCAAGAATCATTTCCCTGGATTCCAACTATTCGATATAACAGATAATTACAGAATAAGCCGGATTTTATCTTAAAAAGAAAATCCGGCTTATTTTTTTGCTCTTAACAATCGTTTCGAAACGAGATCTTTCAGAAAAATAAATAATTGTTAGTTCCTGGAATGGATGATAGTATTATATACAGGCAGGTTTTGGTTTGAGTAATTGTTTGGGTTTCATCGCTTAACAATATACGATAAACTCAAAAACTGCCCTGTTTATTTTATGGGGCAGTCAGAGTACATAGAAAGTGCCTGTAAAAAAAGAAATACAGGAAGGAAAGGTTTTGATGCAAATACAAAGGTCAGCCTCTAAGGTGGTTTTATGCTTGATTGCAGCTTCAAGGAAATCAGTGTTTTAAACATGCTTTTGGAAAACAGTTATGTGGAAAATGTGAAGATTATGGAAATGTTTGATATTTCCCAGCGTACGGTGCAGATAGAAATAGCATCCCTGAATGATAAGCTGAAACAATACGGCAGATCCAATGTAAGGATACGCAATAAGAGGGGAAAGGGATATTTTCTGGAGTATTTTCCTGAAGATAAGTCTTGGATCGATGAGCTGAAACGTTCCTGCTACGGACATCTGAATCTGTCCTTAAACAGGCTTTTGGGCCGTAAGGAAAGGGTTCAGCATATCATCCGCCGTCTTGTGTCCTCCGTCAACGGCATAAAGGCAGAAGAACTGGCCGATATGCTTAACATAAGCCTTGCAACTCTGAATAAGGATATGAGAACCGTAAGAAAATACTTGCTGTTTTACCAGATACAGATTGTTTCCATCCCTTATCACGGAATGAAGGTGACGGGAGAAGAGCTTGCCATCCGTTCCTGTCTGATGGACTTTTGCGATATTTATAATGATTCCCAGCAGAACATCTTTCTATTTCACTGTTTAAAGGAGTACGGCATTGCCATAGAAGACATCAGGAAGAACATTGCAAGGCTGAAATCAGTTTTATATGAAACCGGGTACCGGGTGCCAGATACGGGATTTCAAAGGCTGGTCCTTTATCTGGCAGTTTTGCCTATAAGATCAGGCTGTGGAACTATGAAGCCTCAGGATTTCCCGCCTCAGCTTGAAAAACTAGAGGAATTTTCTGTGGGGCAAAGAATTTTAGGAGAGGGCAAGGAGCTTTCCGAGTACTATTACATGGCAGTTTTTCTATTGAGCAACCGGGAATTGTTTGAAGACGGGGCTGAGGAAAGCTATATGAAAACAGCACCCGAGGGTCTGGAAACCTATAAAGAGGTTATGAAATTTTTAAAGGACAGTATATTTTTGGACCTTACTCACTATAAAGAAGTCAGTGACCACCTTCTCCTGTTTTTTTGCAAATGGCGGCTGAGAAACAGGTTGGGCATTGTGGAACTGGAATTTCCCTATTCCATAAAATGCAGGACTAACCGGATGATTTCGTCCCAGGCTTTGGCAAATTATATTTACAATGAGCTCCCGGGGCACAGAACCGATGAGATACAGGACATGATGTACTACGAGCTGATCATTCTGATCTATAATCTCGTCTACCGCATCCGGAACCAGTATGAGCCGACCAATGTCATTCTGATCAATGAAATAGGAAGGGCAGCTGATTCAACGATCATAAGGAGGCTGAAGTTAAATGCTGATGAATTGAATATTCATTTTCATTCCCATTATTTATACGAAACTGGGGGGCTTGATTATTCAAAGTATGATTACGTCTTTTTGCCTGCAGGGATGAAATTTAAATCGGATTATTTACCTATTCCTATTTATTATTACGATTTTTTCAACAAGTTCTCTTATGACCTCTGGGCAAAAGTTATTTCAAAGAAGAGAAAAGTGGGAGCCATTTTAAATTACATGGGATCCCCGGATATGGTGGGGCTGGACTGCGGGATAGAAAACCTGGCAGAAACCATTGCGGAATATTTCTGGCGGGAACATATTGCTCCCAGCTATACGAAGCTGGGATTTAACAAATTAATTCACAGCGCCATTTACCATACGGATTATGTAGCTAAAGAAAAGAAAAAGTACATCAATATTTTTACAGGAACCGAGCCTCATCAGCAGTACTATATCTTCTGTCTTAAAGAGGAGGTCTTGTTAAATGGAGCGGCAATCAAGGAGATCCATTTCATTCTTCTGGACTTAAGGAAAGGGCTGGTGGAGGTGAAGAACGGGGATTCTGAACTGCGCCACCTTATTGATGGCTGATCCCCACAGACATGTCTTACCCTATTTTTCTGCGTAATAAGACGTAAATATTTCCTGCTAATTTTATGCGCGTTCAGTGATGAAAGTAAACGTTGAGGTGAGGGAGGTTCTATGGTATTTTTTATATCAAATAAAGGGGGTATACAATTATGGCAGTTTGGCAGGCGCTACTTATAGCGGTATGGGCCGGGTATTGTTCATTTGACGATCAGGGCCCGCAAATGCTTCGGAGACCTTTGCTCGTAGGTCCGATAGTAGGAATCATATTAGGGGATGTAAAGACAGGGCTGATTATTTCCGCAACCTTGGAACTTATGTGGATGGGACTGGGAAATATGGCCGGTTACAAGACGCCGGATATGATTATCGGAACCATCGTTGGAACGACCATTTCCATCACGAGCACAGGGGCAACGGCCGAAGGGATCGCGGCAGGGGTGGCTGCGGCTACGACAGTGGCGGTTTTGTCCCAGCAGCTTCTTTTAATCTTTGACTTCGTCCGCCAGTTCTTTGCAGTATGGGCAGACAGGCTGGCTCTGACCGGGGAATTTGACAGCATTTTAATGGTGAATTATGTGGCCATTGCATTCCAGTTTTTACTCCGGGCAGTTCCCACATTTCTTGTGGTTTATTTTTCTGCAGGGGTCGTGGATAAGATTTTAAATGTCATTCCCAGCAATATTTTAAAGGGCTTAAGTACCGCCTCCGGAATATTGCCGGCAGTGGGCTTATCCATCCTCATGACAATGATGATGAAGGGCTTTATGTGGCCTTTCCTGATTTTTGGTTTTGTGGCATCCACCTATCTGGGACTTGGAATTTTGCCGGTGACCTTGATTTCCCTGGCATTTGCTATGCTGTATTCCGTTATGATGGAGATAAAGGACCGTCAGAATGAAACACCGGTGGCCGTTTCAGGGCGCGGAGATGACGAGGATGGAGGTTATGACTTATGAGTGCTGGGAAAGAAAGAGCAGTTGGGCTGGATAATCCCAATACACAGGCAAAAGGAAGCTACATAAAAATAACACGTAAGGATTTAAATGCGGTCTATTGGCGTCTGCAGATTTTCGGCCTTGGAATCACCGTAACCTCAAGTAATGCCCAGGCCATTGGATTCATTACTGCATTGGCGCCGGTATTAAAAAAGGTTTATAAGGATGCGGGAAAAGCCGCCAGGGTAGAGGCCATGCAAAGGCATCTGGCTTATTTTCTCTCTCAAAATACGGCTACGGGTATGATCCTTGGGATCACTGCGGCCATTGAGGAAACCACGGAAGTGGACGAAAAAGAAGCAGTAGTTGCAGTAAAAGCGGGCATGATGGGGCCTTTGGCAGGAATCGGAGACAGTGTATTTAAAATCACCATCCAGGCCATTGCAGGAAGTATCGGTGCGGCCTATGCCCTGCAGGGAAATTTAATTGGCCCTATTCTGATGTTCCTGATTTACAATGGCATCAACATTGGGGTTAAGTATTTCGGCACCATCATGGGATATGAAAAAGGGATCGAATTTGTTCAGAGCGGGGAGCAGGCAAAGGTGATCCAGAAAATCATAAATATATCCACCATGGTAGGTGTGATCGTGCTGGGAGCTCTTATAGGAAATTATGTGAAGATCAATGTGGGGACAGAAATCGTCATCAATGAGACCGTCGTAAACATTCAGGCTCTTTTAGACGGGATCCTGCCAAAGCTGCTTCCACTTTTGTTCACCATCGGGCTTTATAAGCTTCACAGCCGGATGCCGAGAAAATATCTGATCCTTCTTATTTTCGGCATCTTGATTGTGGGAACTTTGCTGGCAATGGCCGGTATACTGGTTTAGTCAAATACCTGTTCATTGCCTGCAGAAATAAAAAACAGGGGAGAAACGATAGATATGGGAATTCGTATCATTCTGGCAAGTCATGGCCTGTATGCCCAGGAGGCATTAAATACGGCCGGATTGATCATTGGAGATATTGCAAAATATGTTGATGTCATTTCCGTGACAGCGGATAAAAGCTATGACCAGTGTCTTAAGGAGCTGCTGGATCTGTATGCTTCCTATGATGACAAAGGGTCAGGCATTTTGATCTTAACAGATATTTATGGAGGGACACCGGCCAAGGCAGCCACTTACTTAGCCTTGACAGCGCCTGACATTCTGGTGTATTCCGGTTTTAGCATGCCCGTGCTAATGGAACTGTTTATTGCACAGCCTAAAACACTGGAAGAGGCGGGCTCCGTAATAGAGAGAGCTTATGAAATGGGTCTGGTCCGCATTAACGACAAGCTGATAGAAGAGGAGGAACAAGATGGCGATCAAATGGATTCGTATTGATGACCGGTTGATTCACGGTCAGGTAGCAACTTCCTGGTTAAGCCACATCGGAGCAGAGCAGGTCATCTGTGTCAGTGATGCCGCTGTGGAAAATCCCGTGCAGGTATCAGTACTGAAAATGGCGGCGCCTGCCTATACGGTCCACGTGTTCGGGGTGGATAAATTTATCCGGGTATATGCCAATAATCCCATTAAGAAAAACACATTTCTGATTATGGGAAGCTTCAGCGATGCGTTAAGGCTGAAAGAGGGAGGCGTGCCCATTGACCACATTAATTTCGGGGGCATGAGAACGACTCCGGAAAGAACTATATCCTATGACCATATCATCTGCTTTTCCCCAAAGGAAGAGGAAGATTTTAATAAACTGGCGGATATGGGGGTTAAGATCGAATATCAGGTTGCGGCCTACGATGCACCTGTGGTTATGAAAAAGAAAATTGAACAGCTTAAGAGGTAGTGCCATGGAGATAAAATACATCGAGGCCTTTCCTCTGGATAACGGCAAAACAGAATTAAACATTGTTTCGGATGAAGAGACGCTGGAGGAATATTATCTGTACTGGACCTATGAAAAAGATCCCTTTACTCAAAACCGCAGTTTTCTCTTCTCATCCAGGGAAAAAAAATTGACGTTTCATGCCGCACCTGAAAAAAGAAAACAGATTTATTTTATCATTGAATGGAAGAATCAGGCGCCCATGCTGTTTGGATACCGGATCCTTCCGGTAGATGGAATGTATAATCTGCGGGACATGGGAGGGTATATGACCGGGTCGGGAAAGAGAATAAAATGGGGCATCGGATTCCGCTCAGATTATTTCGCTTTTCTGGAAGACGCCGGACTGGAGTATGTAAAAAGCCTGGGAATTAAAACCATCATTGATTACAGAAATGAAGAGGAGATAAAAAGAAGCCCCAACCGGGAGCTGGGAGAGGGTGTGACCACTTATTCCTGCGACCCCAATGCCCATACGGCCATGGTTGCCGGACTCCTTCATAATAACGAAAACCTGGCAAAGGATGAGGCCATCATAGAGCAGGCCAGAATCGCGGTAGAAGAAAATTCCAATGCCGGTGACTTAAGGATGATACAGCAGCAATTGAATTTTGTTATATCCGATGAAAGCCGTGCTGCTTTTGGAACCAGCTTAAGACTCTTAGCCCTGCGGTCAAATAATCCCAGCGTCCAGCACTGCAGGGGAGGAAAAGACAGGACTGGGTTCGGAGCAATGCTTTTAGAAGGGATCCTTGGGGTTCCGAAAGATATTTTGATCTATGATTATATGCTCACGAAAAGGGCAAGAGCAGAAAAAAATGTCCGCTATTATCAAAAATATCTGGAGCTTGCCAAGGATAAACGGGTAGCAGATTATCTGTTCTCGCTCTTTGATACAAAGCCGGAGTATATCGAAGCTTCCATCAATAAAATCCTTGAGGATTACGGTACCATCAGAGAGTATGCAAAAACTGCCTTATCACTGGATGACACCATCATCAAACAGCTGGAGGATATTTTCCTGGAATAACAACTGCATAAAAATTGTATACAAAAAGATGAGCTTTGAATGGTTTAAACCCATTTTAAAAGCTCATCTTTTATATTAATACTATTTAAGAAGACCACGTTTTTACTGAGCCACCAGCTGATCCAGAGATTTAAACTGATAGCCCATTTCCTCCCATTTCGTCAGCAATTCATCAAGAATCTGGGCGTTGGTGCTGGAGGTGCTGTGTAAGAGCACGACTGCTCCGGGATGGATCCTGCCTAAAAGCTTTTTAAAGGCTTCCTCCTTTGTGGGCTGCTTATCCTGATACCAGTCAACGTAGGCAAGGCTCCAGAAAAAGGTTTTATAACCTATATCATTCGCCATTTTTAAATTGGCCTCACTGTATTTCCCCTGCGGCGGACGGTAGTATTGTTTCATGGGCTGTCCGGTGGTCTGCTCAAAAAGGTTCTCTAAATCCTTGATCTCTTTTTCAAATGCTTCTTTTGAAGAAATCTTAGACATATCCGGATGGTGATAGGTATGGTTGCCTACGATATGGCCTTCTGCAACCATACGCTTTACTAACTCCGGAGCAGTCTCTATGTAATTTCCTACTACAAAAAAGGTGGCCGGGGCATTATGTTTCTTTAATGCATCCAGTATAGCAGCGGTATTTCCGTTTTCGTATCCGGCATCAAAGGTCAGATAAAGAACTTTATCCGGGGTTTTTTCAGCATAATAGGCATTATACTGTTTTAAATAGTCCATGGTAGCATTGGCTACCGGCGGCTGCCCTTCCTGTTGGAAACTTAACCCCCAGTTTCCATCTGCAGCAGTCTCCACTGCCCGGTGTTGTTCCACCATCATTGCACCAAGGTGGCCGGCCAGAAAGGCGCAGAGGAAAAGCAGGAATACCATAATTGCCTTCTTTCCTGTTTCAGGAGGGATAGAAAGTTTTCTGATTCTTTCTGCAATCTTTAATTTTTGCAAAAATTTCATGAATAAAGCTCCGTTATATTACATTTGTTTCAATATATGAAACGGACCTCTGTCCATATTCAAAAAGATTGCATTACCGTACCTGCTTTTCCTTCCAGGCTTGCTTCTGCTTTATCCAGAGAGGTAATGATGGCTTTCCGGTTTTCACCGTTTTGCAAAAAGTCCACGGAGGCTTCTATTTTCGGGAGCATGGAGCTTGATTCAAACTGTCCTTCCTGAATGTAGCTTTCTGCCTCTTCCAGACTCATCTGGCTGATGGAACGTTCCTCAAGGGTTCCGAAATTCAGGATGACATTGTCAACGTTTGTAAGGATCATAAGCACATCGGCATTGATTTCTTTTGCCAGAAGCCCGGCTGCCCGGTCCTTTTCAATGACTGCGCTGGCGCCCTTTAATCGGTATCCCTGTTCCATAACCGGTATGCCGCCGCCTCCGCAGGCGATAACGATCTGGTCTGCATCCATAACAGCCTTTATGATGTCAATTTCCACAATGGATACAGGCTTAGGAGAAGCCACAACTCTGCGGAAGCCCTTGCCAGGCACTTCTTCCACATAGTTCCCCTTTTCTTCTTCCTCTTTTGCATCTTCCGCAGACATAAAGCGTCCCACAGGCTTCATAGGGGTGTAAAAAGCCTCGTCATAAGGATTTACCATCATCTGTGTCAAAATAGTGGCTGCAGATTTGTAAATACCGCGCTTTGCAAGTTCTGCCTGAATGCCATTTTGCAGATCATAACCAATGTAACCCTGGCTCATGGCAGAGCATACGGACATGGGCGCAGAAGTATAGCCGTCGTGAAGTTTTCCGAATTCATTCATAGCTGTGTGGATCATGCCCACCTGCGGAGCATTGCTGTGGGTGACAGCCACCTGCCAGCCGGCTTCAATAAAATCTGCGATTACTTTTGATGTTTCGGCAACTGCCTTTTTCTGTTCCGGAAGATTTGTTCCCAATGCATGATGTCCCAAAGCCAGGACAATACGTTTTTTAGCCATATCAGTTCCCTCTCAATTCCGTATAGTTTGGTCAAAAAGTATAAAGATATTATATTATCAGAAAATAAAAAAATCAACAAGTTTCAGGAGAAGGAAATCTTAAGAAGGAGCCGAGAGATTCTTTAGAAAGAATTTTGAAAATTTTGGTAGATATCTTGTGATTGGATGGTATAATGTACACGAAAGCAATGAGCAGTGCGAAATAAGGCAGGCAAAAAATTTTGTTGTGCTTGCACATAAGAAATTTTTTGCCTGCCTTATTTCATAGGGCGAAAGCCCGTGAGCTTGTAAAACCGCAGGTTTTACAAGCTGCACTGCGGATGTATGGTATAAAATCAAAGAAGATACAGAAAATGAAAGGACACCATATTCATGATATCAATCATCCTGCATTTGATCCTTCCCATGTTTTTTTACACAGCTGTGACGACTGTTTTATTTTTATCAATGAACTTAGGCCCATTGGAAGCCACTGCCTTATCCGCCATTTTAGTCTCCCCCGTGCTATATTACTTTTATTCCGCAGACCAAAGCCGCCGTGTACAACAATCTTCCCCAGGACTTAATCTACACGGCTGCCTGATCTATATCTTAATATTTGGGGCATCTTTATGCGTCCTTGGCAATTATATAGTGGATATGCTTGGTCTGACCGAAATGTCCATATCCTACAAAGAAGCCGAAAACAACTTATATTCAGCGTCCTTCCCCCTTCAGCTTCTTGCTTCCGGCTTTATAATCCCTTTTGCAGAAGAGATCATATTCCGGGGACTGGGTTATGCTGCACTTAAGGAAAAACTCCCCTTTTGGCTGTCTGCGGTCTTGTCCGCAGCTCTTTTCGGGCTATACCATGGAAATCTTCCACAGGGAGTTTATGCCTTTCTCATTGGCCTGGCTGTAGCCTGGCTATATGAGGTTTCAGGAACATTGCTGGCCCCTTATCTATTTCACGTATCAGCAAATTTCCTGTCGCTCTGGATAGTGAATACAGAGCGTTTGAATTCTTTGTTTTATACAGACCGGAGACCGGTTTTGGCGGCAGCATCAGCGGTGGCTTCTGCCATTTGTGCAATCCGCATTTATCAGAAAAACAATTTTAAGGAGGATGTTGTGTGAAACTTTTATCTGTAGCAATTCCATGTTACAACTCTGAGGCCTATATGAGGCACTGCATTGATTCTCTGCTGCCGGGAGGCGATGAGGTTGAGATCCTCATTGTGGATGACGGGTCTACCAAAGATCATACGGCAGAAATCGCGGATGAATATGAAAGAAATTATCCGGAAATCTGCCGGGCGATCCATCAGGAAAATGGCGGCCACGGCGCGGCAGTGAATGCCGGCTTAAAAAATGCCACTGGAATTTACTTTAAGGTGGTAGACAGCGATGACTGGGTGGACGAGTCTGCTTATAAGGAAATTCTGGACACTTTACGGCGATTTGTTTATGGGGAAGAGACCCTGGATATGCTGATCAGCAATTTTGTCTATGAAAAGCAGGGGGCAACCCGGAAAAAAGTCATGAATTACCGTACAGCCCTTCCAAAGAATGAGATATTTAGCTGGGATGAGGTCAAGGTATTCCTGCTTGGGCATTATATTCTTATGCATTCGGTGATTTACCGGACAGAGCTTCTGATACAATGCGGTCTGGAACTTCCCATGCACACTTTTTATGTGGATAATATATTTGTGTACCAGCCGCTGCCTCACGTAAGAACCATGTATTATTTGGATGTGAATTTCTACCGCTACTTTATCGGAAGAGACGACCAGTCTGTAAACGAATCGGTCATGATCGGCCGAATCGACCAGCAGATCAAGGTGACAAAACTGATGCTTGGCTATTACGATGTAATGAAAATCAAGCAGCGCAGGCTGCGTCATTACATGGTGCGGTATTTGGAGATCATGATGACCATATCCTCTATCCTAGCAATCAAGTCAGACAATGATGAAAATATGGAAAAGAAAAAGGAACTGTGGCAACACCTCCGCAAGCAGAACTTACCGTTGTTCCTAAGGCTTCGATGGGGCTTTATGGGTCAGGGGGTCAATCTCCCCGGTAAGAGCGGAAGGAAATTCCCGATTGCGATCTATAAAATGACCCAGAAATTTTTCGGTTTTAACTAAAACTATCACTGGCAGTAAAAAACAAATATCCCCTGGCCGATCAATGAAAGGCGTCAGGGGATATATTTTTAACTGATGGCTTTTTCGGTAACTTTCTCTCTGCTGGGAACAAAAGAGTCAGAGTATACAAAGTGGTACATAACATAGGCCATAACCAGTGAACCAAGACCGTCAAAGGCAGAATGCTGTTTTAAGAAAACAGTTGCAAGGCTGATGGAAATCATCAGGATCAGGGAACCGGTCTTCACTAACCGGTATTTCCTTAAGCGTTCGCTGTGAAGGACTGCAATGTGTACACAAATAGAGTTATAAACATGGATACTGGGGAATACATTGGTACAAGTATCCGTGGAATAAAGAACTGCTACAATATCTGAGCAGATATTTTTACCCGGATCAATCACAGGGCGGAAATCCGTACCGTTTGGAAACACGGTGCAGATCACCAGACTGATGGTCATTCCAGTAAACAGCATGGTACACAGTCTGTAATAATCTTTTACATCGGTATAAAAAAAGAATAAAATAGCAGCAGCTATATAAACAAACCATAAAAGATATGGAATAATGAAATATTCATTAAAAGGAATCAGGTCGTCTAAAGCAACATGCATGATATAGTAGTGGTTTGTCACCGTCTTTTCCAGGTGAATAAACCACGGAATATAGATAAAGGCGTAGCCGAGGATCCAGACATGCCTGTACCTGTGAAACAGATCTTTCATATAGTCATCTTTCTCCGTTCTGGCGATTGGTATCATGATTATCAACTTTGGAGGATTATATCATACTCGTTTTGACAGTACAATAGTATTTTACAAATGTTAATATTTATTTCAGAGAAGATTAAGCGAAAGGTACGTTTTTGCTGCCGTTCTTCCATGGTCAGTGCCTCCTTCTTTCTATTAATATATGGTATATGCAGATAGGGGTATGCCAGCTCCGCTTCATCCCGGAGCGCTGTGGCAAATATAATCTTTTTATAAAATGGTTGATAGACGGTCAAACTTTGTGTATAGTATAAAGGCAGACTTTTACACGAAAGGAATGGAATATGTTACAAAAATATATGACCGTTTTCTTTATCTCCATGGTTCCGCTGATAGAGCTTCGCGGTGCAATTCCATATTCAACAGTGATGGGACTTCCGCTTTTTCAGTCCTATATTGTTGCAATTCTTGGGAATATGCTTCCGGTACCTATCATATATCTGTTTGCGAGGAAGGTTCTCGAATGGGGAGCAGATAAGCCAGTGATCGGCGGCTTTTTTTCCTGGTGCCTGGAAAAAGGAAAGCGTGGCGGCGAAAAACTGCAGGCGAAAGCTGGACAAGGGTTGTTTATTGCACTTTTGTTATTTGTGGGAGTTCCCCTTCCGGGAACCGGTGCCTGGACGGGCACTTTGGCAGCCAGCCTGCTTGATATTGATTTTAAATCCAGTATTTTAGCCGTGATGGGAGGCGTCCTGGTGGCAGGGGCTATTATGGGACTTGCCAGTGCAGGAGTTTTAGGGGCGCTTCAGTCCGTGATTTTCTAAGATACTGGTAGGAAGAAGGGCAGAATGGAACGAAGGAATGAAGAGGGATTAACGGAAAAAGAGTTTCTTTTGCAGTATCGTCCGGGGAATTATGAACGCCCGTCGGTGACCGTGGATATGCTGATTTTTGCGGTGGATGAGGAGGAGATGGAAACAGAAGTTCTTCTCATTAAGCGGAAAAACCATCCATGCATCGGACAGTGGGCGATTCCGGGAGGTTTTGTAAATGTGGATGAATCCCTGGAGGCCGCGGCAGCCAGAGAGCTGGAGGAAGAGACGGGGTTAAAAGGTATTTGTCTGGAACAGCTCTATACATGGGGGAACGTAAAGCGTGATCCCAGAACAAGAGTCATTTCAGTATCCTATATGGCCGCAGTACCTAAGAATCAGCTGACTCCAAAGGCCGGAGATGATGCCGAAGAAGCCTGTTGGTTCCAGGTGAAGAAAAAGAAGCTCTCTGAACTGGAGAATGGAGCCACCTATGCGCTTACCATTGAAAATGAAGAGGAGCATATTTTTATGAGCTATCGGATCACCGAAACCTATGAGCGTCAGGGCATGATGTGGAAAAAGGAGACGGAGATCGATCTTTTGCCGGCTATTGATGTGCTGGATCAGGAGAAGCTGGCATTTGACCATGCTGAGATCTTAAATGTGGCAATGGACCGTTTGGAAGAATTGGAAAAAGAATATAGCGATCAGATTTTTTAGCAGATCACACCGCCTGGGTAAGGCGGTGTTTTTAAGTTATCGTAAGAAAATTTTAATCGGAAAATTATGGATTTTATGCTATACTGTTGTAAGAAATGATTCTTGCATGCAGAAATATACAGGAGATAACAGGATATGGCAAAAAAATCATGCAGGCTGTGGAGCCTGGTAATCAGTATCAGCATTCTGGCGTCAATACCATCATACGGGGAGACGCCCCTAATACAGCCGTTTCCGGGATCTGCCGGACAGACAGAGTCGGGAAGCGGGCCGTCGGGAAACACGTCCGGTGAGATCGGACCTGGGGTCGGCACCGGAACCGGCGGGGGAAGTACTCAGACGGGAGACACTCCCAATGCCGGAGGAACATTACCTGCGGACATAAAGCAGCCGGTCATTCAATCGGAAGGTGCGATCCTTATGGATGCGTCTACAGGAACCCTGCTTTATTCAAAGAACGGGGAAACAAGATACTATCCTGCCAGCATTACAAAGCTTATGACCGCCCTTCTTGTTGCAGAAAAATGCAACTTGTCAGAAACAGTGACGTTCTCAAAGGCTGCCACCACAAACCTGGAATCAGGTGCGGTAACTCTGGGACTTACGGAGGGGGACAAGCTGACGGTAGAGCAGAGCCTTTACGGACTCATGCTAAAGTCTGCCAATGAAGTGGCCAATGGTCTGGCAGAGCATGTTTCAGGAAGTGTGAGCGCGTTTTCTGCCCTGATGAATGCCCGGGCAAAGGAGCTTGGCTGTACTGGAACCAATTTTGTCAACCCCAATGGACTTAACAGCTCCAGCCATTATACCACACCTCATGACATGGCTCTCATTGCCAGAGCAGCCTATCAGAATGACACGGTAAAAAAGGTATCCTCTACCTTAAGTTACCAGATACCGGCCACAAAGAAGGCTTCTGCCAGAACAGTGACCATGGGGCATAAGATGCTTAATCCGGGAGATTCCAGGTATTATCCGGGAGTAATAGGAGGTAAGACAGGCTTTACTTCCCTGGCCGGCAATACCTTAGTCACCTGTGTGGAAAAGAACGGCGTCCGGCTGATTGCGGTTATCATGAAGAGTAAATCCACTCATTATGAAGATACAAAGTCTCTGCTTGATTATGGATTTGCCTTAAAGGCTGCCGGCGGGACAGCAAAAGCTTCTTCCCAGGGCTGGGTCCAGGATGGGACGAAGTGGTATTACGGAAAGCAGGATGGTAATAAGGCCTGCAACGAGTGGCAGAATATAAACGGAGTGTATTACTGGTTTGGCACAGATTCTTTTATGGCGGCAAGCCGCTGGGTGGAGAGCAATGGGAAGTGGTATTATCTGGGAGCCAATGGAGCCATGCTTAAGGATACCATTACGCCCGATGGATACCGCCTGGATTCTTCCGGTGCCTGGATCCGGTAGGAACAGGGATGTTTTTGGCATAGAAAAAGAGCCTATAGGCTCTTTTTCTATGCCAAATCCTCTGAAGGAGCATTGTCCTGTTTTGTTCCCGTTTTGCATTCTGACATCAGGGTGGCCTCGCTTATATCGGCCCGGTATTCCATGATTTCTTCCACATCGCAGTCCAGAATCCTGCAGAGCATATCAATGGTATGAGTGGAAACGAAGTTATTTTTCTTAAGCCGCCCGATTTGCCCGGCACTGACCTTGCAGTACTTTATCAGATGATACTGGCTGATGTTTTTCTTTTTCATGGTTTCCCATAGTCTGTCATAAACAATCATGATTTATCACCTCTGTCCTTAATTAAACCGTGATTATCCAGTATTGCATATTATCCATAAGTGGTTTATATTATGAAAAAGGAGGATTATATCAATGAAAAAGAAAATATTTAACGTGACTTTTTATCTTATCTGCTTTTTTGTTCTCTTCAAATCCATTTATCACCTTGCGTTTACAGTCCCGCCGGCTCCGGGAGCTCCAGGTTACCAGGAGTATTATTACGGTACGATTGTCATGAGTATTGGCATCGGGCTTATGGTTATCGTACCCAATCTCATCATAGAATATCTGATGGGCAACTGGTCCTCTTAGACTTGACGCAGACACGCCCTTCATTGTATGATGAACAGAAAGCAAGAAAAAGAATGAAGGAAGAAGAGGAGAGATCAGATGGGGGTTGCTGCCGTAGCTATCTGTGCCGCAGTGGGCGCAGGCTTATATTTGCGTTCCGAATATGAAAAAGAACAGCTTAGCATAGAGAGAACTGTTTTTAAAAGCGCTAAGATAAAGGCGGATCGTACCATCGTGTTCCTTTCCGATCTTCACGAACACCGGTTTGGCGACGGCAATGAAAGGCTGCTGGCCGCTGTTAATGAGGCGGCTCCTGATCTTGTACTGGTAGGCGGTGATATGATCATCAGCAAGGGGAAAGCGGATATGGCCGCTTCCTTAGAGCTTTTGGAAAAGCTGGCAGGTAAATACCCTGTCATTTGCGGCAATGGCAATCATGAGAACCGTCTGCTTTGGGAACACCAGGTGTACGGAGACGCATATGAAGCGTATGTGCACAGTTTAAAAAAGCTTGGAATCAAAGTTCTTGATAACCGGACAGAATGGTATGGAGAAGATATCGCTGTTACCGGGATTGATCTAAAAAAAGGGGCTTACCGGAAGTTCCATCCGGATCGTTTAACAGAGGATGAGATTGAACAAAAGGTGGGAAAGGCAGCGAAGGAGCGGTTTCAGATTCTGCTGTGCCATTCTCCCCTTTATTTTTCCTCATGCAGAAGCTGGGGAGCAGATTTGACTCTGTCCGGCCACTTTCATGGGGGAACCATAAGGCTCCCATACCTTGGAGGGGTCATGACACCTCAATATCAATTTTTCCTTCCATACTGCGCCGGTGAGTTTACAGAAGATGGGAGGCATATGATCGTAAGCAGAGGGCTTGGAACCCATTCCATTAATATCCGCTTAAACAACAAACCTCAACTGGTAGTGGTGGATTTAAAAATGAAATCATGATTTTGGGCCTTCCATATATTTACAGATGAAGCAGGATTTGATATACTGGTCAAAGGCATGTCTTATTCTGCCTTGGAGGATTTTATGGGAATCTCTTATAAACTGGATAATTTCGAGGGGCCGCTGGATTTACTGCTTCATTTGATCGAGAAGAATAAGGTGAATATCTACGACATTCCCATTGCGACGATCACGGAGCAGTACCTGGACTTTGTAAATCATATGGAAACAGAGGATTTAAACATTGTCAGCGAATTTCTTGTCATGGCTGCGACCCTCATTGATATAAAGGCGCGCATGCTGCTTCCCAGGGAAACCAATGAGGAAGGCGAGGAAGAGGATCCCAGGGCTGAGCTTGTGGCACGCCTTTTGGAATACAAATATTATAAATATATGTCTCTGGAGCTTAAGGACCGGGAAGTGGGAGCGGAACGTCTGCTGTATAAATCCCCTTCCATTCCGCCTGAGGTGGCAAAGTACGAACCGCCGGTGGATTTGGACAAGCTCCTTGACGGGCTTACCCTGGCGAAACTCCAGGAGATTTTCCGGGCGGTCACGAAACGTAAGTCGGACCGCGTGGATCCTATCCGCAGCCGGTTTGGCAATATCCGGAGGGAATCCATAAGCCTGGAGGACAAGATAAAATCGGTCATGGATTATGCCAGAGAGCACCGGAAGTTTTCTTTCCGCGGGCTGCTTGAGCAGCAGCCGGACCGGACCTTGGTTGTTGTGACATTTTTAGCGCTTCTGGAGCTCATGAAGATCGGCAAGATCAGGCTGACCCAGGAGCATTTGTTTGATGATATGTTCATTGAAACCCTGGAACCGGAAGGGGATGACGGGGAACTGGATTTGTCGGAACTGCAGGATGAAGGGGAAGGAATTAAGGGAGAGGAAATCGATGGAATCGATGGATAAGGATACTCTATTGCCCGATGGGCCGAAGAAGAGCACAAAAGAAGAGAAGGTGTGGGAAGCCGTGATCGAGGCGGTTCTCTTTACCATGGGGAATTCCGTTGAACTTAAGGCTCTTGCTGCAGCGATTGACCAGGATGAGGCCACTGCTAAGGAAGTGGTTCTCCGTTTGATGAAGCGCTATGATACGGGGAAAAGAGGGATGCAGATCCTTGAACTGGAAAACAGCTATCAGATGTGCACGCGGTCTGAATATTACGAGAACTTGATCCGTGTGGCATCTGCGCCTAAAAAGCAGGTTCTTACGGATGTGGTTTTAGAGACGCTGTCCATCATAGCTTACAAGCAGCCTGTGACAAAGCTTGAAATAGAAAAAATCAGGGGCGTAAAATCAGATCATGCGGTCAATAAGCTGGTGGAATACAACCTGGTATATGAAGTGGGCCGTGTGGATGCTCCCGGCCGTCCGGCACTATTTGCCACCACAGAAGAATTTTTAAGAAGATTTGGCATTGGATCTACTCAGAATCTTCCGGTTGCCGATCCTGTTGTAACAGCTGAGATACGGATGGAAGTGGAAGAGGAACTTTCGGAAAGCGGTGATTTAATTCCGGCAGAAGATAAAAAAGATGATAACATTCAGGAGGATATAAGGTGACACAAACCATAAGAATCAAATATTTTACGGATAAAATAGAACGTTTACGCTACATTGACGGCAAATCTGACTGGATTGATCTGCGGGCAGCACAGGAAGTGGAGATGAAGGCAGGCGAGTTTAAACTGATCCCCTTGGGGATAGCGATGGAACTGCCGGCTGGATTTGAATCCCATGTGGTTCCAAGAAGCAGCACATTCAAAAATTACGGCGTGATCCAGACCAACAGCATGGGAATCATTGATGAGACATACTGTGGGGACAATGACCAGTGGTTTTTCCCTGCTTATGCGCTGCGGGATACAGTGATCCATGTAAATGACCGCATCTGCCAGTTCCGCATTATGGAGCATCAGCCTGCTTTATGTTTAGAAGAAGTGGAACTTCTGGGACATGAGGACCGCGGCGGCCATGGAAGCACTGGAAAACAATAATATTGGTGAGATAGTGGCGAATCGAACGTCTTTAAGTTGGAGATAATAGCATGAGAAGAAAGACAGGATATGCGGCTGCCATCCTTGGGCTGGCACTGACAGTTACCATAGCAGCAGGCGGCTGCGGAAAAAAAGAAAACAAATATTCTTACCGGGCCGCAGGAATCGAGGCTCTTAACCAGGGCAATTATGACAATGCCGTGGAAGCCTTTGATCAGGCCATCAGCGCATCCAAAGGATTAGTTGGGAAGTTTGATGTGGATGTGTTAAAGTACCGGGCAGAAGCCGAATACCTGGCAGGAGACTATTCTTCCGCCGCAGATACCTATGGCATACTCATAAAGGTGGATGAAGAAAGGCCGGAATATTTAAATCTTCGCTCTGTTTCAAGGGCAGGGGCCGGCGATTTAAACGGCGCCATAGAGGACTATAAGAAAAGCGCTGAACTGGATAAAGAGAAAAAGGCACCGGGAAGGATGAAAGCCCTGCTGGCGGCAGGCGCAGCCATGGAAAAGGCCGGAACGGCTTCAGATGCCATGAGCCTCTATGAGGAGGCACTTAGTGACGGGGAAGAAAGTGCACAGCTTTATAACCGGATGGGCTTATGTAAGATGGCCGTGGAAGATTGGGATGGAGCGGCCGAATATTTTAAGAAGGGCCTTTTAGCAACCGACAGTAAAGAGGTCCAGGAACTTATGTTTAATCAGGCGGTTGCCGAGGAGCGTAAAGGGGAATTTAAAACAGCCCTGGATCTGATGCAGCAGTATGTCTCAGCTCACGGCCCTGATGAGGAAGCGGAGCGGGAGATCACATTTTTAAAGACAAGATAGGTTGGAATGATTGATGGCAGAGCTGATTGAGTTAAAGGAAATAGAAGAACGGGTGATCCTGGTGGCAGTCAGTACCGAGGATGAGAATGACACAAAGGCGTCCCTTGACGAGCTGGAAGAGCTGGTAAAAACGGCAGGAGCCGTTACCGTGGATAAGATAATCCAGAACCGGGAGAGAATCCATCCGGGGACTTATCTGGGAAAAGGAAAGATAGAAGAAATAAAGGACTGTATCTGGGAGCTTGATGCAACCGGAATTGTCTGCGACGATGAACTTTCACCGGCTCAGCTTCGTAATTTGGAAGAGGCCCTGGATACAAAGATCATGGACCGGACCATGGTGATCCTGGATATTTTTGCTTCCAGAGCCACCACCAGGGAAGGAAAGATCCAGGTGGAGCTGGCTCAGCTTAAGTACCGGTCGGCCCGTCTGGTGGGCCTTAGAAGCTCCTTGTCCCGATTAGGAGGCGGAATCGGTACCCGCGGTCCAGGAGAGAAGAAGCTGGAAATGGACCGGCGTCTGATCCATGACAGGATCGGAATGCTAAAGGCTGATTTAGAGGATGTGAAGCGTCACAGAGAAGTTGTCAGGCAGCAGAGGGAAAAAAACCATGTTCCCACCGCCGCCATCGTAGGTTATACCAATGCTGGGAAATCCACCTTGTTAAACAGGCTTACAGATGCCGGGATACTGGCTGAGGATAAGCTCTTTGCTACCCTGGATCCAACCACAAGGAATTTGAGCCTGCCGGGCGGGCAGCAGATTCTTTTAACGGATACGGTAGGATTTATCAGAAAGCTTCCCCATCATTTGATCGAAGCCTTTAAAAGTACTCTGGAAGAAGCCAAGTACAGCGATATCATCCTTCATGTGGTGGATTGCTCCAATCCCCAGATGGACATGCAGATGTATGTTGTGTATGAAACTTTGAGGGAGCTTGGGGTTTGCGATAAGGTGATGGTCACGGTGTTCAATAAGATCGACACGGCAGAAGGCGGTGTGATCCTAAGAGATGTTTCTTCCGATCATCAGGTGAGGATCTCTGCAAAAACCGGAGAAGGCCTTGACGAACTTTTAAATCTTTTGGAAACCATTCTTAGAAACCAGAAAGTATATTTGGAAAAGGTTTATTCCTATAAGGAAGCAGGGAAAATCCAGCTGATCCGCAAATACGGACAGCTGCTTAAGGAAGAATATCAGGAAGACGGGATTCTGGTGAACGCCTATGTGCCATCGGAGCTGTTTGCCTCTCTGGCAGACAATGCCGATGCTTTTGATGAATGAAAAACACAATATGTGGATTAGTGTTAAAAAACTAATCCACATATTGTGTTTTTTCTTTTCTTCTGCTATAATGTATTTATCAGAAATCGCTTTTCAGATCTCTGATAATAGGCAGTATTTTTTACTGCCGTACATACGATTGTCGGAAGTATTTTTTTATTCCGATAATGTTATTGCTAATCAGAAATCGGTTTTGGATTTCTGATAAAAGGCAGTATTTTTACTGCCATACATCGGATTATGAAAACTTGTTTTCATAATGTACTGTATGATAAAAATAGGAACATAAGGGGTTTTGCAGAGGAAAGGAGTTTAGTTTTATGATCCAGGTGGTAAAGAGAGATGGGGAAAGTGCTGAATTCAGTCTGAATAAAATCACGGAAGCGATTAAAAAAGCATTTAAAGCCACTCAAAAGGAGTATAACAATGAAATACTGGAACTGCTGTCTCTTCGGGTAACTGCTGATTTTCAGGGAAAGATGACAGGGGGCCAGGTCGCGGTAGAACAGATTCAGGACAGTGTAGAACACGTTCTTGAGCAGGCGGGATATACCGATGTGGCGAAGGCTTATATTTTATACAGGAAGCAGAGAGAAAAGATACGGAATATGAAGGATACCATTCTGGATTACAAGGCTGTGGTAAACAGCTACGTAAAGGTAGAGGATTGGCGTGTCAAGGAAAATTCCACTGTTACCTATTCCGTTGGAGGGCTGATATTAAGCAACTCCGGTGCGGTTACGGCGAATTACTGGCTGTCTGAAATTTATGACCAGGAGATCGCTAATGCACACAGGAACGCGGATGTCCATATCCACGATTTGTCCATGCTCACCGGATACTGTGCCGGCTGGTCCTTAAAGCAGCTTCTTCTTGAGGGGCTTGGCGGAATACCGGGAAAGATCACTTCTTCCCCTGCAAAGCATTTATCCGTACTTTGCAACCAAATGGTCAATTTCCTGGGAATCATGCAGAATGAATGGGCGGGAGCCCAGGCCTTTTCTTCTTTTGATACTTATCTGGCTCCTTTTGTAAAGGCTGATGATTTATCCTACCGGGAAGTGAAGAAATGCATTGAATCCTTTATCTATGGCGTGAATACGCCAAGCCGCTGGGGAACTCAGGCTCCATTCTCCAATATTACTCTGGACTGGACCGTTCCTGCTGATATGGCAGAGCTTAACGCAATCATTGGCGGGGAAGAAGCGGACTTTAAGTATAAAGACTGCAAGGCTGAGATGGATATGATCAATAAGGCTTTTATTGAAACCATGATAGAGGGAGACGCCAATGGGCGAGGCTTCCAGTATCCCATTCCTACTTACTCCATTACCAGGGATTTTGACTGGTCCAATACTGAAAATAACCGGCTGCTGTTTGAGATGACCTCCAAATACGGTACCCCTTACTTTTCAAATTATATAAACAGCGATATGGAGCCAAGCGATGTAAGGAGTATGTGCTGCCGTTTGCGCCTTGATTTAAGAGAACTTAGAAGAAAAACCGGCGGATTCTTCGGCTCCGGCGAAAGCACCGGTTCCGTGGGTGTTGTGACCATCAACATGCCAAGAATCGCTTACCTTTCCTATAATGAGGCTGATTTCTACAAGCGCCTGGATCATATGATGGATATTTCAGCCCGGTCATTAAAGACCAAGCGGGAAGTTATAACAAAACTTTTGAATCAGGGACTCTATCCTTATACGAAACGCTATCTGGGCAGCTTTGCAAATCACTTTTCCACCATTGGCCTGATCGGTATGAACGAAGTTGGCTTAAATGCCAAGTGGCTGGGTCAGGATATGACGAATGAAAAAACCAGACAGTTTACAAAGGATGTGTTAAATCACATGCGGGAAAGGCTGTCCGATTACCAGGAAATCTACGGAGATTTATACAATCTGGAGGCAACCCCGGCAGAGTCCACCACATACCGTCTGGCAAAGCATGACAAGAAGCATTATCCGGATATCATCACAGCCGGAACCCCGGGAGATACCCCTTATTATACCAACAGCTCCCACCTTCCTGTGGATTATACGGCAGATATCTTTGACGCGCTTGATATTCAGGATGAGCTGCAGACCCTCTATACTTCAGGAACCGTATTCCATGCGTTTCTGGGAGAGAAGCTTCCTGACTGGGAAGCTGCGGCAAAGCTGGTGCACACCATTGCGGAGAATTACAAGCTGCCTTATTATACATTGTCGCCAACCTATTCCATTTGTGCGGAGCACGGATATCTTTCCGGCGAGCATAATGTATGCCCGGTCTGTGGAAAAAAGGCTGAGGTATACAGCCGGATCACCGGATACTATCGGCCGGTGCAGAACTGGAATGAGGGTAAAACCCAGGAATACAAGAACCGGACAACATACGACCCTGTCCGCTCTGTACTGAAAAAAGGAGCTGCTTTGGATAACCAGGATAAGGCATCGGTGAAAAAGGCTGGGATCCCGGCCGGGACATATCTCTTTACGACTAAGACCTGCCCGAATTGCCGGATGGCAAAACAGTTTTTACAAAACATGGATTATGAAGTAGTAGATGCAGAGGAAAATGCAGAGCTTGCCACAAGGTTTGGGATTATGCAGGCACCTACTCTGGTGGTTATAAAGAACGATCAGATCCAGAAGATCACCAATGCTTCTGAAATCAGAAAGTTTGCGGAAAGCACGATCTGCTGAAAGAGATCCCTTCCTCCATCAGTCCATCATTAAGATATGGTAGTCAGTAAAAAGATTCCATGCTATAATGGCATGGAATCTTTTGTCATTTCAAGCAAAAAGAAGGGCCGCCGGAATATGAGAATAGCGGGCCTCGTTTGGAAATATGGCAGAGAAATGTGACTGAAGAGGAGCTTAGAAAGATGGGAAGAGAAAAATTTTCATCACGTCTGGGATTTATCCTGATCTCAGCGGGATGTGCCATTGGCCTTGGAAACGTCTGGCGTTTTCCATATATTGTGGGTCAGTATGGAGGAGCGGCTTTTGTTTTGATTTATGCAGTGTTTCTGCTTATTTTGGGGCTGCCTATTGTGGCAATGGAGTTTGCCGTGGGACGTGCCAGCCAGAAGAGCATTGCTTTGTCCTATGATGTGCTGGAGCCAAAGGGCAGCAAATGGCATTATGCCAAGTATCTGGGAATGGCGGGAAATTACATTCTTATGATGTTTTATACCACGGTTTCCGGCTGGATGGTTTTATATTTTCTTAAGATGGCAAAGGGAGATTTTGTGGGCCTTGATGCGGAAGGAGTAGCTGGAGAGTTTGAGAACATGCTGGCGGATCCTGTTATCATGGGTATATTTATGATCATTATGGTGGTCGGCTGCTTTTCTATCTGTGCCAGAGGGCTTCAGGGCGGCGTGGAAAAGATTACAAAATGGATGATGTTATGCCTTTTGGGCCTAATGGCCATACTGGCCGTTCATTCGGTGCTCATGGAAAACAGCAGGGCAGGACTGGAATTTTACTTAAAGCCTGATTTCGGCAAGATCAGGGAAGCAGGAATCGGCGAGGTCATATTCGCTGCCATGGGACAGGCTTTTTTCACTTTAAGCATTGGGATCGGCGCTCTTGCCATCTTTGGAAGCTACATTGGCAAGGAACACAGGCTGGCTGGAGAAGCCATCAGTGTGGCTATTTTGGATACCTTTGTGGCTTTTATGGCGGGACTTATTATTTTCCCTGCCTGCTTTGCATTTCAGATCGAGCCAGGCCAGGGGCCAAAGCTGGTCTTTGTGACTCTGCCCAACGTATTTAACAACATGGCAGGCGGAAGGCTGTTAGGAAGTCTGTTCTTCCTTTTTATGTCATTTGCAGCTATTTCCACGGTAATTGCAGTTTTCCAGAATATCGTATCTTTTGCCACAGATTTGACCGGATGCACCGTAAAAAAAGCGGTGTGGCTGAATGCAGCTGCCATTATCCTTTTGTCCCTGCCCTGTGTGCTGGGATTTAATGTGTGGAGCGGATTTATGCCCTTTGGCGAGGGAAGCAATGTGCTGGACTTGGAAGACTTTATTATCAGCAATAACTTACTTCCCTTAGGAAGCCTGATTTACCTGGCCTTCTGTACCTCCAGATATGGCTGGGGATTTGAGAATTTCATGAAGGAAGCCAATGAAGGAAAGGGAATCCGGTTCCCCAGATGGGCAAGGGCTTATGTAACGTATGTTCTTCCTGTCATTGTTCTGGTGATCTTTATCCAGGGCTATGTGGCTAAATTCTTTTAATAGGAAAAATACACACCGTATTTCAGAACAGAGGCCCGCAGGCCAAACCCTGCGGGTCTTTGTTCTGCTATCTTGCCTTGCGGGATCAGATCTGATTATTTTAAACGGCAGGCTGGAAGAAATAGACTTGTAAAAATAAATATGGTATATTATGACATATCATGCAGTATTTTCATGGCAGAATTCATGTGCCTATAGCATGCCATAAATGGAAGGGAACGCAGCCAATTACATATTGGAGGACAATACAAATGAATAAGCAGGATTTGAATTATAAAGAGTATGTCGAAATTGCTGAGGGGATTTACTGGGTGGGCTTTTTTGACGAAAGTGCAGGTCTTCACTGTAATCCTTACCTAATCGTGGACGGTGATGAGGCAGTGCTCATCGACAGCGGAAGCCGGGATGATTTCAGTACAGTTATGTTGAAAGTTATGCGAACGGGAATCAGTCCTGGCAAGATCAGCTGCCTGATTTACCAGCACTATGATCCGGATTTATGCGGTAATATTCCCCATATAGAAACGCTCATTAACAGCGAAGATTTAAAAATCATCTCTCATCATGAAAACAATATTTTCATCAATTATTATTCCATGAGTACACCGAAGAAGTGCATTGAACAATTAGGATTTCATTTTGAATTTGCAAGCGGCAGGCGTCTTGAATTTATCAGGACGCCTTATTCCCATTCACCGGGCAGCTTCATTACTTATGATGTGAAGACGAAAACATTATTCAGCAGTGATATTTTCGGAAGCTACGATTACAACTGGGATTTATATACTAGGATCGGCGCGGAATGCAGGGACTGTACACCCTTTGAAATCTGCCCTATCACCCGGAAAGCATGCCAGATAAAGGGCATTCTGGACTTTCACCAGCGGATTATGCCATCTAAAAAGGCGCTGCAGTATGCTCTTGAACGGATAGAGGAACTGGATATTTCCTTGATCGCACCTCAACATGGAAGTATTCTTGATACTCCTGCGGCTCAGGAAGCCGTAATCAGACAGCTGAAAGAATTGACCAATGTAGGGATCGACTATTTTCTTGAGGAGGAAGAAAATTGAGGCGGACAGACGCAGCCCTGCTGGGACAAAGAATCGTATTGGAACAGCCGGGTTCGGATGAATATGTAAAAGCCCTACTTGATCATTTTGTAAAACAGGTGGATAACCAGACTTATACCGAACTGGTCTCGGAGATCATGGAGCGGTATGTAGACGTGTCAAAACAGCTGGAAATAAAGAGGAGGGAATTGGAGAAAAGTGACGCTTCCCGCCGGGAAGCCCAGGAAATAGCACTAATAGGAAACTGGGAACTGAGCCTTGGCACAAAGAAGCTATGGTGGTCGGACACCATGTACAGAATACTGGAGACTGACCAGTCCGTAGAACCGGATCTGATGGTTTATTTTCAAAAGGTTTATCCCGATGATAAAAAACTGGTGAATCAAATTTATCATGATATGCAAAACGGAATGGTGCCTGCTGAATACCGGTTCCGTCTGCTGATGGAGGGAGGCCGGATCAAATGGGTTCAGATCCGATTTGTGGGATCAAAGGATTCTGGTGGAATGTTTACCAAAGTCCATGGCACGATCCAGGACATCACCAGTGCAAAAGCGATCGAGGAAAAGCTGGAGGAATATAATCATCATTTAGAAGATCTGGTACAGAAAAAGGTGGCGGAGGTATCCGCTTCTCAGATGGCTACGATCCATGCATTAGTAAAGCTTTCGGAGTCCAGGGATGATGAGACAGGAGAGCATATTGTCAGAACGTCACAATATTGCCGCCTCCTCGCGGAAAAGCTTTGGGAAATGGGGGCCCATCGGGAGGAAATAGACCGGGCCTTTATAGACGGTATCTCCCAGGCCAGCCCTTTGCACGACATAGGAAAGGTGGGAATTCCGGATGGGGTTTTGCTAAAGCCCGGCAAATTGACGCCGGAGGAATTTGAAATCATGAAAACTCATACCACCATCGGATATCAGACCCTGGCCAGCATTGAAAAGAAGGATACAGGAAGTGCATTCATCAAAGTCGGTAAGGAAATTACACTTTGTCATCATGAAAAATGGGATGGGAGCGGATACCCAAAGGGGCTTAAAAGGGAAGAGATTCCAATATCAGCGCGTATCATGGCTTTGGCGGATGTGTATGACGCGCTTCGTTCAAAACGCGTATATAAAGAGAGTTATTCCCACGAAAAAAGTCTGGGGATTATTACCCAGGGAAGAGGCAGTCATTTCGATCCTCTTTTAGTAGATCTTTTCCTTGAAAATGATTCCTCTTTCCGTGATATATTCGATGGGACTTTAGCCGGTAAGGAATAAAAGGCTGAATGCATTTAAGTTATAAAAAGTCCGTGTTTTCCTTTGCATTAGGAGAACACGAACTTTTATATGCCATTGTTTAGATTTCGTAATAATTGGCCTGGCCATCCAGTCTTTTTTGTTCTTCCACCAAATCTGCCAGGGTAATGCTGTCTACCACATCGGAAATCGCATGATCCAGCTTTTTCCATACCATGAGTGTGGCACAATTATGGGAACGGCTGCAGGGGTTGACTTCATCTTCCAGACATGTTACGGGAACCAGACTTCCTTCTGCAAGGCGCAGGATCATGCCGACCGTATACTCCGAAGGATCCTTTGTCAGGTAATAACCGCCCTGGGCGCCCCTTCTGCTTTTCACGTACCCGGCCCTGCTTAAGATGGTGACAATCTGTTCCAGATATTTATCCGATATTTCCTGGCGTTCCGCCACCTGATTGATTTTTGTGCATTCGCCCGGATGAAGTGCAAATTCAAGCATCATACGAAGGGCGTAGCGTCCCTTGGTAGAAAATTTCATGGTAAAAAATCCCCTTCCTAATTATTCTTATCTGTTTAGTAGGATATAAAAATATTGTACACGAAACCACCTGGAAAGTAAACCTCAAATTATCCGGCTTCCCAATTTATGAAAATGGATGTATACTAATATTCATTGGGGAATTGGGAAAAGAAGGGAGGAAATTTGTGAAAAAAAGGCAAAGTACAAACCAGATTATCATGACGGAAGGCGAAATCTGGAAACAGCTCCTTGCTTTTTCTGTGCCTCTTCTGGCCGGAAACTTATTTCAGCAGCTTTATAATACCGTGGACTCCGTGGTAGTTGGCAATTTTATCGGAAGTGATGCCCTGGCTGCCGTAGGTTCAAGCAACTCTCTGATCAATCTGATCATTGGCATGTTTATGGGAATCGGCACAGGTGCAGGAGTCATCATATCCCAGTATTATGGGGCAAGGGATGAAAAGAAGCTTCACTGGGCGGTTCACACCAGCATGGCATTAAGTCTGATTGGAGGCCTGATCCTTATCGTATTAGGGGTGCTTATGTCACCTTTGATTTTAAGCTGGATGGGAACGCCGGAAAAGGTCATGCCCAGTTCTGTAGCGTATTTAAGAATATTTTTCTGCGGTTCTCTGTTTAATCTTGTATATAATATGGGAGCAGGAATTTTAAGGGCAGTGGGAGATTCCAAAAGGCCTCTTTATTATCTTTGCGTGTCTTCTGTGATAAATATCGTCCTGGATCTGGTTTTTGTGGTGGTCTTTGGCATGGGAACAGCTGGAGTGGGGTATGCAACAGTGATTGCCCAGGCAGTATCTTCAGTTCTGATCGTATGGGCATTGGTTAAAACAGACGATATTTACCAACTTTTTCCAGGGAAAATCAGAATAGACAGGAGGATGATGGTGCGTATTTTAAAGCTTGGCATTCCAAGCGGCATCCAGCAGTCTATTATTTCCCTGTCCAATGTCATTGTTCAGGCAAATGTCAACAGCTTTGGCTCTGCCGCTATGGCGGGATTCGGCGCTTACAGCAAAATTGACGGATTTGCCATGCTTCCCCTTCAAAGTTTCTGTATGGCAGCTACCACCTTTACCGGACAGAATATAGGAGCGAAAAAGCCAAAACGGGTAAAGCAGGGGGTGTTTCAGGGCATTGCCATAAGTATGGCGTATACGGCATTCATTTCAGTAATTTTGTATCTGAATGCAGAACATATCCTTAAAATCTTTTCACCGGATGAAGAAGTTATTGCCTATGGGTATTCCACCATGCTGATACTGCTTCCTTTTTACTGGACCATAGCCATTCACCAGATTTTAATGGGCAGTATCCGGGGCAGCGGGCGGACAATGGTTTCCATGCTTATCGGCGTGGGAAACATGTGTGTGCTGCGTATGATCTATATTAATCTGCTGGTGCCATTTTTCCCCAGTTTTGGAGCGGTGATGTGGTGTTATCCTATAACATGGATTACAACCATGCTGATGGACTGTGTTTACAGCATAAAGGCCAAGTGGATACCAAATGGAAGCAATGAATAGATAGGAGATAAATGAGATGAAACATGGATATATCCGGGTTGCCGCGGCAACCCCTGACGTAAAGGTAGCAGACCCGGAATTTAACAGGGAGCGGATTTGTGAGCAGATAAAAGAGGGAATTAAAAGGCAGGCAAAACTCATGGTGTTTCCGGAGCTTTGCCTGACAGCCTATACCTGCGGCGATTTATTCGGGCAGGATGCCCTGTTAAGAAAGGCCCAAAAGGAGCTTAAAGAGATCTTAAAGGCAACGGAAGGCAACGATCTTCTATGCTTTATAGGAATGCCCTGGGAATGGGGAGGAAAGTTATATAATACGGCTGTTGCCATACAAAACGGAAGGATTCTTGGAATCGTACCAAAGACGAATCTGCCCAATTATTCAGAGTTTTATGAACTGCGTTATTTCCAGCCGGGAAACGAAATACCGGTGATGGTAAAATGGGAAGATGAACTGATTCCCATGGGAGCCAATATTCTTTTCGCATGTGAGGACATTCCCCAGCTTGTCGTGGCAGCGGAGATCTGCGAGGATGCATGGGTTCCAAACCCTCCGTCCATCCGTCATGCTACCGCCGGAGCAACGGTGATTGTAAACTGTTCTGCCAGCGATGAGACAACGGGTAAGGATATTTACCGGAGAAGCCTTATCACGGGACATTCTGCCAGTCTGGTATGTGGTTTTATCTATGCCAACGCAGGAGAGGGAGAATCCACTCAGGATCTGGTGTTTGGAGGTCAGAACCTGATAGCAGAAAACGGTGCTTTGCTTGCAGAATCCAAACGTTTTGGAAATGAGACCATTTACGGGGATATGGATTTGGAGAGGCTGATTCACGAAAGGCGGCGGATGACCACCTTTCCCCAGGCCGACCATACGAATTATACGGTGGTTTCTTTTAAAATGAAGAAAAAGGAACTGGACTTAAATAGATTTATTGATCCAAGGCCCTTTGTCCCGGATAATGCGAAGGAGAGGAACAGAAGATGTGAGGAAATTCTCTCCATACAGGCTATGGGCTTAAAAAAGAGGCTTGCCCATACAGGCTGCAAGCATGCAGTGATAGGAATTTCCGGAGGCTTAGATTCCACCCTTGCCCTTCTTGTGACAGTCCGGGCCTTTGATATGCTGGAAATCCCCAGAAATCAGATCCATGCGGTGACCATGCCCTGTTTCGGAACAACGGACCGGACTTATCAGAATGCCTGCACCCTGACCCAAACCCTTGGAGCTGAGCTTATAGAGGTGAATATCAGGGAAGCCGTAAGCCTTCATTTCCGGGATATTGGACATAGTGAGGATGTTCACGATGTAACCTATGAAAACTCCCAGGCCAGGGAGAGGACGCAGGTGCTAATGGATATGGCAAACAAGCTGAATGGAATGGTCATAGGAACGGGTGATATGTCTGAGTTAGCTCTAGGCTGGGCGACCTATAACGGCGACCATATGTCCATGTACGGAGTCAATGCATCAGTGCCAAAGACCCTGGTGCGCCATCTGGTACACTACTATGCGGATACCTGCGGGGAAGAGGCTTTAAGCGGTGTGCTTCTTGATGTTTTGGACACGCCTGTAAGTCCGGAACTTCTTCCGCCTCAGGATGGAGAAATTGCCCAGAAGACAGAGGACCTGGTAGGCCCCTATGAACTTCACGATTTCTTCCTGTACCAGATCTTAAGGTTCGGCTGCCGGCCGGAGAAGGTTTACCGCATGGCGGTCTACGCTTTTACAGGAAATTATGAGAAGGAAGTCATTTTAAAATGGTTAAAGGTATTTTACCGCAGATTTTTCAGCCAGCAGTTTAAGCGTTCCTGCATGCCTGATGGACCTAAGGTTGGTTCGGTGGCAGTATCCCCAAGGGGAGATTTACGCATGCCAAGTGATGCCGTAAGCCGCCTGTGGCTGGAAGAACTGGAAAATTTATAAAAGAGAGGTACATTATGATAACCAGTAGTGCCAATGCAAGGGTGAAACAGGTGATGAACTTATCAAAGAAAGCCAAAGTCAGAAATTTAAACGGCCTCTTTGTAGCGGAAGGCCTTCGTATGTTTAAGGAAATTCCGGTGGACAGGATTGACAGCGTTTTTGTATCGGAAGGTTTTTTAAAGGATGAAGCCCATAAAAAGCTTTTGTCAGAAGTGAAGTACGAGGTTGTTTCGGAGGATGTGTTTAAGGTCATGTCAGATACCCAGACGCCTCAGGGGATTTTAGCCATTGTAAGGCAGTATGCCTGCAAGGAGGAGGACTTGCTGGCTGCACCTGGTCCTTCGTTTCTAATGATATTGGAAAACATTCAGGACCCGGGGAATCTTGGAACGATTCTCAGGGCCGGGGAAGGGGCTGGAATCACCGGCGTGCTCATGAGTGATACTACGGCGGACGTTTATAATCCAAAGGTAATCCGCTCCACCATGGGATCTGTTTTTCGTGTTCCATTTGTTTATACGAAAGACCTTACGGCTTCTTTAAAGGCCTTAAAAGCTGGCGGGGTCAGACTGTATGCGGCACATTTAGATGGCAGGAATAATTATGAAAAAGAGGATTATACTGTTGATACAGGGTTTTTAGTGGGAAATGAAGCAAACGGCCTGACAGATGAAACGGCAGCGCTGGCGGATGCTTATGTAAAGATCCCCATGAAAGGGAAGGTAGAATCCTTAAACGCGGCGGTTGCGGCCTCTGTATTGATGTTTGAAGCTGCCAGACAGCGTCGGATGTAGCCGTTAGAAAATTGTAAGGCTTTTTAAAGGCGGAAATATTGAGAAAATATTGAGAAATACCGGAACATATAGTATGATAGTAGTAGTTCGTCATACATTTACATGCGTCTTTCAGAAATATGTACTATCTGCCGCATTATGAATGAAGTGGCCGAACTATAGCGTACGTCAACAGATAGATTTGCCGGGCAGCTTTGCCTACAATGGCAGGGAAGGGGAATGATAAGATGGCAGCAGTCTATTGGCTTATTGTATTTGTAGTGCTTCTTGGAATTGAAGCGGCGACCATGGCCCTGACAACCATCTGGTTTGCGGGAGGAGCATTGGTTGCATTTGTGCTGGCACTGTTTGGAATAAATATTCAGGTGCAGCTGGCGTTGTTTGTTATTGTATCTTTTATTCTTTTATTCTTTACAAGGCCTTTTGCCTTAAAGTATGTTAATCAGAACACGGTAAAGACCAATATGGATAGCCTCATTGGAAAACATGCCAGGGTAACGGCCACAATCAACAACGTGGAGGGTAAAGGCGCGGCGATCCTAAACGGACAGGAATGGACGGCCAGAGCGCTGGAGGAAGACAGCATATACCCCGTAGGTGCTATCGTGGAAGTAAAGGAAATCAGAGGCGTAAAACTAATTGTGAGTATGAATAAGGAGGAATCATAGAATGGGAGTTGTAGGATTTACAGCAGTTATTATTATATTGATTGTTATTCTGGCTTTATTGTCAACTTGTATCAGGATCGTTCCCCAGGCACAGGCTCTGGTCGTAGAACGCTTGGGAGCATTCATGGAGACATGGTCCGTAGGCGTTCATATTAAGATGCCAATTATTGACCGTGTGGCTAAAAGGGTCAATTTAAAAGAGCAGGTGGCAGACTTCCCGCCTCAGCCGGTTATCACAAAGGATAACGTTACTATGAGAATCGACACGGTCATATTTTTTCAGATAACAGACCCGAAGCTTTATGCTTACGGTGTTGAGAATCCCATCATGGCCATTGAGAATCTGACGGCTACGACCCTTCGTAACATCATCGGTGATCTGGAGCTGGATCAGACGTTGACTTCTAGAGAGACCATCAACGCAAAGATGAGAGAGACCCTTGATATTGCTACTGACCCGTGGGGAATCAAGGTAAACCGTGTGGAGCTTAAGAATATCATGCCTCCGGCAGCCATTCAGGATGCCATGGAGAAGCAGATGAAAGCAGAGCGTGAACGCCGTGAAGCTATCTTAAGGGCAGAAGGAGAGAAGACATCCACCATTCTTGTTGCGGAAGGAAAGAAGGAATCTGCAATCCTTGATGCGGAAGCTGAAAAGCAGGCTGCAATCCTTCATGCAGAGGCAGAAAAGGAAAAACGGATCCGTGAGGCAGAAGGCCAGGCAGAAGCTACCTTAAAGATCCAGCAGGCCAATGCGGATGGAATACGTATGATTAAGGATGCTGGTGCGGATCATTCGGTTTTAGTCATTAAGAGCCTGGAGGCATTTAAGGCGGTTGCTGACGGCAAGGCTACCAAAATCATTATCCCTTCCGATATTCAGAACATGGCCGGGCTGGTTACTTCCATTACCGAGATCGCTAAGAATCCGGTGGAATAATTTTTCATGATTGCCGCGATATCCACAGAGGATATCCTTTATGACGGCAACAGCCGGACTTCCATTTAAACACATCGCAGCAGGGGGCAGATGCCCTCTTGCTGCGTTTTTGGCATAATTTCTTTATTCTGCCCATGTTTGTTGGGCATAGAGGTAAACCTGCAGGGTGTTTCCTTAGATAGTCTAAAAGGAGGGCTTATGGAACTGAAACTGGATTTAGGCAGAGAGTATGGACTGGTGCTTGAAGGAGGAGGGGCCAAGGGAGCTTACCAGATCGGTGCCTGGAAGGCTCTGAGGGAAGAAGGAGTAAAGATAAAGGGAGTTGCAGGTGTTTCCGTTGGCTCCTTAAACGGCGCTCTTATCTGCATGGATGATCTGGAACGGGCGGAAGAGATATGGAAGAACATTGAGTACTCTCATGTCATGTCGGTAAACGATGAAACCATAAAGGCGTTAAAGGAAAAGGATTTCAAGTCCTTAAATCTACAGGAACTGATAAGCAGCGGACTGCAGATCGTAAAGGATGGTGGATTTGATATCACTCCTCTGAAAAGTCTCATTGAAGAAGTGGTGGGAGATGAGGAAAAGCTCAGAAACTCTGACAGAGAACTTTATACCGTAACTTATTCGGTTTCAGACAGGAAGGAAATAGCTGAGGATATTATAAAAAGCGATGCAGGATCCATCAAGGATATGCTGCTAGCCAGCGCTTACTTCCTGGCTTTTAAAAATGAAAAGCTGGGCGGAAAGCGGTATATGGATGGTGGTGGAGTCAACAATGTCCCCATTAATGTTCTTCTTGATCATGGGTATGAAGACATCATTGTGATCCGCATCTATGGTCTGGGGTATGACAAAGAACGGGTGACTGAGATTCCGGAAGGGATCCATGTGTATCACATAGCACCCAGGCAGGACCTTGGGGGAATCCTGGCGTTTAATAAAAAACAGACGAGAAAAAATATGACTTTGGGATATTTTGATGCAAAAAGGTTCTTATATGGCCTTTGCGGGCGTATCTATTATATTGATGCACCATATAACGAACCCTACTATTTTGATAAGATGATGTCGGAAGTGGAGCTTTTTAAAATATATATGCAGGATACGCTTAATGAAGAGGGAATGGCAGCCCTGACGGGTTACCGTGCCTTTACGGAAAAGATATTCCCCAGGCTTGCTGTGGAATTTAAGCTGAAGGAGGACTGGGATTACAAGGATATGTACTTAGGCCTGTTGGAAGATCTGGCAAAACGTTTGAAAGTCAAACGCTTTCGGATTTATACAGTGGATCAGCTCATGGAGGAGATCAGAAAGAAGCTGCGGTCCCTTGACAAGGTGAAAACGCCGCGACAGGGGGATATAGTCTGAGAGAAAAACAACTTTCACCCCTTTTTTATAAATAAATTGGATCAGCAGGTATATACCCTTAATGCATTAATATACAAAAATAAAAAAAGTATTGCATAACTATGCGAGATACACTATAATAACGTATAAAAATACAAATAGAAAAGCGGAGGATGCAATATGAACTTAAAAGGAAGAAATTTTATCACATTAAAGGATTATTCACCGGAAGAGATTGGATACCTGCTGGACTTAGCCGCTGATTTAAAAGCCAAGAAAAAACAGGGGATCACAGGGAACTCCCTTAAGGGGAAAAACATTGCTCTTATTTTTGAAAAGCCGTCAACCCGCACCAGATGTTCTTTTGTGGTCGCTGCGGTTGATGAAGGCGCACACCCGGAATATTTAGGAAAAGATGATATTCAGCTTGGACATAAGGAAAGCGTGGAGGATACGGCAAGAGTTTTGGGAAGGGTATTTGACGGAATCGAATTCCGCGGATTTAAGCATAAGACCGTGGAAGATCTGGCTAAATATGCAGGTGTTCCGGTGTGGAACGGGCTGACTGATGATTATCATCCAACACAGATACTGGCAGACCTTCTTACGATGAAAGAACATTTCGGATATTTAAAGGGACTCCGGTTCGTATACGCAGGGGATGGACGTAATAACATGGCGAACAGCCTGATGATCGGTATGAGCAAGATGGGTGTTCATTTTACCATCCTGGCACCTAAGAGCCTTTGGCCTAATAATGAGTTGGTTGAATTATGCCAAGGTTATGCCGGTGAAAGCGGAAGTACCATCACTCTGACAGAGGATACGGATGCGGTTAAAGATGCAGATACCATTTATACCGATGTATGGTGCTCCATGGGAGAAGAGGACAAGGCTGCCCAGCGTATTACACTTTTAAAACCATATCAGGTGAATAAGGATCTGATGGAAAAAACAGGGAAAGATACTACCATATTTATGCACTGCCTGCCGGCCGTCAAAGGAAATGAAGTAACAGAGGATGTCTTTGAATCCGGCGCATCTGTGGTATTTGATGAAGCAGAAAACAGAATGCACACTATTAAGGCGGTAATGGTGGCAACGTTAGGAGAGTAGAACATGTATATACAAGAACGAGGAAGAAGCCTAAGAAACGCTTCCATGATTGTGGATGTCCTCCATATTGTAGTAGGAATCCTGATTGTAACATTGGCTGTCATATCATTTTTAAATCCGGAAGATCATATGTTTCTGTTCCCGGCAATATTTTTTCTGGCCGGCATGCTTAATCTGATCAACGGGATTTATAAAATCAGGCTTAGCGGCAGAGAGAAAAAGAAGAAGGCGGCAGGCATTGCTGTCCTTATGTTCGGATTTCTTCTTATCGCCCTTACTGTAATCAGTGCGGTGAGCATCTGGTGGAGGTGATATCAATGAAAACTGAGATTCTTAAGCTGCTTAAGGAGAGTGACGGCTACTTATCCGGGCAGGAGCTGTGCGGCCGCTTTGGGGTTTCCAGGACGGCCATTTGGAAAGCCATCCGCCAGCTTGAAGAAGAGGGATATCAAATTGAAGCGGTTCGAAATAAAGGGTATCATTTCATCGGTTCTTGTGATATAATGACGAAAACGGAGATTAAAAGCTGTATCAAAGGGAAATTTGGCCGGGACGTGGAATACCACGAGGTCATTGATTCCACTAACATAAGGGCCAGGCGTCTGGCAGAAGAAGGAGCTTCCAGTGGAACCCTTGTTGTGTCTGACTGCCAGAGCGCTGGGCGGGGCAGAAGAGGCCGCGCCTGGGTGTCCCCATCCGGGAAGAACATATTTATGAGCTTGATCCTAAGGCCGGATATTCTTCCAGCTTCCGCTTCCATGATTACACTGGTAGCCGCCCTGGCGGTCTATGACGGGATAAAAGACGTTACGGGCCTTGATACCGGCATTAAGTGGCCGAATGATATTGTGGCAAATGGGAAAAAAATATGCGGTATTTTGACAGAAATGAGCGCCGAACTGGAAGGAATCCATTATGTCGTAGTGGGGATCGGTATCAACGTCAATATGGAAGAATTTCCGGAAGAAGTAAGTCAGATGGCCACCTCCCTGCTTCTGGAAACAGGAGAAAAGGTGAGAAGAAGCCGGTTGGTTGCCGCTATTATGGAGGCATTTGAACAATATTATGAAGAATTTATCAGCCAGGGTGATTTATCCGGGCTGATAAGTGTCTATAATAAGCATATGGTCAATACGGGAAAGGAAGTAAGAATTCTGGACAGATCAGGTGATTATACTGGCGTGGCCCTGGGAATTAATGAAAAGGGAGAGCTTCTTGTGGAAGTACAGCCGGGAGAGGTAAAACATGTGATCTCCGGAGAGGTATCTGTCCGGGGAATCTATGGATATGTGTAATGAAGAACCATTCGCTTTATGATCAATTACAGGTTTTAGAACCTCAGGAAAAAGAACTGGGCGCCAGAGAGCGTTTAAAGGCCATGGAACGCCCGCTTTTATCCTGGTACAGGGAGCATGCCAGGGCCCTTCCATGGAGGGACAAGCCGGAACCATACCGGGTATGGATATCGGAAATCATGCTCCAACAGACCAGAGTGGAGGCTGTAAAACCTTATTTCCAGCGCTTTATGGAGGCCTTACCAGGAATCAATGATCTGGCGGCAGTGCCGGAAGACCGGTTACTGAAACTCTGGGAGGGGCTTGGATATTACAGCAGGGCAAAAAATCTAAAGAAAACAGCAGAGCTTCTTGTAGAGCAGTATGGCGGAGAGCTTCCGGCATCCTACGAGGAGCTTAAAAAGCTTCCGGGGATCGGGTCTTACACCGCAGGTGCGATTGCGTCCATCGCTTTTGGCATTCCGGTCCCGGCGGTTGACGGCAATGTTTTGCGGGTTGTTTCCAGAGTAACAGGCAGCAGGGAAGACATATTAAAGCAGGCAGTCAAAAGCCGTATGGAAGAGGAATTAAAGGCAGTAATGCCAGAACAGGCTGCCAGCTCTTATAATCAGGGCCTCATTGAAATCGGAGCGATTGTCTGCGTGCCAAACGGTTCGCCCCTGTGCAGCCAATGTCCCCTGGCTTCCATCTGCATTGCAAGAATCAAGGACCTTACCGGTGAGATTCCGGTGAAAACGCCTAAAAAGGCCCGCAGGGCGGAGGATAAGACGGTAATGCTCCTGTGGCAGGATGGACGGGTTGCCATCCGCAGGCGGGATGATACAGGGCTTTTGGCTTCTCTTTATGAGTTCCCAAATGTGGAGGGGCATTTAGAAGAGGAAGCGCTGCTTGCCAGGCTGGGAGTAGAGGAGGCCAAAATAACGCCTCTTCCTGCTGCAAAGCATGTATTCAGCCATGTGGAATGGCATATGATAGGATTTCGGATTGAACTTGGAGAACGGCCCAATGGAGATTTTTTATGGGTTACTGCGGAAGACTTAAAAAAAACTTATTCCCTGCCAGGTGCATTTAAGACGTATACAAAATTGATCAGGTGATATAATGAAAAAGATTCTATTTATATTTAATCCGCGTTCCGGGAAGGCTCAGATCAGGAATAAGCTGATGGATATCCTGGATATTTTTGCAAAGGCCGGCTATGAATTGTTGGTTCATGTGACACAGCGGACAGGTGATGCAATGGAGGCTGCTGCAGCATACGGGGAAAGTGTTGATCTGGTTGTGTGCAGCGGAGGAGACGGGACTTTGAATGAAACCATAAGCGGTCTCATGAAATTGGATAATATCCCAAACCTGGGATATATCCCTGCCGGTTCCACCAATGATTTTGCTTCCAGCTTAAAGATTTCCAAAAGCATGGTAAAAGCGGCGGAAGCGGCTGTTTTTGGCGAGCCTTTTCCCATTGATATCGGCTGTTTCTGCGGGGACAGGCACTTTGTGTATATTGCAGCGTTCGGGGCCTTTACAGAGGTTTCTTATTTAACCCCTCAGGATAAGAAGAATGTCCTGGGGCATCAGGCGTATATGCTGGAAGGAATGAAGAGCCTGGCTTCCATACAGTCCTATGAGATGCGGATTGAGTGTGGAGAGTGTCCTGAGGGCGTGGGCAAGAAAGAGGAAATGATACTGGAGGGGGAGTTTATTTTCGGCATGATTACCAATACCATGAGCGTCGGGGGTTTTAAAGGGCTTGTGACTCAGGATGTGGCTCTTGACGACGGTGAATTTGAAGTGCTGTTGATACGAACACCCAAAACTCCTCTGGATTTGACCAACATCATTAATTACATGTTTTTGAAGGAAGAACCAAATGAATACGTCCATAAATTTCGGACAAGGTCTTTGAAAATTCTCTCAAAAGAGCCTATTGACTGGGTATTAGATGGGGAATTCGGCGGGACCAGGAGGGAAGTAAATATCATAAATTTAAAGAAAAGAATCCGTATTATGAGAAAAACGCCGAAAAAGCAATAAAACTGCTATTTTGACAGAAATATGTTGAAATATGGATTCCGGTAGTATATAATGAAAAGTTGTGTGGGCTTTATGTATACCTCTTAGCGAAAGGACGTTATTAAGTGGAAAAGGATAATTTTTTAGATAAGCTTGGAAAACTGGTCGAACTTGCAAAAACGAAGCAAAATGCGTTGGACGTAACGGAGATTAATAACTTCTTTATGGGGGAAGAACTGACAACAGAGCAGATGGATCAGATTTATACGTACCTGGAGAATCGCGGCGTAGACGTGATCCCGGTCATTGACGATTCCGTTTTAACTGATGATGTGCTCATGTCAGACGACCTGCTTTTGGATGATGATCTTGATGACGGCTTTAAGGAAATGGATGAAGAAGATATTGATCTTGACGCCATTGACTTGCTGGACGGCATCGGAACGGAAGACCCTGTCCGCATGTACCTGAAGGAAATTGGCACGGTGCCACTTTTGAATGCAGAGGAAGAACTGCGCCTTGCTAAGAGAAAAGCGGATGGTGATGATGATGCCAAAGAGCGCTTGATCGAAGCAAACCTTCGCCTTGTAGTCAGCATAGCAAAGCGTTATACAGGCCGTGGAATGAGTTTCCTTGATTTGGTTCAGGAAGGAAATTTAGGCCTTATTAAAGGCGTGGAAAAATTTGATTATACCAAAGGTTATAAATTAAGTACATATGCTACCTGGTGGATACGCCAGTCTGTAACCAGAGCCCTTGCAGACCAGGCCAGAACAATCCGTGTGCCTGTGCATATGGTGGAAACGATTAATAAGATGTCTAAGATGCAGAGAAAGCTGACTCTTGAGCTTGGATATGAGCCGTCTGTTTCAGAACTGGCGGAAGCTCTTGACATGACAGAAGATAAGGTTATGGAGATCATGCAGATCGCCAGAGAACCTGCATCCCTTGAAACTCCTATTGGTGAGGAAGATGATTCCAACCTGGGAGATTTCGTGGCTGATAATAATGTTGTGACTCCGGAAGGTAACGTAGAATCCGTTATGCTGAGAGAGCACATTGATGCTCTTCTTGGAGATTTAAAGGAGAGAGAACGTCAGGTGATCGTACTCAGATTTGGATTAGAGGATGGCCATCCCCGTACTTTGGAAGAAGTTGGAAAAGAGTTTAATGTTACCCGGGAGCGTATCAGGCAGATAGAAGCGAAGGCTCTTAGAAAGCTAAGAAATCCTGTTCGCAGTAAAAGGATCAGGGATTTCCTATAGGAAACAAGAGGCGTTGCAGGCTGCTGCAGACGCCTTTTTGTGCTTTTGAAAACAGCAGGGAAGGAGCTACCATGAACCAGAGGAATTATCAGAAGGAATTGGATCAGATCATTGCAGGATTAGAGGAACAGGGAAAGGTTCCCAGGCTGCTTTTACACAGCTGTTGTGCGCCTTGCAGCAGTTATGTGCTGGAATATTTATCCCGCTATTTTGAAATAACTGTGTATTTCTATAATCCCAATATAGATCAGCCGATGGAATACAAAAGACGGGTGAAAGAGCAGGAAAGGCTCATTGCATCTATGGATTTTATTCATCCTGTAACTTTGGAAACAGGAGCTTATGAACCGGAAGAATTTCACCGGATTGTGAGAGGTCTTGAAAGGGAGCCGGAAGGCGGCGCCAGATGTTTTAAATGCTATGAACTACGCCTCCAGGAGGCTGCAAAGGTTGCTCAGGCCGGGCGCTTCGATTATTTCACCACCACTCTGTCCATAAGCCCTTTAAAGAATGCGGAAAAGCTCAATGAGATCGGTGAGAAGCTTGCAAAGGAGTATCGTGTTGCTTATCTTCCCTCTGATTTCAAGAAAAAAAATGGATTTAAGCGTTCTGTAGAGCTTTCTGAGAAATACGGTCTATACAGGCAGGATTACTGCGGCTGTAACTATTCCCAGAAAGAAACGCAGGAGCTTTCGGAAATTTCTTAGACAGGAAAATGCTTTGTAAATTATGTAAAAAGACATACTGGTTTGTCTTGACACAAATTGGATATTGTTATAAAATTAACTGCAAGGAGTATAAAAAATTGAGGATAAAGGAGATAAAAATATGTTATCAAAAACACTGACCGTAGTAAATCCATCAGGACTTCATTTAAGACCAGCAGGAGTTCTTTCTCAGACAGCAATGAAATTTAAATCCGATGTAATCATCGAATATGGAGAGAAGAGAATCGTAGCAAAGAGCGTGTTAAACGTTATGGCAGCCGGAATTAAGTGTGGAACAGAGATCAAATTAATCTGTGAAGGCGAAGATGAGGCAGCTGCAATGAAAACCATGACGGAAGCAATTGAAAGCGGACTTGGAGAAATGTAATTCAGTTTTATTTTTTGAAAAAAGTTTGTATAAGCCCTGGGAAGAAATTCCCGGGGCTTTTTCTGTGTAAAAAAGGGTGGGATTATGAGGGAAAGCAGTTTGAAAGTTTTGAATATGAAATGCAGACTTAACGATTGAAAGTGAAAACTTCATATAATTAGAAGTTTGTACCAGGATTCTTAAAAGGACGATGAGTTGTGTTATTTAAGGAGAAAAAATATTGATAGATACCTGAATTGTGAGAATATAATTTTAAATTTATATTAAAGTCGAATTATCTGAAAATATAAGAATAAAACTCGTTTACAAGGAGATAAAAATGTAGTATTATCAACTAAAAATTTACTGTTACTCATTGGCATCACAAAAGAAGAGGAAGTAATCAGGGATGCTCATAAAACTTGGGCTAGAAAAAGAAACGCCTTCTGGACAACCACCATAACCAAGGGGCATACCATTATGCCCAATTAGCATGGGCAAGAGAGAGGAAAGGAAGAGATTATGGATAAAGGTTTACAATCCCCTAATAAAAAGGAGTTGCCGGGCCTATATGATCCCCGCTTTGAGCATGATAACTGCGGCATCGGAGCCGTGGCCAACATAAAAGGCGTGAAGAGTCACAGGACCGTGGATCAGGCTCTCCATATCGTAGAGAACCTGGAACACCGTGCAGGAAAGGATGCGGAAGGAAAGACAGGAGACGGAGTTGGAATCATGCTTCAGATCTCCCATAAGTTTTTTAAAAAGGTAACAAAGCCTCTGGGCATTGAGCTTGGTGAGGAGAGGGAATATGGTGTTGGCATGTTTTTCTTTCCTCAGGACGAGCTTGCCAGAAATCAAGCCAAAAAGATGTTTGAGATCATTGTAAAGAAAGAGGGACTTGAATTTACTGGCTGGAGAGATGTGCCCATTCATCCGGAGCTGATCGGCGCCAAAGCTGTGGACTGTATGCCATGCATAGCCCAGGGCTTTGTAAAAAAGCCAGCTGATACGGCCAGAGGATTGGAGTTTGACCGGAAACTTTATGTATCAAGGCGGATTTTTGAACAGAGCAACGACAATACCTATGTGGTTTCCTTAAGCAGCAGAACCATTGTATATAAGGGTATGTTTCTGGTGAAGGAACTTAGGAAATTTTTTCCGGACCTCCAGGATAAGGATTATGAATCTGCCATTGCAGTGGTTCATTCCAGGTTCAGTACCAATACAAACCCCAGCTGGATGAGAGCCCATCCCAACCGCCTTATTGTTCATAATGGTGAGATCAATACCATTCGCGGAAATGTGGATAAGATGATGGCCAGGGAAGAGAATATGGAGTCCGAGTATTTCCGGTATGACATGCATAAGGTCCTTCCAATCATTAACCAGGAAGGTTCCGATTCTGCCATGCTTGATAATGCGCTGGAATTTATGATGATGAGCGGAATGGATCTTCCACTTTCTGTCATGGTGACCATTCCTGCACCTTGGGAGCATGACAAATCCATGCCTCAGGAAATCAAGGATTTTTACCGTTACTATGCAACCATGATGGAACCCTGGGATGGACCGGCTTCCATCGTATTCAGTGACGGCGACCTGGTTGGGGCCGTACTGGACCGCAATGGCCTTCGTCCGTCCAGATATTACATTACCGATGAGGACCAGATGATCCTGGCTTCTGAGGTAGGCGCCATTGATATTGAGCAGAGCCATGTGGTGAGAAAAGAGCGCCTTCGTCCAGGCAAGATGCTTCTCATTGATACAGTTAAGGGATGCCTGGTCAGCGATGAGGAGCTGAAAGAATATTATGCGGCCCGCCAGCCTTATGGGGAATGGCTGGATTCCAATCTAATTGAGCTGAGAAAGCTGCCCATCCCCAATATAGGGGTTCCTGCTATGAACAGAGAGGAAAGGGCAAAGCTGCAGAAGACTTATGGTTATACCTATGAGGAATACAAAACCATGATCCTTCCCATGGCCTTAAACGGTGCGGAAGCAGTTTCTGCCATGGGAGCAGACAGTCCTCTGGCGGTATTAAGCAAAAAGCAGCAGCCTCTGTTTAACTATTTCAAACAGCTCTTTGCCCAGGTTACCAATCCGCCCATTGACTCCATCCGGGAAGAGATCGTTACATCTACTACGGTTTATGTGGGTGAGGAAGGAAATATCCTGGAGGAGACGGCGGAAAACTGCAAGATCCTGAAGGTCAATAATCCCATTCTTACCTGTACGGACCTGCTGAAAATTAAAAATATGAAGAAGCCTGGCTTTAAGGTAGAAGTGATTCCCGTTACCTACTATAAAAATACTTCCCTGGAAAAAGCAATTGACAGGCTGTTTCTGGAAGTAGACCGGGCTCACCATGATGGCGCGAATATCATCATTTTGTCTGACCGGGATATTGACGAAAACCATTTGCCCATCCCTTCCCTGCTTGCGGTATCGGCTTTGCAGCAGCATCTGGTAAAAACAAAAAAGAGGACTTCTGTGGCGCTTATACTGGAAAGCGGAGAGCCAAGAGAAGTACATCACTTTGCCACCTTGCTGGGATATGGAGCCTGTGCCATTAACCCCTACCTGGCCCAGGAATCCATCCGTTCCCTCATTGAAAAGGGCATGCTGGATAAAGATTATTATGCAGCCGTAGAGGATTATAATGCGGCAGTTCTACATGGCATCGTAAAAATTGCTTCCAAGATGGGGATATCTACCATACAGTCCTACCAGGGAGCCCAGATTTTTGAGGCAATCGGCATTTCAAAGAAAGTGATTGACAAATATTTTACAGATACGGTGAGCAGAGTGGGAGGCATCACCCTGGATGACATAGCCAATGATGTGGATGTCCTTCACTCAGCTGCCTTTGATCCCCTTGGCCTTGACGTGGATTTAACCCTGGACAGTGTGGGAAGCCATAAGGAGAGGGCAGGGCAAGAGGAACATTTATACAATCCTCTTACCATCCATCTTTTACAGGAAGCGGCCAGGACCGGGAGCTACGAAACTTTCAAAGAATATACCCATGCCTTGACAGAAGAGGGGCAGACGGTTAATTTAAGAAGTCTTTTGGACTTTGATTACTCCAAGACAAAGGAAATACCTTTGGAAGAGGTAGAAAGCGAAGAATCCATAGTTAAACGGTTTAAAACGGGAGCTATGTCCTACGGATCCATTTCCCAGGAAGCCCATGAAACCCTGGCGATTGCCATGAACCGGATTCATGGAAAATCCAACAGTGGTGAGGGTGGCGAAAGCCTGGAGCGTCTGACCACAGGTCCGGACGGCGTAAACCGGTGTTCTGCCATTAAGCAGGTTGCTTCCGGGCGCTTTGGCGTAACCTCAAGGTATCTGGTCAGTGCCAAAGAAATCCAGATTAAAATGGCCCAGGGAGCGAAGCCGGGAGAAGGAGGTCAGCTTCCAGGCGGAAAGGTATATCCATGGGTTGCCAAAACCAGGCATTCCACTACTGGAGTAGGCCTTATTTCCCCGCCGCCTCACCATGATATCTATTCCATTGAGGATCTGGCCCAGCTGATTTATGACTTGAAAAATTCCAATACCAATGCCAGAATCTCCGTAAAACTGGTTTCTGAGGCAGGTGTGGGTACAGTCGCCGCCGGTGTTGCAAAGGCAGGTGCACAAGTAATCCTCATTTCCGCCTTTGACGGCGGAACCGGAGCGGCTCCGAGAAACTCCATTTATAATGCAGGGCTTCCATGGGAACTTGGTGTAGCGGAGGCCCATCAGACTCTGATTATGAATGGGTTAAGGGATAAGGTGATCCTGGAGACAGACGGGAAGCTGATGACGGGGCGGGATGTTGCCATTGCCTGTGCACTGGGTGCTGAGGAGTTCGGTTTTGCTACAGCCCCTCTTGTGACCATGGGTTGTGTCATGATGAGAGTCTGTAATCTGGATACTTGCCCGGTGGGCATTGCTACCCAGAATCCGGAGCTGAGGAAGCGCTTTAAGGGAAAACCGGAGCACGTAATCAACTTCATGAATTTTATTGCCAAAGAGCTTCGGGAATATATGGCAAAGCTTGGTATCCACACCGTTGATGAACTTGTGGGAAGGACGGATTTGTTAAAGAAGAAAGCCAGTATTCCTTCTGAAAGAGCCGGAAAGGTGGATTTTTCCGCTATCTTGGGAAATTCCTATGCAGGGCAGAAGCTTTTAGGATACGATAAGAAGCAGGTGTATGATTTTGAACTGGAGAAAACCATGGATGAGAAGATCATCCTTAAGAAATTAAGAGATGCTCTGCGGGCCGGTCAGAAAAAGAGCCTTCATATCGATATTTCCAATACGGATCGGGCCCTGGGTACCATATTTGGCTCGGAAATTACCAGACTTTATCCGGATGGGCTTTTGGAGGATACCTTTACCATCAACTGTACGGGCAGCGGCGGTCAGAGCTTTGGAGCCTTTATACCAAAAGGCCTTACTTTAGAGCTGGTGGGCGACAGCAACGATTATTTTGGAAAAGGACTTTCCGGCGGCAAGCTGGTGGTCTATCCGCCTCAGGGCGTTAAATTTAAGGCCGAGGATAACATTATCATCGGAAATGTGGCCTTATACGGCGCTACAAACGGAAAGGCATTCATCTGCGGGATCGCAGGCGAACGTTTCTGCGTACGGAACTCTGGTGCGACCGCTGTTGTGGAAGGCGTGGGAGACCATGGCTGTGAATACATGACAGGCGGGCGTGTGGTGGTGCTGGGCCCCACCGGCAAGAATTTTGCTGCCGGTATGAGCGGCGGCATCGCCTATGTTCTGGATGAAAAGAGAGATTTATATAAGAGGCTTAATAAGGAAATGGTTTCCTTTGAAGAGGTCTCCAATAAATATGATGTTCTTGAATTAAAAGACATGATTAAAGAACATGTGGCTTACACCAATTCCGCTAAAGGAAAAGAGATTCTTGATAACTTCGGAGAGTATCTTCCTAAGTTTAAGAAGGTCATGCCTCATGATTACAGACGCATGCTGAACACCATCGTTCAGATGGAGGAAAAAGGGTTAAGCAGCGAACAGGCACAGATTGAAGCATTTTATGCAAACACAAAAAAGTAAGGAGGAGCTGATCATGGGAAAGCCAACAGGATTTTTAGAATACAGCAGAAAAACAGGAAAAGCGGTAGACCCCAAGGCTCGTATTAAGAATTATAACGAGTTTCACCTGCCTCTTTCTGAAAAAGAACAAAAATGCCAGGGTGCGCGCTGCATGGACTGCGGCGTCCCCTTCTGCCAGTCCGGCATGATCTTAAAGGGCATGGTTTCCGGCTGTCCCCTTAACAATCTGATCCCGGAATGGAATGAGCTTGTATACACCGGGACATGGCAGCAGGCCTACAACAGGCTGAAAAAAACCAATAGTTTTCCGGAATTTACCGCCAGGGTGTGCCCGGCTCCCTGTGAAGCCGCATGTACCTGCGGGTTAAACGGAGACCCGGTGAGCATCAAGGAAAATGAGTATGCCATCATTGAACGCGCTTATGAAAGCGGCATAGCAGGTCCGATCCCGCCAAAGATCCGCACCGGGAAAAAAGTAGCCGTCATCGGTTCCGGTCCCGCAGGTCTGGCGGCAGCCGATCAACTGAACAAACGGGGGCACAGTGTTACCGTATTGGAAAGAGAGGACCGAATAGGTGGTCTGCTCATGTATGGGATCCCCAACATGAAGCTGGAAAAACTTGTGATAGACCGGAAGGTGGAGATCATGAAGCAGGAAGGAGTGACGTTCCTGACAGGCACCGATATCGGAAAAAACCAGAAGGCCAAAGATCTGTTAAAGGAATATGACCGCATCATCCTGGCTTGCGGGGCTTCCAATCCAAGGGACCTAAAGGTTCCGGGAAGAGATGGGGAAGGAATTTATTTTGCAGTGGATTTCTTAAAGTCCACCACAAAAAGCCTGCTGAATTCCAACTTACAGGATAACAGCTATATTTCCTCAAAAGGAAAGCATGTCATCGTCATCGGCGGCGGTGACACCGGAAACGACTGTGTGGGAACGGCCATCCGCCATGGATGTGCTTCTGTCACCCAGCTTGAGATGATGCCAAAGCTGCCTGAAAAAAGAACTCCTGATAATAGCTGGCCCGAATGGCCGAAAGTAATGAAAATCGATTACGGCCAGGAAGAATCCATCGCCGTATTCGGAAAGGATCCCAGGGTTTATCAGACAACGGTAAAGGAGTTTATTAAAGATAAGTCCGGCAAAGTAGTCAAAGCCGTGCTCATGGGACTGGAGCCTAAAACAGATGAAAAAACCGGCCGCATAAACATGGAACCAGTAGCCGGCAGTGAAAGAGAAGTTCCCACCGATATTGTTTTAATTGCAGCAGGATTTCTGGGCGCCCAGACTTACGTCGCTGATGCTTTTGGCGTGAAATTAAACGGCAGAAGTAATGTGGAGACAGAAGACGGGAAATATAAGACGAATGTAGATAAAGTGTTTGCAGCCGGTGATATGCGCCGGGGACAATCGCTGGTAGTCTGGGCGATCAGAGAAGGCCGGGAAGTGGCCAAGGAAGTTGATAAGAGTTTAATGGGGTACTCCAACCTGGCTTAGCTGGGAGGAATAATCCAATAAAGGAAAAAAGGCTTTTGTAAAATAGATGGGCGGTCATCTATAGAACAAAAGCCTTTTTCTTTATAGATCATGGAACGATGGAAGCTTAAGTTATAAGTTTTCTTATCAGCTTTCAATCCCAGTTTTTCTGGCCTGACTACTCAAGTCTCTGGTTTTGGCGTATACTCTTTTCAATCCTTAAAAAAACGTGTACCGCATTACCGGAACTGAAAATGACCCCCTTTTTCCAGGCATTATTACAATTGGATTAATAAAACGAAAATATGACGCACCACTAACGATAATTACAACCTGTGAAAAAATAACGTTCCTTATTATAGTATTAGTAGAAGGTAACAATTGTTTTCTGCTGAAACTACGAAAGGGATGGGGTAACTATGAGTAAAAAACTTTTTGATAAGTATTACCGAAATAACTTTATTGGCTACGGAATCAAAACAGCTCTTTTCATATCTGTTCTTGCCGTATATATCATAGCCAGGTGGCTATGAATCAGGAACGCCCCAAATTTGGGGCGTATGACGCAAAACGCTGATAGATGGAAACGGTAAGCGGGATATTAAAAAAACGCCCTAATGGAGGAGGGATGCCTCTTCGCTAAGATATTTTTTTGCCAAAGGAATGAGGCTTCCTCCTACCAAATTTCCCGCAGAGATAACCAGAATATACAGGAATGCTTTTGCATTCCAGGCATTTCCCATAGTAAAATAAAACATATCTGCAATGCTGTGTTCATAACCGGAAAGAATAAATACCATGACCGGCATGACTAAAGCTAAATATTTTCCAATCCCGTCTTTTATTGTTTGATAGCCAATCACTGCGATGCACATCATAATACCGCACATGACTGCCATGATAAAAGTGCTGAACAGGGTATCCGCCAGCTTCATAATCACTAGTTCCATTGTGTGATCTATGAGCTTGGCCAGTTTGGTATGTCTGAATACAATCCCAGATCCTGCAGTTCCTATAAAATTCCCTATGTATACAATAAGTATTGTTAATAAGTAGGACGGCCTTTCGTTAACAATATAACACACCTTTCCTGTGAACAGATTAAATCCAAAGGTATAAATGGTAAATAATCCGATTGAAAATAAAAAAGAACCAGCGATATGATTTTCGAGAGTTAAATAAATCACTCCGCCTATACTGATGGCAATCCCGGCTATTATCGCGTTAACAAATGTTTTCATTGGTGAATACTCCCTTTTCTTTATTTAAAAACTTCTGCCTTAACTGCAAAAAGGTCTTCTGCATGGCCACGTCATATTATAGCATAAGAAAAGTGGTTTACAAGAACAATCTATTTATTGACATAATTTATCAGCCATGCTGACCAGATGGTTTTATGGATAAGAAGAAAAAGAATAAAAGAGGCCAGCGCCTTCCGGCGCTGACCAGTATGTTCCGGCCTCTGTTAAGTGACCGCGATTGAATATTTTATACATTAAAGCGGAACAGGACAACATCGCCATCCTTAACCACATATTCCTTGCCTTCCAGACGAACCAGACCTTTTTCTTTCGCTGCGCTGTAGCTTTTGCAATCCAGAAGGTCCTGGTAATTTACAACCTCTGCGCGGATAAAGCCCCGCTCAAAGTCAGAGTGGATCTTACCGGCAGCCTGGGGAGCTTTGGTTCCTTCTTTGATGGTCCATGCTCTTGTTTCAGTAGGACCGGCAGTTAAGTAGCTGATGAGCCCCAGTAAATGATAACTGGCTGCGATCAGTTTTTCCAGGCCGGATTCTGTAAGTCCCAGATCTTCCAAGAACATCTTTTTCTCGTCTTCTTCTAATTCAGCGATTTCCTGTTCGATCTGCGCGCAGATAACGAAAACTTCACTGTTGTTTTCTTCTGCAAACTTGCGGACCTTTCCCACGTAATCATTGGAAGCTCCGTCATCAGCTAAGTCGTCCTCGCAGACATTAGCAGCGAAGATCACAGGTTTAAAGGTGAGAAGATTAAGGGTGGAAATAAATTCTCTTTCATCCTCATCCTCAATTTCTAAGCTTCGTGCCAGATTTCCATCCTCTAAATGGGCTTTGATCCTCTTTAAAATTCCCAGTTCCTTTGCAAGAGACTTATCGTTCATAGCGCCTTTGGTGGACTTGGAGATGCGGCGGTCTAAAATTTCCAAATCGGAAAAGATCAGTTCCAAATCTATGGTTTCAATATCACGCAGAGGATCGACACTTCCATCCACATGGATTACATTGGTATCCTCAAAGCAGCGTACCACGTGGACGATGGCATCTACTTCACGGATATTGGAAAGAAACTGATTGCCCAGACCCTCTCCTTTGGAAGCTCCTTTTACAAGTCCTGCAATATCGACAAATTCGATAACAGCAGGGGTGATTTTTGCGGAATCATAAAGGGCGGACAGCTGACCTAAGCGCACATCCGGAACAGGAACTACTCCTACATTGGGATCAATGGTACAAAATGGATAGTTCGCAGATTCCGCACCGGCCTTTGTAAGAGAATTGAACAAGGTGCTTTTACCTACGTTTGGCAATCCGACAATACCTAATTTCATAGCAATTACCTTCCTAATATTGTTAATATTCATAGTTGATTTTTATCTGCAACTAATATAGAATAGCATATTATCCGTAAAAATAAAAGAGAAAAACACAAGAATCAAAGCTTTGTCGAATTATAGTTGAATATGTCGGGCGAATCTGTTTGATTTTTGTGTTTTCCCGGGGTAAAATAAAGAAAACATCGAAAGGAGAAGACGAATGGCAAATACGGCAGATATTAGTTTTGTTCATTTGGGGATTACAATCGACCATTTGCAAAATAGTATCTCAATATTTGGATTCCGCATTGCATTTTACGGGATTATCATTGGGTTTGGAATATTAGCAGGTCTCTGGGTTGCGACAAGGGATGCAAAACGCAGGGGGCAGGACCCGGATATTTATCTGGATTTTGTTCTGTATGCAATCATAATTTCTATCATGGGAGCCCGAATCTATTATGTTATGTTTGATTGGGACAATTATAAAGATGATCTGCTTCAAATTTTAAATCTCAGGGCAGGAGGATTGGCCATCTATGGAGGTGTCATAGGGGCCGTTATAACTCTGATTGTTTATGCTAGGGTAAAGAAATTATCATTTTTTTCCTTGGCTGACACTGGATGCCTAGGATTGATAACCGGCCAGATTATAGGAAGATGGGGAAACTTCTTTAATTGCGAGGCGTTTGGCGGATATACCGACAGCCTGTTTGCTATGAGAATCAGAAGAGCGCTGGTTAATGAGAATATGATATCGAAAGAGCTTTTGAACCATTTGATCGTAAGGGACGGTGTAGAATATATACAAGTGCATCCTACCTTCTTTTATGAATCAATCTGGAATCTCTGTGTACTTGTATTTATGCTTTGGTACAGGAAACGTAAGAGATTTGATGGAGAGATGCTTTTTATATACCTGCTTGGCTATGGTTTGGGACGAGTGTGGATAGAGGGACTCCGCACGGACCAGCTAATATTCTTTAGTACTGGCATTCCGGTGTCTCAGGCACTGTCATTATTTCTGGTAGTGATATCTACTCTTGTGCTCTTCTGCAAACACAGACAGATACGAAAAAAGAGCAAAGGAGAAGTAATGATATGATGATGTCAAAAGAAGAGTTAATACACGATATTGAAGAAGCAAGAGAAAGATTAAATAAAAGCATTGATCATGATGATGAAGATGTTATTTATCACAGGAGTGTAGAACTGGATAAATTGATTGAACAATATATTGCCGCAGGCTTCTGATACCGTGAGCCTGTGATGTGTTTTGTGCAAATTTAAGAAAGACGTGGAAAGAGAAGGAGCTCTTTCCGCGTCTTTTTTTATGGATGGACAATTTTTGCAAAAGTGATTTGACACAATTCACAGTGGGATGTAATATTTATCTATGAATTGTAGAAAACTGTTACAAAAAGGTAATATATGTCCGGAGGTGGGGAAATGAAGCATTTGTCGTTCCGAATGAAATTGACTCTGGTGTTTATTATAACAGCCATGATCGAAGGGGCTATTATAGGGAGTCTCTCCTTTTCCCATAGCAAAGCTATTGTTGTAAAGAATAAAAAACAGGAGATGTCGGATACCATAAACCGCATTGATATCAATATCAATGTCAAGGTCCGCTATATCATGGAAATCCTTGACAATGCGGTGACCAGCCAGCTTGTGCGTGATGCATGTACCCCTGGATGGGACGATGGGGATAAGGGAGTCAGCCGTACCTACCTTGATGATTACTGCAGAAGTCTCATTAAATCTGTAGGGGAACAGATGGAAATCTCCATCATCAATGCCTCTCAGGTAATGTATACTACAGTTGATACCGATGGGGCAGCCCCCAAAGATATTTCGGTAAAAACATTTAAAAGTTATGATGATGCCGTAGGTGGCAGAATCAATAAGACTGTCTGGCTGGGTATTATGCCAAAGCTTTTTTCAGATCCAATGGAAGATCATCAGGCAGTTACCGTGGTCAGGGCCATACAGGACAGGAATGAAGAGAAGAGTCTGGGAATCATGGTCATTGAGCTGGATCCTGACATGTTCAGCAATCTGCTTTTAGGGAATCAGGGACTGTTTCAGTATCAGTACTTGTTTATTTTAGACCAGAAGGGACAGGTGATCTGCAGCAATCCTAAGATAAACAATGGGTGGCAGGAAGAGATTAATGACCGGTTCGAGCGGGGTATTCGGCGTTTTGAGCTGATATGGAACGATAAGAGGTATTATGTCTGCGGACAATATAACGGCATCACTGGCTGGAGATCTTATTCGGCGATACCTTTTGAAGGGCTGTTTCCCCAGGCGGGAGATTTGAAAAAAGCAATTTGGCTGGTAGCAGTAGTGAGTACCTTGGGCATTGCCGGAGTCATTGCTCTTCTGGTTTATGCCATGGCGAGACCCATCAAGCGTCTTTCAAAGGCTATGGGACAGGTTCAGAAGGGAGATTTTGCCGTTCGGGTTCCCAATAAGAGAAAGGATGAAATCGGCGAACTGACAGAATCATTCAATTACATGCTGGAAGAGATCAATACCCTGATCAGGCAGGTCTATCAGGAAAAGATCGCTCAGAAAAATGCGGAGGTACAGGCGCTTCAGGCACAGATCAATCCTCATTTTCTCTATAACACCCTGGATTCTGTCAACTGGATGCTGATTGACCGGGGAGATTATGATATCAGCGACATCATCCTTTCACTGGCAGGCCTTATGCGATACAGCATCGAAGATGAAAATGCCTTTGTACCTCTTGAAAAGGAAATCGGATATGTGCTGTGTTATCTGAAAATACAAAAGAACCGCCTGGAAGAACGGCTGGAATATTCTGTGGAGTCAGAGGAATCCCTGGCAGCTGAGCGGGTTCCAAAGCTTATCCTGCAGCCCATTGTGGAAAATGCCATCACTCATGGAATTGAGCCGAGAAAGAGGAAGGGAACCATCCGCATCGTCTTAAAAGATCTTGGAGATGAAATGCTTATTTCGGTTGAAGACAATGGAATCGGCATGACTCCGGAACAGCTTAACCACTTAAGGGAAGAAGTGCCTGATGTAGAGAAGGAAGGGCATACAGGAATCGGAGTAAGGAATGTGGATCGGCGGATCCGGCTTCATTATGGAGAAGCCTATGGAATTTCTATAGAAAGCATATATGGAGAAGGAACGATTGTAAACCTGCGCATACCCAAAGATCATGAAATTGTGACAGAGGGCGGAGGAAGGAAAGGAGAGAGCGAAAGACATGAAGCTGATCATCGTGGATGACGAACCGAAAATCAGAAAAGGGCTTTTTAAGCTGTTGGATGCCCAGGAAGGATTTCAGGTTACAGGGGTGTTTGAAGACGTCCATTCGGCTCTCAAGGCTCTGTATGAATTGGAAGCTGACGTAATCATTACAGATATCAAGATGCCGGAAGTATCCGGCCTTGAGCTGATCCGCCAGATCCGGGAAAGAAACTTAAATATCCGCATTATTATTTTAAGCGGGTACAGCAATTTTTCCTATGCCCAGAAGGCCATTGAGCTGGGAGTGACCAGATATTTGTTAAAACCCACGGATCCGAGAGAGCTGCTATCCGTATTAAGAGAATTGGAACAGGAGCTTTTTCCGGCAACCCATGAAAAAGAAGAAAGGCAGGACCGGCCTGCAGAAGGAGAAAATGAGGTTGGCAATTTATTGGTTTTAAAAGCTATTCAATATATTGCAGTTCACTATGGTGGCAGGATTACGTTAACAGATATGGCCGGGGAGCTTCATCTCTCCCCCAATTACCTTTGTGAACTTTTTAAACGTCATACAGGAAAAAATCTCATGGAATACGTTACGGAATACCGGATGCAAAAGGCGAAGTCATACCTAAACCATGTGGAATATAAGGTGGCAGATGTGGCGGAGATGGTAGGTTACAAAGAGGCGAAATATTTCAGCAGCGCTTTTAAGAAAGCATATGGGATCACACCTCTGGAGTATCGGAACAGGCGTCAGAGCCATTTGATTTAGTGTGAATAAGACGGGAAAATGACCAAAAAGTCTCTCCTGTCTTTATTTTATTTGGTCATAATCACAAATAACTTAATATTTTGGTATAAATAGTAATCTTATAGAATTGCGATGGTTGCCAGAAAATGATAATCTATTACTACAAACAACACGCTAACGTCTGTGAATCGTGTCAATAACTGAAGAAATGTCAGATATTAATGTGAACGGACGCAAAAAAAGGAGGAACTTAGTATGAAGAAAAGATTTGGCGCATTACTCATGGCAGCTATAACAGTAGCAGCACTCGTACTCAGTGGCTGCAGTACTGGCGGTAAGACAGAGGGTGCAGCTGAAACTAAGGCTCAGGCAGGAGGGAAAAGCGCGGCGGATTATAAAATTGTCCTCATTCTTCCCGGGCCCATCAATGACCAGAGCTGGAACGCAACAAACTATGCGGGTCTTACAGCCTGCAACGAAAAACTGGGCACCAAAATGGAATACGTAGAGAACGTGCAGGCATCTGACTATGAGTCAACCTTCCGTGAATATGCGGAACGAGGCTATGACCTCATTATGGCAGCCGGTTCCCAGTTTGACGAGGCGGTAGCAGCAGTAGCGCCCAATTATAAGGACACAACTTTTTGTGCGGTAAACGGCTCCAAATGTGACGGAGACAATGTGGCTCCCATTTTCCCAAAAGAATATGAAGCCAGCTATATTGCTTCCATTCTTGCAGGAAATATAACAGAGAACGGAAACTTCGCAACCATCGGAGGCTTCCCCAATGAACCAATGGAGCATTTGATGGATGTATATGAGAAAAATTCTGTTAAGATCGCAGAAAGCCGTGGCATATCCGGTGCAAAGGCTACAAGAGCTTATGCCAACAGCTGGAACGACGTAGCCCTTGGCAAACAGATGGCAGAGCAGATGATCGACAACGGTGCAGACACCATGTTTGTATACGCCAACGAAGTAGGTCTTGGCAGCATTGAGGCAGCTAAGGCAAAAGGCGCTAAATTCATAGGTTTTTCCAGTGACCAGACAACCATTGATCCGAATACCGTTGTAGCTTCTGTAAATTTTGATTTCAAGAATTTCTATATTTGGGCTCTGGGCCAATATATGGATGGCAAGCTTTCCGGAAATATGGTGCATGAAGCCGGTATTAATGAAGATATCTTTGTACCGGTATATACCGATAATATTTCCCAGGAAGTAAAGGATGCGGTAGACCAGGGAATCAAGGATTTTAAGGACGGCAAGGTAGATTTACAGGCGTTTTTTGAGAAGTAAGATATAACCGGAGGGCTGACACAGGAGAAAAACAGGATTGTTTTAACTGGGTCGCCCTCATCGTATGAAGAGGAGGAGCTTCGTGAATACACCATTTTTTGAATTAAAGAATGTATCAAAATATTTTGCCAGGGTCGTGGCAAACAAGGACATTTCTTTTTCTGTAAATAGGGGAGAGGTGTTGGCATTATTGGGAGAAAACGGGGCAGGGAAAAGCACGGTAATGAAAATCCTCTATGGCCTTTATAAGGCGGATGAGGGGCAGATCCTGATGGAGGGAAAGGAACAGAGGATCACTTCCCCTAAAGATGCCATGGCTTTGGGAATCTCCATGATCCAGCAGCATTTTTCTCTGGTGTCCGCCCATACGGTTACGGAAAATATTATTTTAGGCAATGTGAACGGTGTGATTGATTACGAAAAATGCAAAAAGGAAGTTGAAGAGCTTTCTGCCCAGTACGGGTTTCAAATTCCTGTTGAGGCAAAAGTGGAGGAGCTTGCGGTTGGAGTGCAGCAGAAGGTGGAAATCCTTAAGGCCCTTTATTTAAAGACAAGCCTCCTGATTATGGATGAGCCTACGGCAGTGCTGACACCCCAGGAGGCGGAAACACTGATGGAGTTTGTAAAAGAGTATACGTCCAGGGGAAATTCTGTTATTTTCATCACCCATAAGATGAAGGAAGTCATGGAGGTGGCGGACAGGATCATCGTTATGCGAAACGGAAGGCTTACGGGTGACCTTTCTGCAAAGGATACCAATGAGGTGGAGCTGACAAGGCTCATGATGGGGAAAGAAATGGTGCCCCCAAAGAAGGAGCAGGCAGAAGAGCAAAAAGAAAGAAAGGTCTGTCTGGAGCTGTCTTCCGTTACTGTGCAGCGCAAAGGAGAACCCCCTCTTTTAAGTGATTTGTCATTTCAGATCATGGAAGGTGAAGTTTTTGGAGTGGCAGGAGTGAGCGGAAACGGGCAGGAGGAGTTATGCGAGGTGGTTTGCGGTGCCCTTCCTGTGACCTCAGGAAAAGTGCTTTTAAATGGCACGGATATTACCTCCACTTCCATCAGGGAACGCATTGATAAGGGAATCGGATACGTTCCGGTAGACCGATACCGGGATGCCATGGTAGGAGAGATGACCCTGGCTGAAAATATTATGCTAAAAACAAGCTTTGATAAGAAGTGGATCTCACATGGCTTTTTAAATAAGAAGAAACTTCAAAATGATACACAAAAAGCCATTGATGAATTTGATATCAAGGCGCCGGGACCGGATGCCCAGATCAAGGGATTATCAGGAGGCAACCAGCAGAAAGTGATTCTTGCCAGAGAAGTGGGAAACGCAGGAAAGGTGCTGATCATGGACCAGCCTACCAGGGGACTGGATCTGGGAGCCATCAATAATATTCATAACAACATCCTGGCAGAGCGGAAGAATGGAAAGGGGATTCTGCTGGTATCCACCGAATTGTCGGAGATTTTCCAGCTATGCGACAGGATTGCCGTTATCTACAAGGGCTCCTTTATGGGAATCTACGACCATGACCAGCTTAACACAGAACGGATCGGTCTATTAATGGCCGGCTACAAAGAGGAGAAGGAGGCGTAAAGCATGAATACAAAAGTCAGGGACTTAATTGTGACAAATGCTGCTGCCATCATTGCCGGCTTGCTCTTAAGCGGCCTCATGCTTTTGCTGCTGCATATCAACCCGGTCGAAGTATTTGTATATTCCATCAATGCCATGTTTACGGATAAATATACCATGGGGGAAGTGTTTTTAAAGGCGACACCCCTTATATTTACAGCGCTGGCCTTTGCGTTTACGTTTAAGGCAAATCTGTTTAATATCGGCGCACAGGGACAGTTTTATATGGGTTCTATTGCCGCAATCGCCTTATCTTTGCAGCTTGACGGAAAGGTTCCCACAGCAGTGCTTTTAATTCTTGTGTGCCTGACAGCGGCACTGGCAGGTGGGCTTATGGGCGCTTTGATCGGATTTTTAAAGGCACGCTTTAAAGCAAATGAATTCCTTGTCAGCATGATGTCTACTTACGTTGCTTTGGCAGTCATGAATTATCTGCTGCGCACATTTTTAAAAGAATCCAAGGGAGAGTATCCCCAGACCGATGCCATAACAAGGTCAGCATGGCTTCCTGTTATCGTAAAGGGGACCAGACTGCATATCGGATTTGTGCTGGCGGTTCTGGCGGCCGTGGGTATCTGGGTGCTGCTTTATAAAACCCCCCTGGGATACCGGATCCGGGCAGTGGGAAGCAATGCCTCTGCATCCAGGATGTCAGGAATTGATTCAAACAAGATCTTTGTGGCCGCATTTTTTATCAGCGGCGCCCTGGCAGGTGCAGCCGGATTTACGGAAGTAAACGGTGTTCAGCATATGTTGATTCAGGATTTTAACAGCGGAGTGGGCTCCGCAGGCCTGGGAATCGCAATTCTTGCTAATGCCAATCCCATCGGAATCATATTCGCCTCGCTCCTGTTCGGCGCTTTAAGTGTCATGGGGAATTTAATGGGGCGCATGCCGGGAGTCAATGTTCCTGCAAGCATTGTGGATCTGATGCAGGGGTTTGTCATGCTGTTCGTTATCATATCCTATTTCTTCCGGCATTATCTGGAAAACAGGAGAGAGAAGCGCAGACTGCAGAAAGGAGCGTGAAACAGGTTATGATCATAAGCTTATTAAAACGTGCACTGATGATGAGTACGCCCCTGCTGTTTGGCTCCATTGCAGAAGTCATAGCGGAGCGTTCGGGCATGATGGTTACCGCAATCGAAGGGATCTTCCTTATGGGAGCCTGGGGTGGATTCGTGGGAACCTATTTAACCGGCAGTGCGTTCATCGGAATTCTTGCCGCCATCTTTTCAGGACTTGTTGCGGCAGCCGTGTATGGCGTGGTATGTATTTATTTAAAACAGCACCAGGTTGTAACAGGAACGGCCATTAATGTGCTGGCAGCCGGAATCTGCACTTACCTTCAGCGGGTATTGTTCGGCGTTCCCACCGCGCCCCTTAAAATTAGCCCTCTGCCTGAGATCGCTATTCCCGTTCTCAGTAAGATTCCTGTTATGGGTCCGGTGTTTTTCCAGCAGAATATATTGACCTATGTGGTTTATTTACTCATTCCTGCGTCCTATTTTCTCTTATTCAAGACATCCTTAGGACTGACAATCCGTTCAACGGGGGAAAATCCGGAGGCAGTGGATGTAGCCGGTATCAATGTAAATGCAGTCCGGTTCTTTACGGTCCTTTTGGCCGGAGTGATGGGAGGTATTGCAGGCGCATTTTACTCCGTGGGATATTTGGGAATGTTTACCACAAATATCATCGGCGGACGCGGCTGGATCGCATTTGCCATATGCTTTTTGGGCAACTGGAATCCCAAAGGAGCTGTTTTGGGAACCGTGGTATTCGGGCTTACGGAAGCCATTGCCATTTATATGCAGTCAGTGGGAGGAGGAAGCTACTTCCCCAATGAATTATTCATTGCCCTGCCTTATCTGCTGACCATTATATTGACCGTATCCAGAAGAAATTTCAATGTACCCGCTAAGCTGGGAGTCGCATACAGCAAAGAAAATTAATAATGAAAAAGACAGGCATTCCCTGGTCAGTTTGTTCCAATTTACTGACTTAGGGAATGCCTTTTTTCCATTATATGGAAATACTTATAGAACAGCTGTTCACAGTTACATGCAGGCAGGATCAAATTGAAAATTCTTCGAAATTGTTCTTGCTATTTCACGGTAAATGTACTAGAATTAAACCATAAGTGGTGGAAAGTGGTGCAAAGTGGTAGAAAATGGTGGGATAGTGGTCCAAAACCCTACCGATGTACAAGCAGGTGATTGGTATGTTCATGGGTGAATACAATCATACAGTCGATGCAAAGGGGCGTCTCATAGTCCCATCGAAGTTCAGAGAGCAGCTGGGAGAAGAATTCGTCGTTACGAAGGGTTTGGATGGCTGTTTATTTGTGTATGATAATGATGAGTGGACTGCCCTGGAAAATAAATTAAAAAGCCTGCCGCTGACCAACACCAATGCCAGAAAGTTTTCCAGATTCTTTCTGGCCGGAGCAAGTGCCTGTGAAGTGGACAAGCAGGGAAGAATTCTGCTTCCAGCAGTTTTAAGAGAACATGCGGGAATCGAAAAAGACGCAGTTCTTGTAGGAGTGGGAAGCCGTATCGAAATCTGGAACAAGGATGCATGGATCGCAGCCAATACCTATGAAGATATGGAAGAAATCGCGGAAGCTATGGAAGGACTTGGTATATGATGTTTGAACACAAGTCAGTGCTGCTATATGAGACCATTGACAGCCTGAATGTAAAACCAGACGGAATCTATGTAGATGGAACGCTGGGAGGAGGCGGACATGCTTTAGAAGTGTGCAAGCGCCTTGGAACTTACGGAAGATTAATCGGAATTGATCAGGATGGGGATGCCATTAAGGCAGCCTCGGAACGGCTGAAGGCTTATGAAGATAAGGTGACGGTCGTAAGAAGCAATTACGAAAACATACAGACAGTATTAAAGGATTTAGGAATCGAACGAGTGGACGGAATTTACCTGGACCTTGGGGTATCCTCTTACCAGCTTGACATACCGGAAAGAGGATTTACCTACAGGGAAGAAGATGCGCCTTTGGACATGCGTATGGATCAGAGGAATGAACAGACAGCAGCCGATATCATCAATACCTACAGTGAATTTGACTTATACCGGATCATAAGGGATTACGGAGAAGATAAGTTTGCAAAAAATATTGCAAAGCACATTGTAAGGGAAAGGCAGATAAAGCCCATCGAGACAACAGGAGAGCTGTCGGAGATCATCAAAGGGGCGATTCCTGCAAAGGTAAGGGCAGTGGGTGGACATCCTTCCAAACGGACATTTCAGGCGATACGGATCGAACTGAATAAGGAACTGGAAGTTTTAATGAAGTCCCTTGATACCATGATCGATCTGTTGAATCCGGGCGGACGGTTATCCGTTATCACCTTTCATTCTCTGGAAGACAGGATCGTAAAAACAAGATTTAAGACCAACGAGGACCCATGTATCTGCCCGTCTAATTTTCCGATCTGTGTTTGCGGAAAAAAGAGCAAAGGCAGGGTGATTACAAGAAAACCAATCGTACCGTCGGAAGAAGAGATTGAAGAAAACAAGCGTTCAAAGAGTTCAAAGCTTCGGGTATTTGAACGAATTTAAAAAGGGAGGAAGAGAGAGTGGCTGCAAGAAAGAATGTGCGTTCCTATGGGAGCTCCACTTACGTACAGGGGAATACTGTCCGTAAAACCATGCCGGTTCCTATGCCGGTTCATACACCAGAAGAAATCCGTCGTCCATCAGTTAACCATCAGGTCAGAAGAAATCGTGAAAAGGCCTTGCAGATGGATTTGCCTTATGTGATTATGCTGACCATCGCCGCAGTCTGCACCCTCTGCCTGTGCGTGAATTATCTGCATTTGCAATCCTCTATTACAGCCAGCATTCATGGCGTTGAGCTTTTAGAAGCAAAACTGGAACATTTGAAAACTGAAAATAATGCATTGGAAATGAATATCAACACTTCTGTCGATTTGGATCATGTGTATAAAGTGGCTACTGAGGAACTTGGTATGGTCTATGCGAATAAGGACCAGATCCTTCACTATGATAAGACGGAAAGTGAGTATGTAAGACAGAATGAGGATATCCCGAAGCACTAATAAAAACAGGAATAAAAAGAGTAAGGTATTTCCCCGTTATATGCAGGAAAAGCTGGCGATTACTGTACTGGTAATTACGCTGGCTTTGTTTGCATTAGTTATGACGCTGTATAATCTGATGACAAATAAAAAGGAAGATTACAATCAGATCGTGCTGTCCCAGCAGGAATATGACAGCCGCATCATACCCTTTAAGCGCGGGGACATCATGGACCGCAACGGAACCTATCTGGCGACCAGTGAAAAGGTATATAACTTAATCCTGGATCCCAAACAGATCATGTCAGACCAGGATTCTTACCTCGAGCCGAGCGTAACGGCTCTGACAGAATGCTTTGGCTATGACCGGACGGAAATCATGAACCTCATACAGGAAAAGAAAGATAAGCAGTATGTACGCTATGCGAAGCAGCTGACTTATGACGATAAACAAAAATATGATAAGTACAAGGCAGACCAGGCGGATGCGCTGAAAAAAAGCGGGAAGGCCATTAAGGGAATCTGGTTTGAGGATGAGTACAAAAGGGTGTATCCCTATAACTCCATGGGCTGCAATGTCATTGGCTTTGCCAACGGTGACGGCATGGATGGAACCGGAGGGATCGAGCAGTTTTATAATACGACCCTTATGGGAATCAACGGAAGGGAATACGGATACTTAAATGATGACTCCAACTTAGAGAGAGTCATAAAGCCTGCCTCCAATGGCAGCACCGTGGTTTCCACCATGGATGTCAACATACAGAAGATCGTAGAAAAATATATTAATGAATGGGAACAGAATACAGGAAGCAAACGGGTAGGCGTTATCGTTATGGATCCCAATAACGGCGAGGTCCTTGCCATGGCAAATGACAAGGCATTTGATTTAAACAATCCAAGAACCTTAAGGCCGGAGTACACAGGTGATGTACTGCGGCAGCTTGGGATCAAGGAAGCCATGGACGATTACAAGAGAAAGAATAAAAACGCCCAGCCATTAACGGAAGCAAACGTTTCAGAGCACTATTCGAATGAAGAGATCATGTCTCTGGGGACTCAGGTGGCATGGAACCAGACCTGGCGTAATTTCTGCATCAGTGACGGATTTGAGCCGGGCTCAACAGAAAAGATTTTTACCATATCTGCCGCCATGGAAGAAGGGGCGATTACCGGAAAGGAAACTTATGAGTGCAACAAGTTCCTTGAAGTGGGAGGGCATAAGATCAACTGTGTCAGCAGATATGGACATGGCCTGATCACTGTAGAGGAAGGCCTGATGAAATCCTGCAACGTGGTCATGATGCGGATTGCTCAGCAGATGGGAAAAGAAAAGTTCTACAAGTATCAGCAGATTTTCGGTTTCGGCTCCAAGACTGGAATTGATCTGCCTGGAGAAGCGGACAATAAGACTCTTGTTTATACTCAGAATACGGCGGGACCTACGGATCTTGCAACCAACTCCTTTGGACAGAATTTCAGCACGACCATGATCCAGATGGCTGCTGCTTATAGCTCTGTGATCAATGGAGGTTCCTATTATGAACCTCATGTGGTGAAGCAGATCCTTAACGAACAGGGTTCTGTCATTAAAAAGGTAGAACCAGTTCTTGTCAGGGAAACAGTATCGGAATCAACCACCAAATTCATCAATGAAGCACTGTTTAAGACTGTCAATGCTGAGGGAGGAACAGGAGGTGCTGCAAGGGTGGTAGGATATAAAGTTGCCGGTAAAACCGGTACTGCGGAGAAGATCCCCCGTGATAAGACCAATTATGTGGTATCCTTCTGCGGTTACGCTCCGGCGGACAATCCTCAGGTTTTAGTTTATGTTGTGGTTGATGAGCCTCATGTGGAGGATCAGCCTCACAGTACTTATGCCAGCCAGATTTTCCAGAAGATTATGGCGGAGATTCTTCCTTATATAAATGTATTTCCGGAAACAGACCCAGAAACCTCTCCATTGCCGGAAGAAGCAGCAAAACTTCCTGAGCAGGAAGGGATAACCAGTGAAACAGAAAGCGCATCCCAGGGAGAAAATACGTCTGAAGAATCAGGTGCAGAAGAGACCACTGGGCAGGCTCCTACCATGGAAAACGGAAATCCGATTCCAGATGAGTATTTAAATCCTTCGGAAGAATACGTCAACAGGGAAGAAGGGGATGACGGTTCTGATCTCCCGGCCGCACTTCCGACCGAAGAGACCACGGCCCAATAAGGAACTTTTTTAAAGAACTCATAAAAAGTCCTGAAATTCATATACTGTAGAAATAATGGTGATGGAGCAGTGCATGAGTTCAAATAAGACACATCACAGAGAAAAAATAGCCATCCTGTTTTTCCTGTTATTTCTTGCCATGACAGGGCTTATGGGGCGGCTTATTTTTCTAATGATCTTTCGTTCGGAACATTACAGTGCCATGGCATTGGACCTTCATGAACGGGAAAGGACCATTAAAGCCGCCAGGGGAAATATCATTGATGCCAATGGAACCGTCATTGCCACCAACCGGACGGTGTGCACCATATCGGTCATACATAACCAGATCAAAAAAGCAGATGAGGTTGTGGCAGTCCTTTCCAAGGAGCTTGGTCTTCAGGAGGAGGAAGTTCGGAAAAAGGTAGAAAAGTACAGTTCAAGGGAAATTATTAAAACCAATGTAGACAAGGCTATGGGAGACATGATCCGGTCCTACCATTTAGACGGGGTAAAAGTGGATGAGGATTACAAGCGTTATTATCCCTATGATACCCTTGCCTCCACAGTTCTTGGCTTTACGGGAGGAGATAATCAGGGCATTATCGGCCTGGAGGTAAAATACGAACCATATTTAAAGGGCCTTAACGGAAAGATCCTGACCATGTCCGACGCAGCAGGAATAGAAATAGAAAATGCGGCGGAGGATAGGATCGAGCCTGTGGCTGGGCAGGATCTGCATATCAGCCTGGATGTCAATGTCCAGCGTTATTGTGAGCAGGCAGCCTATCAGGTTATGGAGAAAAAAGGCGCAAAAAGAGTGTCAATTATTGTTATGAATCCTCAGAATGGGGAAATTATGGCAATGGTAAATGCACCTGAATTTAATTTAAATGATCCGTTTACACTAAGTGCAGACGCCGGAGTCCCGGCATCTGACAAAGAAAAGCAGGATCTGCTAAACAAGATGTGGAGAAATCCCTGTATTAACGACACCTATGAACCAGGATCCACCTTTAAGATCGTTACCGCAGCCGCAGGGCTGGAAGCCGGAGTTGTGAAGCTTGATGACCATTTTTCATGTCCGGGCTTCCGGGTCGTAGAGGACCGTAAAATCAGGTGTCACAAAGTGGGAGGCCATGGCTCGGAAACGTTTCTCCAGGGCATGATGAATTCCTGCAACCCTGTTCTCATCGACGTAGGACAGCGCCTTGGCGTAGACAATTATTATAAGTATTTTGAGCAGTTCGGCTTAAAGGGAAAGACTGGAATCGATCTTCCCGGCGAGGCATCCACCATTATGCATAAAAAAGATAATATGGGGCTTGTGGAGCTGGCAACCGTTTCATTTGGCCAGTCCTTCCAGATCACGCCGCTGCAGCTGATTACGACCGCTTCTGCTATAATTAATGGCGGAAACCGTGTGACACCACATTTTGGAGTGAAGTCAGTAAGCACCGACGGAGCTTCGGTCCATGAATTTACTTACCCGGTAAGCGAAGGGATTATATCTGCCCAGACCAGTGAGACCATGCGTTATATCCTGGAACAAGTTGTGGCGGAAGGAAGCGGAAAAAGAGGGCAGGTCGACGGCTATCGGGTGGGCGGAAAAACAGCGACCTCCGAAAAACTTCCAAGAAGTTTAAAAAAGTACATTTCATCCTTTATAGGCTTTGCACCGGCGGATAATCCACAGGTGATTGCACTCATTACGATCGATGAACCTGAGGGGATTTATTACGGCGGAACCATAGCTGCACCGGTGATTGCCGACATTTTTAAGAATATTCTTCCATACCTGGGAATAGAGCCAACAGAGGAAAAAACTGCTTCGGCGTTTCGAATCTATGGTTGATTATTCAGGCAAAAAGACGTATACTACTTACTGTGTACTTTTGAAATACAAATACATAAAATATTGAGGTGTGACATGATTAACGAAACGATTCTGGCAATCATCATAGCATTTGCAATCAGCGCCATGCTGTGTCCCATTGTAATACCATTTCTTCACAGATTAAAATTTGGCCAGGAGGTCCGCAAGGAAGGACCTGAAAGCCATTTGAAAAAGCAGGGTACTCCGACCATGGGAGGGCTTATCATATTGACCAGCATCATCATTACATCGCTGTTCTATGTGAGGGAATATCCGAAGATCATTCCTGTGCTTTTTGTGACAGTTGGATTTGGTATCGTTGGGTTTCTTGATGATTACATTAAGATCGTAATGAAGCGGTCAGAGGGGCTTACGCCTGTTCAAAAGATGGCAGGGCAGTTAATCATTACAGGCATCTTTGCCTATTATCTGCTTCATTCAAAGGATGTGGGAACGGGAATGTTAATTCCCTTTACCGGAGGCTTTGAAAAAGGGCTGTATCTGAATTTAGGAATATTCTTCGTACCGGCAGTATTTTTTCTCGTAATAGGGACTGATAATGGCGTGAATTTTACCGATGGCCTGGATGGGCTTTGCACCAGCGTGACCATTCTGGTGGCGACCTTCTTAACCGTGGTTTCTATCGGGGAAAATACCGGCATCAGTCCCATTACCGGAGCGGTTGTGGGAAGTCTTTTGGGATTTCTGCTGTTTAATGTGTATCCTGCCAGGGTGTTTATGGGGGATACAGGTTCCCTGGGACTTGGAGGATTTGTCGCTTCCAGCGCCTTTATGATGCAGATTCCTATTTTCCTTGCCATTATCGGTTTTATTTATATGATCGAAGTATTATCCGTTATCATTCAGGTGACATATTTTAAAAGAACAGGCGGAAAGAGGATATTTAAGATGGCCCCCATCCACCACCATTTTGAACTGAGCGGCTGGTCGGAAACACGGGTGGTAGCGGTATTTGCTATCGTGACTGCGGTTCTTTGCATGCTTGCATACCTTGGATTATAGGAGAGAAACCATATGAATCAGAAAATTTTAGTTGCCGGCAGCGGAAAAAGCGGCATTGCCGCCGTGGGCCTGATCCTTAAAACAGGTGATGAAGTAATTCTTTACGACAGCAATGCTGCCCTTCATAAGGATGAGCTCCTTCATCAGTTTGAAGAAGAGGGAAGGATTTCAGTTTTATTGGGAGAGCTTAAAAAGGAAGATCTTAAAGGGGTAAGCTTATGTGTCATAAGCCCTGGTATTTCCTTAGAGGCCCCCTTTGTGGCTGTCCTTAAGGAGGCGGATATCCCGGTTTGGAGTGAAATTCAGCTGGCTTATCACCATGCCAAAGGAAAGCTGGCGGCAATCACTGGGACCAATGGTAAGACAACCACTACGGCCCTTATCGGGCAAATCATGAAAGCATATTATGACCATGTGTTTGTAGTGGGCAATATTGGGGTCCCGTATACAGAGGAAGCGTTAAAGACGACTGAGGATTCGGTAACGGTAGCAGAGGTCAGCAGCTTTCAGCTGGAGACGATCACCGACTTCCGTCCTGATGTGAGCGCGATCCTGAACATAACGCCAGACCACCTGGATCGTCATAAAACAATGGAATGCTACATAGAAGTAAAGGAACGAATAACATCAAACCAGAGACCTCAGGATTTTTGTATCTTAAATTACGATGATCCTGTTTTGCGTGAGTTTGGAAAAACCATCAGACCAAAGGCTGTCTATTTTAGCAGCCGCCAGTCTTTAGTAGAAGGCTACTGCATGGATGGGGATAAGATGATCCACAACCATGATGGGGAGAGGGCAGAGATCGCAGACATTCGCGAGGTACAGCTCTTAGGCCGCCATAACCATGAGAACATCATGGCTGCAGTCGCTGTATCTGCTGAAATGGGAGTTCCCATGGAGATCATCGCTCAGGTGATCAGGGAATTCAAGGCGGTAGAGCATCGGATTGAATTTGTTGCGGAAAAGGCTGGAGTGAAATATTACAATGATTCCAAGGGAACCAATCCGGACGCAGCGATCCAGGCAATAAAAGCCATGCCAGGGCCAACGTTACTCATTGCAGGAGGTTATGATAAGAACTCCCAGTATGATGAGTGGATTGAATCCTTTGACGGTAAGGTTAAATATATGGTGCTTCTGGGGCAGACCAGGGAAAAGATCGCTGAGTGTGCAGCCAGACATGGTTTTAACAATGTAATGTATGCAGAAGATATGCAGGAAGCAGTAAAAGTATGCGCTTCTTATGCCAACAGAGGAGATCATGTGCTCTTATCACCGGCCTGCGCCAGCTGGGGGATGTTTAAGTGCTATGAAGAACGCGGCGAAATCTTTAAGGAAAGTGTCAGAAATTTATAAAAGCAATGAACCATTTGGCGGTGCCCTTCCGCCAAATGATGAATGCATGGTGGATGATATATAAATAAAAATGAATCAACAGTTGGCGAGGAGGAATGATATGGCAGAAAAAGGGCCAGTGAAGAAAAAAAACAAACCGCGCCGTTTTTATGATTACAGTCTTCTGTTTACTGTTATATTTCTGTCTGTTTTTGGTTTGGTCATGATTTACAGCGCCAGCTCTTATGCAGCCCAGCTTAAATTCAATGACGCCGCTTATTTCATGATGAGGCAGGCCAAGATAGCCCTGGCAGGCTTTGTTATCATGATTGTGATATCCAAACTGGATTACCACTGGTACGCGAAGTTCGCTGTGTTTGCTTATGCTCTTTCTTATGTCTTGATGATTACCGTATCCTTAGTTGGGCGTAAAGTAAACGGTAAGAGAAGGTGGCTGGGAGTGGGAAGCCTTTCCTTTCAGCCTACGGAATTTGTAAAAATTGCTCTGATTGTCATGCTTGCTGTTCTGATTGTTCAGATGGGAAGGAATATTAACACGAGAAATGGCGTTCTTCTGGTTATTGTGACGACCCTTCCCATAGCGGGAATCGTAGCGGCAAATAACTTAAGCTCCGGAATCATCATCATTGGGATCGCTTTTGTCATGCTGTTTGTGGCGTGTAAAAAGAAATGGCCGTTTTTTGCCTGTGGTCTTGCAGGTGTAGGCGCGCTGGCCTTTGCCGGACCTATGGCTGCTGTTCTGGAAAAGCTTAATATTCTTCATGATTACCAGCTGGGCCGTATCCTGGTATGGCTGGAGCCGGAGGCTTATCCCTCGACCGGAGGTTATCAGGTGCTTCAGGGGCTGTATGCCATAGGTTCCGGCGGCCTGGTAGGTAGAGGGCTGGGAGAGAGCATACAGAAGATGGGGTTTGTACCGGAAGCACAAAATGATATGATTTTTTCCATCATCTGTGAAGAACTTGGGCTTTTTGGAGCGGTTTCTGTAATTTTGATATTCCTTTTCATGATCTACCGGTTCATGCTCATTGCGGATAATGCACCGGATTTGTTTGGGGCTTTGCTTGTTGTAGGTGTTATGGGACATATTGCCATACAGGTTATCTTAAATATTGCGGTTGTAACCAATACCATACCAAATACCGGTATCACCCTTCCTTTTATCAGTTATGGAGGTACCTCTGTCCTTTTTTTGATGATGGAAATGGGCATGGTTTTAAGCGTTTCCAACCAGATAAAGCTGGAAAAATAATGGGATGTGAAAACATTCTCTCACTTTTAACATAGGATAGTATATAAGAAGCCATGGGAGGTACCGGATTGTCAGTCATACAGGTCCAGGGGTTACGATCCTTAAAAGGTGAGATAAAAATTCAGGGTTCCAAGAATGCTGTTCTGCCCATGATGGCAGCGGCGGTTCTCCATAAAGGTACAACAGTGATTCATAATGTCCCCAGGATACAGGATGTGTTCTGTATGCTGGGGATACTTGAGCATATTGGATGTATATGCTGCTTTGACGGCCATTCCTTGACAATTGATGCTCGGGATTTGACACAGGCGGAGATACCGGAAGAGTATGTAAAAAGCATGCGTTCTTCTATCATGCTCTCCGGTCCCTTGCTTGGAAGGACTGGCAATGCGGTCACCAGCTTCCCTGGAGGATGTTCCATAGGAGAGCGACCCATAGACTTACACTTATCTGCCTTTCGGAAACTTGGTGCTATCATTGAGGAGAAGGGTGATAAGCTTATGGTGTCCGCAAATCAGTTGACGGGCAACCATATTTATTTTCCCTTTCCCAGCGTGGGAGCCACGGAAAATGCCCTGATGGCAGCTGTGTATGCCCAGGGGATTACCGTGATACATGGAGCCGCAAAGGAGCCGGAGATCATCACCCTATGTGAATTTTTAAACAATATGGGGGCTAAAATACATGGAACCGGTACTTCCATTCTGGCAGTTACAGGCGTAAGCGAGCTTTGTGACTCTGAATTTACTGTGGCAGGGGACAGAATTGTCGCAGGAACCTATTTAATGGCTGTCATGGCTGCTGAGGGAGATGTCGTAATACAGGGAATACAACCCGGACATTTAGCTTCCGCCATCTCACTTGCCGATAGAATGGGCGCGGAGCTGAAACGGTATGAAAGCTGCCTGGAAGTATCCATGAGGGGACGCCCCGATTGTGTAGATGTCATAACAGAACCCTATCCGGGCTTTCCCACGGACCTTCAGTCTCAGCTAATGGCGGTCATGGCATCCGCAAAAGGTACCGGCAGAATTAAAGAAACAATCTTTGAGGGAAGATTTGGAACTGCAAAGGAGTTGCATAAGCTTGGCGCAGATATTATAATAGAGGGGAAGCGTGCTGACATACGGGGACTTTTTCCTTTAAAGGGAAACCGTGTAACAGCTACGGACCTGCGGGGAGGCGCGGCTCTTGTAGTTGCAGGGCTGGCATGTGAGGGCGTGACTGAGATTCATGAGTGCCATCATATTGAACGAGGATATGAAGACATCTGCCGTGACTTGAGCAGTCTTGGTGCAGCGATCAGAGGGATGCAATGAATGATTTAAAAAAGAGCAGAAGAAAAATTAAGTTTGGAATTACAGCTGCCGTGATCTTGTTGGGAACTGCCATCTTTTTGTCACTGCAGATCAGGAATATTACGGTGAGCGGTAATAAAAAGTATACATCGGAACAGATCGTTGATATTTTGTTCAAGGACAGCTGGGACCGGAATGCGGTTTTTTGTCTCTATAAGGATCGTTTTAAAAAACATGAACAGATCCCTTTTGTAGAAGATTACAAAATCGTATTCTTAAGCCCGGTAAGAGTGGAAGTGATCGTCTATGAGAAATCGGTGGTAGGCTATGTATCCTATATGGGCAGTTATATGTATTTTGATAAGGACGGGATCGTGGTAGAGAGCTCCAGCGGAAAGCTGGAAGGAGTTCCTTGGGTCACGGGGCTGCAGTTCGGGCATATTGCCCTGCACCAGCCCCTTCCGGTGGAAAAGGGGAAGATTTTCAATGAAATTCTGAACCTGACTCAGCTTTTATCAACGAAGGCAATTCCTGTAGACCAGATCCGTTATGATTCCCGGGGGGATGCTACTCTTGTTATGGGAGATATCCGTGTTTTCCTTGGAAGCTATGACCAGATGAATGGAAAAATCTCTGAGCTGAAGGATCAGCTTCCTGTTTTAGAAGGTTTGTCAGGGACTCTGTATCTGGATACTTATGATGAGGCGGAAACAGTCACATCTTACCGTTTTGTGAAGAATTAATGAATTTACATAATTTGCTTGGAATTTTGTTTAAAAAGTGGTTGATATTTTTGGTAAAATCAAATATTATATTAATTAGGTTTATAGAGTAAGCTGTTTATGGTTAAAGGAGGATATAATCTTGTTAGAGATTAAGATAAATGAGGCGGACAATGCCGCAAGAATTCTGGTAATCGGAGTAGGCGGTGCTGGAAATAATGCGGTCAACCGCATGATAGATGAGAATATAGCTGGTGTGGAATTTCTAGGAATCAACACGGACAAGCAGGCTTTACAGTTTTGTAAGGCTCCTACAGCCATGCAGATCGGAGAGAAGCTGACCAAAGGTCTTGGTGCAGGTGCCAAGCCTGAGATCGGTGAAAAAGCGGCAGAGGAGAATGCGGACGAGCTGGCTCAGACCATGAAGGGCGCGGATATGGTATTCGTTACCTGCGGAATGGGAGGCGGTACCGGTACCGGAGCTGCACCTGTTGTGGCTAAGATCGCAAAAGATATGGGCATTCTGACCGTTGGTGTTGTAACAAAGCCTTTCCGCTTTGAAGCAAGAACCCGTATGAGCAATGCCGTTAACGGTATTGAACGTTTAAAAGAGAGTGTAGATACATTAATCGTTATCCCTAATGACCGTCTTCTGGAAATCGTAGACAGACGTACTACCATGCCGGATGCCTTAAAGAAGGCAGATGAAGTTCTTCAGCAGGCCGTACAGGGTATTACGGATTTAATTAATGTACCCGGACTTATTAACCTGGACTTTGCAGATGTACAGACTGTCATGACAGATAAGGGCATTGCCCACATCGGTATCGGCAGGGCAAAGGGTGATGAGAAGGCATTAGAAGCCGTGAAGCAGGCGGTATCCAGTCCATTGCTTGAAACTACCATTGAGGGCGCTTCTCACGTCATCATCAACATTTCCGGTGATATCAGCTTGGTTGAAGCCAATGAAGCAGCCAGCTACGTTCAGGAGATGGCAGGAGATGATGCCAATATTATCTTTGGAGCAATGTATGATGAGAATGCTCATGATGAAGCCAGCATCACCGTGATCGCCACAGGTCTGGACATGCAGTCTGAGACTCCGGTATCCAAGGTTATGACGAATTTTTCCAACCCTAACTTTAAACAGCCGAAAGCAGCACCTCAGACCCAGCCCGGGAATCAGGAGGCTGCCGCCACTGCAGCAACCCCTGGATATAACCAGAATTATAATCCTAATTACGGGAATGCGAATTATTCCAATCCAGCTTACAACAATCAGAATTATCCAAATAATAACAGTAACTATAATAACCAGAATTATGCAAATCAGAACTACGGTGCAGGGAATTATCAGAAGCCGAATTATGCAGGGCAGAATAACCCTCAGGGTACTCCCCAGGGAGGCGGACAGCCTTATCGTCCGACTGTGAATAAGGAAGTTCAGATCAATATTCCTGATTTTTTGAGAAATAAAAGATAAAATTTATCAGATTACATAATCAGGCAGGTTCCGATGAACCTGTCTGTTTTTGAAATACCCTGCATGGGCAGATAAGATGAAACACCCTACAGGTATAACTTTATGCCCAAAAAGCATGGGCAGATAAGATGAAAGGAGTGGCAGAATGTCAGAGAGAGAACAGGATTGGGAGATTTCAGAGGATTACTACAACAGCGGAGAAGATGAAAGAAGCCTGTCTCTGGAAGATTTTATCACAGAGTCAGATAAAGAAGCGGCTGACCTTGAGCCTTTCGGTCTATCGGATGAGTTGTTGAAAAAGACAATAGCAGATGTTCATCAGGTGCTGGTGCTGGCTCAGGAAGGAAAGAATATTGCTGAGATTGCTTTCATTACCGGACTACAGGAGAAATATGTTTATGATATACAGGTTTGTGCCCAGGGATTCAGGGAGGATGACGAGATTGCCGTGGCTCATCTGGTACTGGGATAAAGGAGGGATTTTGGGATGATGAAGAAGATTTGTCCGATTTGTGATCATCCGGTTAATGAGGCGAATTATTGCCCGATGTGCAGGAAGTTGATCCGCCAGCCCCTTTTGTGGAATTCGGAGTATTATTTGAATGAAAGGCGCCCGGATAATAACAGCCATGATGTTCATAATCCAGATGGAGCCGGAAAGCCGCAGAAAAGGAATGTACAGGGAGCGGCAGGACGGAAAAGTACGATTGAGAGGCCGGTAAACCCCAGGCAAAATGTGGGAAGACCTTCCTCTAAGCCGGCAGGCAGCCATAATCCGTCACAGCCTTCCCGGCCAGGCCAGGAAAAAGGAAAGAAGAATTCCACTGTGCCTGTGGTGATATCCATTGCTCTGTTTGCTATTATCAATATTCTTCCAAGGATCATTGGAACGGTAAACCGGACCATAACGGACGAAAAGATCAGTAACTATGAGACAGCCGTTCCATATGATGATTCCGGCTTTACGGAGCTTTTAGAAGAGGATGTAAAGGCAATTGGGGAGTCTTGTAACGGCTATGATCATTTTCCAGTTGACGGTAGACAGGTCGCAGCTTCCATGGAGCAGTTTTTTAACGAAACCAACTATGGCTATGAGATAGAAGAGGGTGCTGTTTATTCTGATAATTATCAGTTTGAAGATGAGGGCGGCCCCATATCCTATTATGAGACCGTGGAAAGCTTCACCTTTGAAGATGAGGCAACCAGTCAGCTGGATCCAGGAGATGAAGATTACGTATATCAGTATGTAGATATTAATTATGATACTGCTACCGGAGAACTTCATGATTATATTTCTTCCCTGAAAGACCGGGAAAATTCCCTTGTCTTTTTAGGAGAGTTTTTAAGTCTTGTAGAAACAGGAGCAGGTATTCCTCAGGAAGAAAGCAGCATTCCTGCTATTATGGAACAGGCCGGAACAGGAGAATGGCAGGAAGATGGAGCGTTCATTACAGAAGGGATGTTTGATATCAACCTTTATCTTACCAAGGATGGGGTCAGAATTTACGTTTCTTACAGCAATCCTCAGGTGATGGAAAGCCAGGAGACGTAAGCAGAATCTATTGCGGGAAGCAGTTTTTTGTGGTAAAGTGTTAAAATAATAAAAAGTAGCTTTTTGGGCATGCCATTATGCCCAAAGGGCTACTATGTCCAAAGTGCATGGGCGTTAATGTTGAAACACCCTTAGGGTATACCTTTATGCCCAAAATATATAGGCGCTAATGATGAAACGAAAGATAGGAGACAGACAGCATGAAAATTAAAGATATATTGAGCCAGGGAAAGCCAACCCTATCCTTTGAAGTGTTTCCTCCCAAAACTGAGGATAAATATGAGTCAGTGGAACAGGCTGCGTCAGAGATCGCAAAGCTGAAACCAGCTTTTATGAGCGTCACTTATGGAGCAGGCGGAGGAACCAGCCAATATACCGTTGATATCGCTTCTGCACTCCATCACCAGCATCATGTGACGGCTCTGGCTCATTTAACCTGTGTAACCTCTACAAAAGAAAAGGTACACCAGGTTCTTGGTGAACTGAAAGAGGCTGGAATTGAAAATGTGCTTGCTCTCAGGGGAGATATGCCTACCGATGCTCCTGCTAAAAAGGAATACCATTACGCCTCTGAGCTGATCAGGGAGATAAAGGAAGCCGGGGATTTCTGCATTGGCGCGGCCTGCTATCCGGAAGGTCATGTGGAATCCGTCAGCAAGACCATTGATATGGATTACTTAAAACAGAAGGTGGAAGCAGGCTGCGATTTCGTTACCACCCAGATGTTTTTTGACAATAACATTTTATACAATTACCTCTACCGCATCCGGGAAAAAGGAATCACGGTTCCGGTCGTCGCAGGAATCATGCCTGTCACCAATGTAAAGCAGATCATCCGAAGCTGCCAACTGTCAGGTACCTATCTGCCTTCCCGTTTCAAGGCCATAGTGGACAGGTTCGGAGATAATCCGGCAGCCATGAAGCAGGCGGGAATTGCTTATGCCACAGAACAGATCATTGACCTTATCGCCAACGGAGTGAATGCCATCCATGTTTATTCCATGAATAAGCCGGATGTGGCGTTAAAAATCAAGGAGAACCTTTCCGAGATATTGTGATTCTTTTAACCAGGGTCCGGCTCCTTTAAAAAAGGGGCGGACCCATTTAAAATGAAAAAACGGAGGAACAGCAATGGAAATCAGCCGAAGAGAGATCCGGCGATATCTGGGATACGGGAAAAATGAAGGTGATGAAGCCGTAAATACCCTGATTGAGGAATGTATCAGGGAGCTAATGGCTGCGGCATCTCCTAAAAGCATAAGCCGGGTATATCCCCTGGAGCTGCTTTCTGATGACTGGATCGATTTTACCGTATTTAAGACCCGAAGCCGGAATTTAAGCCGGAATTTACAGGATTGTGAACAGGTGATCTTATTTGCTGCTACGTTAGGTGCAGGGGTGGATGTGCTGTTGCATAAGTATACAAAACTGCAGATGAGCAAGGCGGTCACCATGCAGGCAGCGGCCACCGCCATGATTGAGGAATATTGTGATGAAGAGAACCGGAAGCTGAAGGAGGAGTATGAGGACAGGCAGCTGTATTTAAGGCCCAGGTTCAGCCCGGGCTACGGAGACTTCCCCTTAGAATGCCAGAAGGATATTACGACAGTTTTAGAAACGCCTAAAAGGATCGGTATCATGCTGACGGACAGCCTTCTCATGACCCCTTCCAAGTCTGTCACAGCGGTGATGGGAGTCAGCGGAAAGCCTTACCGCTGTGAGATAAAGGGATGCGAATCCTGTGGAAAAACGGACTGTGCATACCGGAGAGATTAGAAGATACAAACGCAGATGGAGGGAATGTATGGCAGCGATTTTAGAAGAGATAAAGAAGAGGATTGTATTTTTTGACGGTGGAACGGGAAGCCTTTTGCAGGCAAACGGCCTGGAACCGGGAGAACTGCCGGAAACATGGAATGTAAAGCATCCGGATATCATTACAAAGCTTCACCGTGATTATCTGGAAGCAGGTGCAGACATCATAAAAACAAATACCTTTGGAGCCAATGGGCTGAAATTTTATAAAGGTGCGGAATTCGATCTGGAAGAGGTAGTGACTGCAGCCTTAAAAAATGCAAAGAATGCGGTGGAGACAGCTTCTTATCCGGCCGGAAAGGAAAAGGGGTATATTGCCCTTGATTTAGGCCCTACAGGAAAGCTTTTAAAGCCTTTAGGGGATCTGGCCTTTGAGGATGCTTACAAAATGTTTTCCCAGGTAGTTAAAATCGGAGAGCGGGAGGGAGCTGACCTGGTGCTCATTGAGACCATGAGCGACAGCTACGAGGCCAAGGCGGCTGTACTGGCTGCAAAGGAAAACTGCAGTCTTCCCGTATTCGTGACCACGATTTTTGATGATAAAGGAAAGCTTTTAACCGGAGGAAATGTTGAATCTACCGTTGCCCTTTTAGAAGGCCTGGGAGTTGACGCCCTGGGAATCAACTGCGGCCTGGGTCCGATACAGATGAAGGGCATTTTAAGGGATATCATGAAGGTGGTTTCCATACCGGTCATCGTCAATCCCAATGCAGGACTTCCAAGAAGCGAAGGCGGAAAAACGGTATATGATATCGATGCGGCTGAGTTTGCGGCTGCTATGAAGGAAATTGCAGAGGAAGGAGCCTGTGTGATCGGCGGCTGCTGCGGAACCACGCCGGAACATATTGAGAAAACAGTGGCTCTCTGCAAAGACCTTCCTGTGAGACTGCCGGATAAGAAAAACCGTACCGTGATCTCTTCCTATGCACAGGCGGTTGTGATTGACAGGGAACCGATCATCATCGGAGAGAGGATCAATCCAACGGGAAAATCGAAATTCAAGCAGGCCCTTCGGGATCATAACCTGGAATATATTCTCCGTGAGGGAGTGGCTCAGCAGGACAATGGAGCACATGTCCTGGATGTGAATGTGGGACTTCCTGAAATTGATGAGCCTTCCATGATGGTGGAAGTGATAGGGGAGCTTCAGAGCATCATCGACCTGCCTCTTCAGATCGATACCTCCAATATAGAGGCAATGGAACGGGCAATGAGGGTTTATAATGGAAAGCCTCTTATTAATTCCGTAAATGGGAAAAAAGAAGTGATGGAGGCTATTTTTCCTCTGGTAAAACAATATGGAGGCGTTGTGGTCGCTCTTGCCCTTGATGAAGACGGCATTCCTGAAACAGCAGAGGGCAGGATCGCTGTTGCAAAGAAAATCTACAATAAGGCCGCAGAATATGGAATTGATAAGAAAGATATTATAATAGATGCCCTCTGCATGACCGTAAGCTCTGACAGCCGGGGAGCACTGACGACCCTTGAAACTTTAAGACGGGTCAGAGATGAGCTGGGAGGCAGGACCATACTTGGCGTTTCCAACATTTCCTTCGGGCTTCCGCAGAGAGAAATCATCAATGCCGCCTTTTTCACAATGGCCCTACAAAACGGCCTAAGCGCAGCCATCATAAACCCCAAATCAGAAGCCATGATGCGTTCCTATTACAGCTTCCTGACTCTTGCAGATATGGATCCACAGTGCAGTGGCTACATCACGGTTTACAGCGGCCAGGTAGCTACTCTGGGTGAGACCGTGAGGCCAGGGACCTCTTCTCTGTCAGGAGGCGTTTCCGGAGGGGAGATGTCCCTGTCAGAAAGCATTGCAAAAGGCCTTAAAGATCGTGCATATGCAGCAGTAACAGAGCTTTTAAGAGAGCAGGAGCCTTTAACCATTATAAATGGGGAGATGATACCGGCACTTGACCGGGTAGGAAAGGGCTTTGAAAATGGAACAGTATTCCTTCCACAGCTTCTGATGAGCGCAGAAGCGGCCAAGGCAGCCTTTGAAGTCATAAAAGAGAAGATGGCGGAAGGCGGCGTAGCACAGGAGAAAAAGGGAAAGATCATCCTGGCTACGGTCAAGGGAGATATTCACGATATCGGAAAGAATATTGTTAAGGTCCTCCTGGAAAACTACGGCTATGACGTTATTGACCTGGGAAAAGATGTTCCTCCGGAAAGGATCGTGGAAACCGCAGTGAAGGATGAAGTAAAGCTGGTAGGCTTAAGCGCCCTCATGACCACCACCGTCCCCAGCATGGAAGAGACCATCAGGCAGCTTAGGGAAACCGCTCCTTCCACAAAAGTGATGGTAGGAGGTGCGGTTCTTACGGAAGGATATGCAAAAACCATTGGTGCGGATCAGTACTGCAGGGATGCCATGGCTTCAGTGAATTATGCGGAAGGACTATTTCAGGTAAAATAAGACGTTCGATTGACAAATATCGAATGAATGGTATAATATCCACGAAAGCAATGAGTAGTGCGAAACAGGGCATGAAAAGATTTTCGTTGTGCTCGCACATAAGAAAATCTTTTCATGGCTTGTTTCATAGGGCGAATGCCCGTGAGGGATCGAATCCTCCGGATTCGATCCCTGCACTACGGATTTACGATACAAAATATCTGGAGGTAAAAATGGGAAAGATTATTTTAACAGGGGACCGGCCCACCGGTAAGCTCCATATCGGCCACTACGTTGGTTCATTAAAGCGCAGGGTGGAGCTGCAGAATTCCGGTGAATTTGACGAGATTTTTATCATGATAGCGGATGCACAGGCACTTACGGACAATGCCGATAATCCGGAAAAAGTTCGTCAAAATATCATAGAGGTTGCGCTGGATTACCTTTCCTGCGGTCTGGACCCGAAGAAATGCACCCTTTTCATCCAGTCCCAGATCCCGGAGCTTACGGAATTGTCCTTTTACTATATGAACCTGGTAACCGTATCCAGGCTGCAGCGGAATCCTACGGTAAAATCTGAGATCGCCATGAGAAACTTTGAAACCAGCATCCCAGTAGGCTTCTTCACCTATCCGATCAGCCAGGCAGCTGACATTACGGCGTTCCAGGCCACCACAGTGCCCGTAGGAGAGGATCAGGAGCCCATGATTGAGCAGACCAGGGAAATTGTACGGAAGTTCAATTCCGTCTACGGCGAAGCCCTTGTGGAGCCGGAGATCCTGCTTCCGAATAATAAGGCCTGCTTACGTCTTCCAGGAACCGACGGAAAAGCCAAGATGAGCAAGTCCCTTGGAAACTGCATCTATTTATCCGATCCGGAAGAAGAAGTAAAGAAAAAGGTCATGAGCATGTATACAGACCCGAATCACATCCAGGTTTCCGACCCAGGAGAGGTGGAAGGAAATACGGTATTCACCTACCTTGATGCATTCTGCAAAGATGAAGATTTTGAAATATATCTGCCGGATTATAAGAATCTTGACGAGCTTAAAGACCACTACAAACGGGGCGGCTTAGGCGATGTGAAGGTGAAGCGGTTCTTAAACAGCATCCTTCAGGCAGAGTTAGAGCCTATCCGCAGAAGAAGAAAAGAATACGAGGCAAACATCCCTTACGTATACCAGATATTAAAAGAGGGAAGTGACAAAGCTGAGGCAATGGCAGCCCGGACCTTAAAGGGTGTGAAAGATGCCATGAAGATCAATTATTTTGATGATCTGGAGTACATTGAGGAGCAGGCAAGGAAGTATAAGGGCCAGGAATAGAGGCGTATATGAAGATTGTTTCTATCACCGAGATCTTACAATGCAATGAATTTATCAAAAACAAAGGCCTGGAATTTAAGATCCATTTAAGGGACGCCTGTGGGAAACAGTCGTGCTGGATCGAAACATTCCAGGAAACAACCAGCAGCGGACAATGGGAGGAGCTTTATGAGGCTCTGGAGGAGTTTTTTGGCAGACTTCGTTTTAAGCTGGAATATGGAGAAGGTAAAACAGACTTCTGGCTGTTGTGATATCTGAGACAGGAAAGCCGGGAAGGTATAATAGAATCTTATTCTATGTACCTTCCCGGCTTTTTCAATACCAAAAACAAGACCTAAACGATGAGCTTTTCACATCCTAACGCCTACCTATCCCCTCATACATTCGGGCTCCCACTGAAATAGCAGTTAAACTGTAAAAATGCGCGCCAGCAACCCATGTTAAATAAGCAGTATTAATTATTACTTTTTAAATATTAAATATGCTAATAAATCAAATTAAAAATAATAATAAACAAAACATTAAAATTTTATTAAATTTTCTTGAAGAGATGAGAAAAAATAGATATAATAGAGAGGTAACTAAAAAACGAGAATCTCTCAAAATAAAATGAAAAGGAGTTTTACCATGGAGCAGTTTTTTAAACTCAAGGAAAATGGAACGAATGTTACTACTGAGATTATTGCTGGAATCACCACATTTTTTGCCATGGCGTACATAATTATCGTGAATCCGAATACCTTAAGCCAGGCAGGTATGGAGTGGGGAGCTGTATTTTTAGCAACCATTATTTCTGCGATTATAGGGACTTTAGTTATGGGGCTTGTAGCCAATGTACCCTATGCTCAGGCACCAGGTATGGGTTTAAATGCATTTTTTGTTTACACTGTTTGCTTTGGACTGAAATTTACATGGCAGCAGGCTTTATCAATGGTTTTCGTCTGCGGACTCCTTAACATTTTCATCACAGTAACCAGGATACGTAAGTATATCATCAAGGCCATTCCTGTAAGTCTGCAGAATGCCATCGGCGGAGGCATTGGTATCTTCATTGCTTACATAGGTCTTTTGAATGCAGGTGCCATCAATTTTGCAGCAGGCGTTCCAGCAATGTCAGTGATTTCAACAAAAGCTCTTATTTTATTTATTATTGGTCTTATATTAATTGTTATATTAACTGTTATGGATGTAAAGGGCGGTATATTAATCGGTATTATTTTAACAACTATGATCGGTATTCCGTTAGGCATTACAAAGACAGGAGATACCGTGAACTTTTCAGAAGCTTTATCAGTGCTTCCAACGACGTTCGGAGTAATTTTTACGGCAGAAGGACTTCCCGCCTTATTTAGCGATGCGGCTAAGCTTCCTCTGGTATTAATAACTATTTTCTCATTCAGCTTATCCGATACCTTTGACACCATCGGAACTTTTATTGGAACAGGCCGCAGAAGCGGAATCTTTAGTGCGGAAGATGAAGCTTCCTTAGAGTCAGGCAAAGGGTTCTCTTCCAAGATGGATAAAGCGTTATTTGCAGATGCAACAGCGACTTCCATTGGAGCCATTTTTGGTACCTCAAACACAACCACTTATGTGGAAAGTGCAGCAGGTATCGGAGCTGGCGGACGTACCGGGCTAACTTCCGTAGTTGTAGCTGTTTGTTTTGCCATAAGTGCATTCTTAGCCTCCTTTATCAGTGCAATTCCATCTGTAGCAACGGCTCCGGCTCTTGTTATTGTTGGCTGTATGATGATTTCTTCGTTCAAGGAGATTGACTGGAGTCAGTTAGAAGAATCAGTTCCTGCCTTCTTTGCAGGCGTGTTTATGGCACTTTGCTACAGCATTTCCTATGGAATTGCAACAGCATTTATTTTCTACTGCATCGTAAAGATCTGTAAAAAGAAAGCAAATGAGTTAAATCCTATTATTATAATAGCAACCATTCTGTTTATTGTAAACTTTGCATTACAGGCTTTTCTGTAAGTTCAGGTTTTAGAATATTCATTGGTGGATTCTGCAGAAATTTTAAGCTTTTGTCCCAGTATCACGCTGGGGCAGAAGCTTTTTTTCTCATTAAAGGAAAAATCAGTAATAATTATCAATGTCAGTGTTGAAATTTCTGGTAAAATGTGATATGATCATTCTATGAATTAGGACAAACTAACTCATAATAATAATGGAAATAAGCCATATTAATGGAGTATGGCTGCCAAGGCGGATCAAAATTTTGATTAAGTCAGCAGCTTAGAGAACGGCATCAGAAGTGTAACCTTTATGATGATGAAAGATGATAAGGTAAATTGAAAAGAATTCCAGTAAGGGATCCTTTCCATAGTGGAAAACATTTAAAAGAAAAGGAGATAAACCATGAATTATCTGGAGATTGAAAAAGTAATAGGTAGAGAAATAATTGATTCCAGAGGAAATCCTACCGTAGAGGCTGAGGTACATCTTGCAGATGGGACTATGGCCAGGGGAGCGGCGCCAAGCGGTGCTTCTACCGGTGAGTTTGAGGCTCTGGAGCTTCGGGATGGGGACAAGGCCCGTTATGGCGGAAAAGGTGTCTTAAATGCGGTTCATAATATTAACACAGTGATCCATTACGCGATCACGGGAATGGATGCTTCCGACATTTACGCCATTGACCAGGCAATGATTACCGCAGATGGGACACAGGATAAGTCCAGACTGGGAGCCAATGCCATATTGGCAGTATCCATCGCCTGTGCCAGGGCGGCGGCTATGAGCATGGGAATTCCCCT
>NZ_FOIP01000001.1:3382500-3640211 GCF_900105215.1 Lacrimispora sphenoides | reverse complement strand
ATGCAATAAAAGAGCAGCCCATGTATATAAACAACATGGATTTAAGATATGCGGGACAATTGAAAATGCCGAAAAATTAAAGGATGGTACGTATCGGGATCTACTTATGATGATATGTAAATTATAGGATTGCTATATGTAAAGGGGTGTATCAATTAAAAATAGAAAAAGCAGAATATGAGGATTTAAAAGATACACTTGAATTTATCAGAGGACTGCCGCTTATGGTATTAAGTTAGCAGTCCTCTGAAGTGTCTCTAAGATTTATCGTTTTAATAAAAAATGTGCTACCGGAACATTTCCATCCATTTCTGTACTACTTACTATAAAACCGCATTTTTCTGTATAAAAACTTTATGTTTTCCTCTTTATCCGCAGGGGTTACCAATGTTATCTTTTTCCAATCGCAATAAAAGTCCAGAATATGGTGAAATGCGTGTGTGCCAATTCCTTTGCCCTGATATTCAGGAATAATGCAAAGACATCCCAAATAATACTCTCCATCTCCTCTGTCAGCAATTGAAATAGCTCCAATGGGATTGTTTACGCTGTAAATAATTAGTTTTTGAGACTTTTCAATCGATGCTTCCATTTCTTCTCTTGTTTTACCATAAGCAGGACATTCCCCATACTTAACATAATCAGTATAGAATGCTGCATTATAAATATTGATTAATAAATCTACATCTTTCTTTTCAGCTCTTATATATCTCAATCCCATAATACTTTTCATCCAATCTAAAATTTTCACCTCTTGCATGTAAGGAAATAACAATCATTTATATGCTTTCAAAATGTTCGTACTTTGCCATTTATTCAGTAGTTCGACTTTTGAAAATCCTCCGGAGAGTAACGCTTCTGTTTCATGCGCTCGTGTAAGCGGTGTATCATAGTGATAGAACTCACTGTCACATATTCCCAATTCTTTTTTCAACCGGGAAAGCTCTAAAAAGTTATTCTTTTCTTCCTCATCATTTTCAGCCATATAGTCCGTTAAAATAAAATATCCGCCCTCTCTCAACGAACCATGCAGCTTTTTATAAAGCAGGATTTTCTGTTCCATAGTGAAATGATGCAATGATTCCACAGAAACGGCAGCATCAAATACTTTTTCACCAAAAGGAACCTCAAAATATGAACCATTGATAAGCGTAAGCTGTTTGTCTGGAAATTTGGCCTTAAGTGCTTTTAACATCCCATTTGCCAAATCGATTCCTGTTATGGCAGCAAGTGGATTAAGCATAAAATATTCGTTCAATTCAAGCCCTGTCCCACAGCCCAAATCGAGTACTTTACAGCCTTCGGCCATAGGCAGCTGGGATGCCGTATAGGGATAAAATATTTTTGCAGAATCAATAGCATTAAGCTGGTGATCCTCATACCCATCTAAACGACTATCAAAAAATTCTTCCATCTTTTCAAGTTTCATTACAATCCCCCCCATATGATCAATCAAATAAGTTTTAAGAATATACTACCATCTAACATACGAACTATCAATATTTGTTACTGAATGTACATCAAATTTCAGCTTATTTTATTCGTGATAAGTAATCATAACATGAATAGGTATAATCCTTAAAAAATTCAATATTGGATAACAGAGTATAATACTTTTCACCTAAAACTGCCAGCTATCCATATATCGCTCTCATACAAAAATGCCAACGGCACTTATTAATTACAATAAGCAAGTAAAAGTAGCAAAAAAGCAACCAGCAGGGACTACAAAAGTACAAGTCAAATATGGTAAGATAGAAAAAAACACGGAGGTGGATTTCTATGATTTTTCCGGAAAAATTACAGCTACTAAGAAAAAGCAAAGGCATAACGCAGGAGGAACTAGCTGAAAAAGTTTCCGTATCCCGTCAAGCCATAACAAAATGGGAAAGCGGCCAGGCATATCCTGACATTTCCAATCTCATCAGTATATCAGAATTTTTTAAAGTTACGATTGACCATTTGGTAAAAGATAATGATTCCTGCATTACTTCTATCGTCAAGGAAGATTCCTGCGACAGTAATGAATTAATTGATTTTCTTATTAAGGCAAAATGTAATACTTATGCTGCGAAAGGAAGAGAATGTGCCTCTTCAAGGCCAAGCTCCCATGATTTACGTTATGAAGAAGGCGTCTTCTTGTATTTAGACACGTATATCGGCGGTGAGTGTTTTTCCGGAGAAGAAGCCGTGTGGAAAAACAGCATTCCAATCTATGCAATGAATTACTCCGGTCGGGTAATAAGCAGTAATTTTAACAGCGACTTTTTAAAGGCGGTCTTATTAGCGGTACCCCGGGATAAACCCTTCCGCGGTCCTGACTTCTATCAAGAGCATGATTATCTTTATAAATGCAAGGTATGCGGAGATTTCAAATGGTATCAGGGATACGAAGAAATATACTATAAGAATTTACAGGTTTATGAGTGTTATTTTCATGGAGGAATCGTAAAGTGAGATAATCAGCACAATGCCTGTATTTACAATTTATCACTATGGCTGCCCTCATAAGTATCGAACCATGTATTAGAATGAGAACAGTCTATACCTATATCCAATTTGGCATAATCCTTATTTTCCTTCCGGTTCATGGCAATTCCCTTTCCTATATCTCATATAATATTAATATCAACATCCGGAAAGGAAGTAAAAACATGCCCCCATTCCCACCTACCGATAGATCGCCAACCTCACCTATTGATAGACCCCAAAGACCCCCATCCCCGCCTACTGGCAGGCCGCCATCTCCACCTACCGGCAGGCCGCCATCTCCACCTACCGGCAGGCCGCCATCTCCACCTACTGGCAGGCCGCCATCTCCACCTACCGGCAGGCCTCCATCTCCACCTACCGGCAGGCCTCCATCTCCACCTACTGGCAGGCCTCCATCTCCACCTACTGGCAGGCCACCATCTCCACCTACTGGCAGGCCGCCATCTCCACCTACTGGAAGGCCACCATCTCCACCTACTGGAAGGCCACCTGGAGGAGGCGGTCCGGTACCTATGGGACCTCCACCATCCAGCGTTCCCCGAAGGCCTGGCCCTCCAAGCCCTGGAGTCAGATTTGTCAATCCTGGTTCCATGAGAAATTGCATTGGACGTTTTACTTATGTATGGTTAAGCAACGGATTAGAGTTTTGGTTTTTCCCAGTTCAGATCTGGGCAAATACCGTCGCAGGATTCCGTTGGGACCGAAGATTTGGTTGGTCATATACCGGAATATCACTAAACCGAATCGATATGTTTTCTTGCACCTGACGGCCATTTCTTCACAATTCAAAAAGCGATCCTTTATGGATCGTTTTTTGTTTACATTACCATTTTCTTTTAGGATTTCTGGGGAACCAGCCCTTTTCCACCCTCTCTTTCTGCTCTTTAAGCTCCTTTATACTCCATAAAAGCGAGAAGCCCAAAACTGCCAAAAGTGCGGATAATACTACCTTAGCGCATGCAAGAGAGAAACCGATACACAAGATTCCCCCTATCAGAAAAAGCGGCCAGATTCTGCTGCTAAAGTAATATTCTGCCTTGATAACAACAGGATGTAATAATCCGATGATAAGAAATGTTCCGATACCGATAAGAATTCCATTATAATTCATATTTGTCACCAACCTATCCCTTTGTAGTCGTTTCTGTTCTGCCTGCCTGACGCGTTTTAATAACAAAGATAAAAACATAATTGTGCAGAATAAAGGCTGCGATAAGAAGCAGACGTACAGCCATATTTCCGATCAATAGAAAGGAGATAAACATCATCAATCCTGCGGCAGTCTGAATGATAAGCTTCTGCTTTCTTGTCATTGACCGGTCATATTCATACCCTTTCACGTATTTTGCATACAGACCTGTGCCTCTGAACCAGCAATTGAGCTTTTCAGAGCTTTTTGTAAAACAGAGCAAGGCCAGCAGGAAGAACGGTGTGGCAGGCAGGCCAGGTACCACCGTTCCCATAACTCCCAGGGCCATGGCAGCGATTCCAATAGAAGCATATATTACTTTTTTTAACAAGCAAGACCCTCCTGTTCATTCCCCGCTGAAGCTTCCTGCAGTCCGGATATGTTTATCATGATCTATATAATAGTATTGGAGCTATGAGTTGATTATTCGTGCCGCCGCATCGGTATCTGGCAATATGCATTGTCGTAGGTATCTCCCGTTTTTCATGTTTTTACAACTTAAAAATCGCCAAAAGCATCACAAGACTCCATTCTGATGCTTTTGGCGCTTCAAGTTATCTCTACATTTTAAAGCAGGCTTATAGCAAAGCCGCTGTTATAATTGACATTTTATAAACCTCATCAGCATTGCATCCTCTTGAGAGATCATTGATCGGAGCATTGAGACCCTGCAGAATGGGGCCGAAAGCTTCAAAGCCTCCTAAGCGCTGCGCAATTTTATAGCCGATATTGCCGGCATCAATATCCGGGAAAATGAATGTGTTGGCATGTCCGGCTACATGAGAGTCCGGGGCCTTTACCTTCGCTACTGTGGGAGAAAAAGCGGCATCAAACTGCAGCTCACCATCTACCGGAAAGTCTAAATTCATTGCCTTCAATTTCTCAGCCGCATTGTGCATTTTATCAACGGATTCGCCTTTTCCGGAACCAAGCGTACTGTAGGAAAGCAGTGCGACATTGGGATTAATGGAGAAAGTACCGGCTGTTCTGGCTGTCTCCAATACAATTTCTACCAGCTCGTTTTCATCGGGATCAACATTAATGGCGCAATCAGCCATCGCATACATTTCACTGCCGCTTTCTGTCTGCCGGTATAGAATAAAGCAGCTGGAAACAATTTTGCTGCCAGGTCTGGCTTTAATCAGCTGCAAAGCCGGTCTTACCGTATCAGCAGTCGAATAGGTTGCTCCGCCTAACAAACAGTCTGCTTTTCTCATTTTGACCAACATGGTTCCGAAATAATTGGATTTTTCAAGTGCTGCCCGGCAGGCTGCTTCATCCATCTTACCCTTTCTCAATTCTACCATTTTGGCTACCATTTCTTCTAATCCTTCATAATTAAGTGGATCAATTTTTTCAATGCCATCGACGGGCCAGCCAAATTCTTTTGCAGCTGCGTCTATTTTACCAGGATTGCCAAGAAGGACCGGCGTAAGAACACCTTCATTGTAAAGGCGGCTGGCTGCTTCCAGGATTCTTGGATCAGTGCCTTCGGTAAATACGATTTTTCTTTTTTGAACTTTCAATGCGGCAACCATATTTTCGAACATATTCATTTCCTCCTCTGGTTATTTGATACTTATTTTATCAAGTATAAACCAAATCACATGAATAAATCAATAACGTTTCCCTAACTGCCCAAAACTTATCAATATAATCTCTCATACCGTTGGTTTCATTTGCCTTCCTTTGGAATGCTTACTGTAAAACAACTGCCCTGCTCTTTTACGCTCTCCGCCGTCACAGTTCCATCATGGGCGGCGACAATGGACTTAACAATAGCAAGACCGATTCCGGCGCCTCCGAATTTCCGGTTCCTGGATTTGTCGGTTCTGTAAAAGCGCTCAAAGATTAACGGCAACTCCGCTTCAGGAATTCCAATTCCCGTGTCCTTTACCTTAACAATCCCCCACCGGTCCGTTTCATATACTTTAATCTCTATAGCTCCGCCCTCCGGCGTGTATTTGACGGCATTGGAAAGCAGATTGGCCACGACCTGGCTGAATCTGTTTTTATCCGCTTCAGCAAAGACCGGACTGCCCTCTATGGAAAGAGATAAGTTCTTCTTGCTGATTTCTCCCTCCATCGTATCTGACACCGTTTGTACAATCTCCAGCAAATCGATCCGGGTTTTATTTAAGACCAGGTTTTCACTCTCTATCTTCGCCAGCTGCCCCAAATCCTCAACCAGCGTTCCAAGACGCATTACCTCCTCATGGCAGCTTTTCAGCCGTTCAGGGGTTGCATCCCATAAACCTTCGATCATGGCTTCCAAATGGGAACTCAAGGCAGTCAGCGGTGTACGCAGTTCATGAGCCACATCTGCAGTCATCTGTTTGCGCAGTCCTTCCTGTGTTTTAAGGGCATCGGAGAGATGATTGATTGCGTCTGCAAGATCATCAAGCTCCCGTATCCTTGTACCTGGCTCGAACCGGATGTCATAGTTGCCTTTAGATATTTGTTTGGCAATATAAGCCGTTTTTGTGACTGGACGGGATATTCTTCGGGCAAGGAGACACCCTACCACCACTGAGCAGGCGCTGGACAAGATTCCTATGACAAGAAGGACTGTATTCATGACATTGATAAAATTGAAATCAGCCTCATTCATAAAGAACGGACCGTAATACTTAATAGAGACTGCTCCCACCTTTTTCCCATTCTGATCAATTTCAAAGGTGTGGTCCACAAAGCCGCCCTCAGTGCCCCTCTCTTCCATACGCGCTGATATCTCATTCATAATCTGACCGCATAGGCTCATGTCATGGTTTTCCGCATCCCATACCATGTTTCCTCCTGCGTCGTACAGTTTCACGATATACCCGTCATACAAGGCATTCATGCCGATGGCATGAACGTAGTCAAGCTTCCAGTTCCGTTTGAATCCATCGTACTGCCTGCTTAAATCATCTACAATATTTTCCCTGCGCTCCCGCCCAAGTTCCGTGATATACTTCTCAAACTCCCGGTTAATAACCCAGTTGGAAAGAAGGCCAATCAGTCCAATAGTGACCAGAAGCGTCAGCAAAATAGAAAGAGACAGCTGTTTTCTTAGGCTCTTCAATCTCCATCCCCTCCGAATTTATATCCCAGCCCCGGGATCGTCCGCACATACACCGGGTTTTTGGGATCGTCCTCAACCTTTTTTCTAATGTTTTTTATGTGGCTGTCTATCGCCCGGTCATATCCGGCAAAGCCTTTGTCCAGAGCCGCCTCGATCAGTTCCTCTCTGGTAAAGACCTTCCCAGGGTATTTGATGAGCACCGACAGGATTTTCAATTCGCTGGGCGTCAGAGTCAGGCTGATTCCCTTTTTACGAACTTCATTCTTCTCAAAATCAATGACCAGATCTCCGTTTCTCCAGGAATTCCGTTTAACAAGGGGCACCAGGTCGCTTTCTGTCCTGCGGAGAACAGCTTCAACTCTGGCATACAGTTCTTTTAAACCAAAGGGCTTAGTAACATAATCATCTGCCCCAAGGCCTAACCCTTCCACCACATCACCTTCATCTACCTTGGCGGTCAGCATGATGATGGGAACCCGGGATTTTTTACGGATAGCAATGCACACCTCTTCTCCTGAGATATCCGGCATCATAAGATCCAGAATAACAAGAGAAATATTTTCCGAATCAAATATCTCCAGGGCTTTCCTGCCGTTTTCGGCAGGGAATGTGCGGAATCCCTTGCTTTCCAAAAGCAGACAGACAACCTCCAGTATTTTAGGTTCATCATCTACAACCAATACATTTTTGCTGCTTTTAAGCATTTTAGCACCTCTATCTAATAGAAATTAAAACGCGAAAGGCGGGAACCGCTCAATTGTGCGGTTCCCGTCCTCTTTACTTACTGCTAAATGATATCATAGCCCTGATCTTCAATCTCAGCTTTAATCTTATCTACGGATGCCTGATCCGGGTCATGATCCACGGTTACGGTTTTTGCTTCCAGGTCCACCGAAACACCGGATACGCCTGATAAAGCACCAACCGCATTTGTGATCGCCTTTACACAGTGTTCACATGCCATTCCATCTACATTTATAACTGATTTTGCCATTTGAGTTACCTCCGTTATATTTTTATTTTAAATTAAAGGGTTTTAATAATTTATAAACCTCTAAAGTCTTTCCGCCTTCCATTACTGAAACCGGGGCATATACCCAGCCTTCCACTTTTTCCGGATCAACACCGGCTGCAATGAGAGGTTCGGGATTTAATACAAAAACAATGTCCTTATCCTGATCTAGGTTTTTCACGGTATTTGTTTCCATATTTTTTGCCCATTCAAACATATTGCCGTCTCCCAGCTTTACCCCATAGTGATCCATGTCCATATGGTAGTTGATAAAGCTGCGGTGCTTATTTACGATCTGCTCATAGGCAGCAAGAGGAGTTGCCTCTCCCTCAGAAACCGGTTTTTCAGTTCCGAGCTTTGTTCCTACCATCAGCATTCCATCATAGGCTGCATAATTATCCGGCAGTTTATCCGTATCAAGCCCTGCATCGGTAAATGGGGCCGCATCAAGCTCCAGCATTACATCATGAAGTGGGCTCTGGCTGTAATCTCCGCTCCAGATAAAGCGTACACCGCCATCCGGGGCAGTTAAGGACCAGCCTCCATTGATTTCGTCAGCTTTCACATTGTCGGGAATCGTATTTAAAATTGTTTCAAAGGATGTGGCAGATTGTTTTCCGACTACATCCAGATTTCCCCCCGCTGTCTGTATAACCGCTACAACGATCACTGCCACCAATACTGCGGCGGCTCCCACCGCTGCAATTAATTTTCCATTTTTGTTCATATCCGGTTCACCTCGTTCCTGTGGTTGGTTTGAATCGTTTCAGCCGCAATGCATTCGTCAGCACGGAAACTGAGCTTAAGCTCATGGCTGCTGCTGCAAAAATCGGGTTAAGAAGCGGCCCGTTAAAGAGCAGATGTAAAAGCCCTGCAGCGATGGGGATTCCAATCACATTATAACCGAAGGCCCAGAAAAGATTTTGCTTGATATTTCGGATGGTCTGCTTGCTTAAGTTAATTGCCGTGGGCACATCCATTAAATCAGAACGCATGAGAACGATGTCAGCGGATTCCATGGCTACGTCTGTACCGGAACCGATTGCGATGCCGATATCCGCCTGGGCAAGAGCCGGAGCGTCGTTAATTCCGTCACCTACCATGGCTACCTTGCGGCCTTCGGCCTGCAGCTTCCTGACCTCATCGGATTTATCCTGAGGAAGCACCTCGGACAATACCCGGTCGATTCCTACCTGTTTTGCAATAGCCTCTGCAGTTCTCTTATTGTCACCGGTAATCATGGCTACTTCTATGCCCATCTTATGCAGGCGTTCAATGGCAGCCCTGCTGGATTCCTTTACAACGTCCGCAACGGCTACAATACCTGCCAGCTTGCCGTTAATGGCTACATACATCGGTGTTTTTCCTTCCCCGGCCAGCTGGTCTGACGCTTCCTCCATTCCTGTTAAGGAAATGCTGCGTTCCATCATCAGCTTCCGGTTCCCGGCAAGGATATCTTCTCCGTCTATCTTCGCTTCTATCCCCCGTCCGGTTAAGGACTCAAAATGTTCCGCTGCAGATAAGGAAAGTCCGGCATCTTCCGCACCGTGGACAATTGCCTGCCCCAGAGGATGCTCAGAGCCCTTTTCTGCTGAAGCCGTAAGCTGAAGCAGCAGTTCTTTGGAAACCCCTTCTACAGCCAGTACATCAGTCACCGTCGGTTTCCCTTCGGTAATGGTGCCTGTTTTATCAAATACGATCGTACTGATTTTATGGGCTGTCTCAAGAGCCTCTCCGCCCTTGATCAGGATACCGTTTTCTGCACCCTTTCCGGTTCCAACCATGATAGCAGTAGGTGTCGCAAGACCTAAGGCACATGGGCAGGCGATAACCAGAACTGAAATAAATATGGTAAGTGCAAACTTTAAGTCTCCGGCGGTGCCGATATACCAGGCAATACCGGAAAGCAGGGCAATCACACAAACGACCGGAACGAAATATCCGGAAACAATGTCTGCCATCTGAGCGATTGGAGCCTTTGAGCCCTGAGCGTCCTCTACCAGCTTGATGATCTGAGCAAGGGCCGTATCGCTGCCGATCTTTTCCGCTCTGAACCGAATGGTTCCTGTGGTGTTAAGGGAAGCGGCATAAACCTGATCCCCTTCTTTTTTATCCACCGGCATGCTTTCACCGGTCAGCATGGATTCATCGATGGCAGTATGGCCGCCTATCACGATCCCGTCTACCGGGATCTTTTCGCCGGGCTTTACTAAAATCATATCACCGATTTCTACTTCGTCAATAGGAATCTCTTTTTCCACGCCGTCTTCAAGAATGATTGCTGTCTTGGGCGCAAGGCCCATCAGCTTCTTGATCGCTTCACTGGTTCTTCCCTTTGAAACTGCTTCCAGGGATTTTCCCAGCAGAATAAGGGTGATGATAACTCCCGCCGATTCATAATACAGGGAATCCACTGCCATAAAATGTCCTTCTGCAATCTGGAACGTGTTGTAGATGCTGTAAAGAACAGCAGCCGTAGTTCCAATAGCGATCAGGGAATCCATGTTTGGACTTCTCTGAAACAGGGCTTTAAAACCAATGGTATAGAATTTATATCCAACGCCTATGACCGGAACCACCAGCAGCAGTTCCACCAGAGCATAGATCAGGGGATACTCCATGGGAGCGATCCCGGCCGGGAAAGGCAGACTGACGATCTTGATCATGGGTGCCATGGCAACGTAGAGAAGGGGTATGGAAAACACCGCAGATACGATGAACTTCGTCCATAGGGTCTTAATCTCCCGCTGCTTGCGTGCCCGGTCCTCATCCGCTGCATCTGCTTTATTTACTTCCAGGGCCTTGTAGCCTGCCTTTTCAATGGCTGCCCGTATGGCAGACATCCTGACCTTCTGAGGATCGTAGGCAACCGTAGCTTTTTCCGTTGCAAAATTAACCGATGTACTTATCACACCATCCAGTTTTCCCACAACTTTTTCTATACGTTTCGCGCAGGCCGCACAGGTCATTCCGCCGATTGGTATGGTCACATTGGCATTTTCGGATTTTTCCACCACTTCATATCCGATTTTTGATACTGCTGCTTTAATCGCAGAAAGTTCAAGGGCACTGCTGTCATATTCCACAAACAGCTTTTCACTTGCCAGATTTACATTCGCCTGGCTGATACCGGAAAGCTTCCGCACTGTTTTTTCAATTCTCTGCGCACAGGCTGCACAGGTCATGCCCCTTATATTTAAAATTTGACTTTCCATTCTGATTCACCTCACTATTTTTTACTGCCCCTTCCTTTGGGCGTCCCCTCCGGCGTCGGCAAAGATCACAATAATACTAGTTTTTTCCATGGCCTCCAAAAATATGCTATCCTGTTATCTTGTATTTTTCGAGTACTCATGTTATTATTATGGCACTAATTGCGAAATTTGCAAGTATGCACTTTTTTGTGTTATAGTACCCAAAACGATACTAAGGGAGGAGATTTTAAATGAACAGCGACTGCACAACTTATCATTGCCCCGTAGATGCCACATTGGATATGATCGGAGGGAAATACAAAGCCCTCATCTTATGGCACTTAATTAACAATACCCTTCGGTTTGGAGAACTTCGCAAGCTCATTCCCCAGGCAACACCCAAAATGCTCACCCAGCAGCTGCGGGAACTGGAGGAAGATCATCTGATTATCCGTACCGTATATCCGGTAGTGCCGCCAAAGGTAGAGTATATGCTTTCGGATCTTGGAAACAGTATCCGTCCTATTCTGGAAACCATGTATAATTGGGGAGCAGATTACTTAAGGCAGAATGGCCTTACCGTAAGCTGCTCCATGAAATTCCCCACGAAAGATTTTTAATAAGAAGCTTTCCAGTTAGCAAATATCTCCTTGGATTCCTTAAGGAAATCATAAGAGATCGTGATGGACTCGTCTGTCACGGTCTTTTCCTTGTCAAAAATAGGCCAGGGATTGCAGCCGCCTGCCTCCACTTCTACCCGGTTCATAGGAAAACGGTTTCCACAGTTCTGGCACACAAGAACATCTCCATCCTGCTTATAGTATCCTCTTCCTGAATCATAGCATACCTGGCAGGTGTTAAACGCTGTCCGGATCGTTCCATCCGGAGCCTGGACAGCAATGACCTCCATCTGAGTACCGTCTACATCAACCGGATAAAATTGGGCCGTACTTGAAATATCCTTTACCGGAATTACAAGGGTCTCTCCATTCTCTACCTTTTGTGCACTTTCTGCCGCTGCTTTGGTTGATTCTGTTTTCTCCGCCGTTTTCTTGGGAGCGCATGCAGTAAGGGCTACGGCAGCTATCATCAGTAGTGCAAGCTTCATTGGAAGCCCACTGCGTTTCTTTCCGTTTCTTTTGACATATCCGTTCTGAAATTTCTGTAACATGTAAATGTCCTCCTGAATTTATACTTTGTTAATTCTTTTTCTGTTTGTCTCCCATAAAAAACATTGCTATGATAATACCAAAGACCGGGAGTATGCAGTGCCAGTGACTTAATAATAAACTCATCAATCCATTCTCCTTTCCTCTTTCCTTTCCCTATTCCCAGGGCATAAAGGTATCCCTGGAAGGGATTTCCTCAGCCGAAACAGATCGATTCCCTGTGTTTATCCGCAGCAGGAACCGCCGGCTCCCTGGAAGGTATCTTCAGGCCAGATAAGAGTCTTAAAACTGCTTATTTCTTTCTTAATGGCATCCATATCTAAGTTATCTAAATCATCCACAACCTTGATATACCCATAAAAAGCATTGTCCCCGGTGGAAAAATCAAAGCTTCCTGCGGGTGTAAAATACAGGTTGTTTTCTCCCTCTTCAAGAGGAAGCTGGGTTGCAAAATCCGGAACTAGAAGCAGGGTTCCATAGGTGTCACCAGACGTATTGTCAATAATATTCCATTCCACATCCACACCGGATTTCACCACTGCCGCTGCCGGTTTAAAACCTTCATCCGTAAGTTCCATCGTTATTCTCTGAATGCTGTTTCCGTATTCATCCGTGGCGTCTTCCGCAACTGCTATCTCATCCGTTGGAATCGTATAACCGGCTGCTACCGGTTCTTCCGGCGCATATTCTTTTAATACGCCCTCTCCATCAGAGCCTGTGCTGTTCTTTACATCTCCTTCTTCCGACACATTAATGGACCCACGGATCATCCCCATCCAACAGCTGTAAGAGATCTTCCCTGTTTTTTCAGGAGTAAATTCAATGACATTTTCTCCGGTCTTAAAGGAATATTCAATGCCAAGATCCCGGATAATCATCCGGTTGTTACAGCCGTTTACGCTTCCCTGGGGCGCATCGATGATCCATTTTACCGGAATCCCTTTCTGAACATTGATGTTGGGATATCTACCTGGAGAAAGTGTACTGTTTATGATCTGAACTCCGTCTTCTATTTTTATATCTTCCTTTTTCTCCTGCCCTCCGGCTGCATAGGCGTTGTTACCGCCACTTGAGAATAAGTCCGGTGTCTGGAATCCTGACAGACTCAACCCCTGGGAAAACATGGACATACCCAGTACCACAACCAGAACCGCTCCCACTGTCATGACCTTGCTTGTGAACCTTTTTCCCAGTGCTGAGGAAAGTGCTCCAAGTCCGAACATCAGAGGTACGGTGCCGAGGCTGAACAGGAACATGGAAAGCGCGCCGGAAAAGGGGCTTCCGGTGGACAATGCATAGATCTGCATCGCCTGTAAGGGGCCGCATGGCATAAGGCCGTTTAGCAGACCCACAATCAGAGGACTGCTGCTTTTTGATTTTTCTTTGTCAATTTTTCTCGCAAATATTTGAGGCATTCTCGGATTCAGCCTGCGCAGCCACGGGAAAATCCCCAGCATGTTTATGCCCATAATGACCATAAACACTCCGGCTGCCAGCTTTAATACTCCCTGAAGAGTATTTGAGAACGTAACCACCGAACCCAGCGCTCCCACCAGGAAGCCTACCGCAGTGTAAGAGATCACCCGTCCCAGGTTATAAAGAAAAGTTGGCCGGAATGTAGAAAAACGGCTCTTTTCTGAGACAGCATCTCCGCTTTTTGGAATGCACTGGGACAGATTGATTCCGCCGCACATTGCCACGCAATGAACGGATGTAACCAGGCCGATGACAAACAGCATTCCATAACTCATCTTTTCGTCTGCCAGCTGGCTGGGCGCAAGCAGGTTTAAAAGACCGAACTGCTGGATCAGCATATATAAGGAAACAATGATAAGCAGGATTCCTATGACCCGACTGCTATCCGGTCCCTGCTTTTCATGATCTGTTAATACCTTGTAATCCAGACCTTCAATAATCCCTACAATGCTTTTATACGAAATAATATCCGTATCAAAGGTGATAACAGCAGTTCCAGCGCTGTAACTTACTTCTGCTTTTTCGATTCCAGCCGTGTTGCGCAATTTTTTTTCAATTTTATTTTGACAGCTGATACAGGTCATCCCGCCGATCCGTAATTTTTTAGTTCTTACAGCAGATCCCATCGTCTGTCCTCCTTTTTCAATTTCTGAAACAAAGAATAGCAGGGCGATTTGTAGAAGTTGTGTAGATAAGATTTTTTTCAAAAAAAACGTGTATACCACTCATTCAAATGGTATACACGTGTCAATTATGTATTTAAAATTACTCAGCCTGACTAAGCCTTATATCCAGACAAACATCACCGATGGCTGTAGTCACACAGCAGGCAGTATGGAATGTATATTCTCCACTCTCGTCCGGCTTACGTAAAACCGGCGGAAGGATATCACAGGTCAGATCTTCACCAGCAAGCATGGTAAGAACATTTCCGCTGATAATATTGGCAACTTCAGATACGGCAGAGGTAACAAACTCATCCACTGCATCAAATTCCATGCCGCTCATGATATTTACGATGCCAAGAGATGTCTCATGAGGAAGGCGGTAAATCACCTCCCCCTTAAGATCTCCAATAAAGCCGATGGAAACGTCTAGTTCCTCCTCGCATGCAAAAGAATCTGCCGGGTGATCGGAAACATCGTTAAGTTCAAGCATCAGCTTAAATACATTCCGGGTTGCTTCTAAAAAGGGGCCATATAAATCAGTCATTCTTAGCTACCCCCTTTGAAATCGCATAAGTGGCTATGCGCTGGTCTTCTGCTGCAACATGGTTGATAAGCCATGCCATAAGCTTTCCTGCGAACGTCTGCATCAGCTGCTCGTCATAACCGCTGCGCTCATATTCTTCCGTAACTGCAAGGACATAATTTACCATGTCGGTATGGATCTTCTTATGCTCTTCTCTGCCCGGATAACCGATTTTCTCCTGGTATGCCTCCTCGTCACGGAAATGCTCTACCACATACGCATTCATAAATTCTAATGTTTCATTTACCTTTTCTACTTTTTCATCCCAGGAAGCGGAGGAACGTAATACTTTCATAAAAATCTCTACCCGCTGAAACAGTTCCATATGCTGTACATCAATCAACGGAACTCCCAGCTCATATTTATCCTTCCAAAGCATCGTTATCCTGTCCTTTCTTTAAAATATACCGGCTCATCAAGCCGGTATATTCTTTATCATTCGTTTGAAATCTTTGCTCATGCCTGTATTATAGCACGATTCGGATACAAGTCAATGTTCAAATTGAATGAGGGAAACAATCATTTCTTCACATATCTGCTGTACACTTTTATGATCCGTTTCTACGATTATATCCGCTGCTTTTTCATAAAAATCCTTACGTTTTGCCATAAGCTCTTTTATAAATTCCACGTTCATATTTCCATTTAATATTGGACGCCCGCCATCATCCTTTACTCTCTCCAAAATGGTTTCAGGGCTGGCAGTTAGAAGTACGACACAACTTCCCTTTTTAAGATTTTTAACATTTTCCTCACGTATTACCGCTCCGCCCCCACAGGAAATAATAGTCTGGCTGCAGTTTTGCAGGTTAAGGATCGCATTGCTTTCACAGTCCCTGAAGTACTCTTCTCCGTATTTTTCAAATATATCCCGGATCGGCATCTTCTGGTCTTCCACGATCATGGCATCTACATCCACTTCCTTCATGGCCAGCATATCCTTTAAGTATTTGGATACCGTACTTTTTCCTGTTCCCATAAATCCGATCAAAGCAATGTTATGATCAAACAGTCTTTTGCTCTGTACACATTTGCTTTCCTCATCGATTTGTTTGAAGATTCTTGATAGTTCGTTACAATAATCATGATCTCCTATTGCAGCAAGTAACGTTTCGTGCCGGAGTTTCTCCTCTTCCATCTGGAATATAGGAAGTCCTTGCTCCTTCTTGTATTCCATGATCTCTGCTGCGTAACTAAGCCGCCGCATCAAAAGGTCTAAAATTTCCATATCACAGCGATTCAAATCTTTTTTTATTTCATTCAGCTCTCTCATACTGTCTCTCCATTTTTATCTTATCGTTCCTTTATATTTTTTACATTATACATAATATGGAGGCAAGCTGTAAAGCAATTCTTTCGGATTGTTTTGTCAGGAATTTTTCTGGTCAATGGAACAAATTTACTCATTATTCATATAAATTCGTTGTTTGGAGGCAGGTAAACGTGATATAATTTATTTTTGAGAAGTATATCATATGCACGAAAGGTGGTATGACTTATGGCAATTGATTTCAAAAAGATGGAAAAGGATTTATACCAACCCGGCGCGAAACCAGCCATCATCGAAGTGCCGGAAATGACTTTCATTATGATTGATGGGAACGGTGATCCAAATACCAGTGAGGTATATCAGACTGCATTGGAAGTCCTCTATGGTTTGGCTTATGCTGTAAAAATGAGCAAAATGGGCGGCAGACAGCCCAAAGGGTATTATGACTTTGTTGTTCCCCCATTGGAAGGTTTGTGGTCAACGGATACAGGCGTCGTTGAATCTGGTATAACAGATAAGAGTGCATTTTGTTGGACCTCCATGATACGAATGCCGGAGTTTGTTACACCAGAAGTCATTGAAGAGGCGAAAGTCAACCTTTTAAAAAAGAAGCCCAGTCTTGATTTATCTATTGTGCGGCTTGAAGTTTTCAATGAGGGGCTTTGCGCTCAGGTTATGCACACCGGCTCCTATGATAACGAACCGGCAACAATTCTCGCCCTAAAAACATTTGTTGCGGATTCGGGTTATAGGATTGATCTTTCGGACACGCGCAAACATCATGAATTGTATCTAAACGACCCGTGTAAAACATCTACAGAAAAATTGAAGACAATAATTCGCTATCCGATTATCAAGTAATATGAGAGATGCATTTTTAGAATAGAAAACTTTACGGTAATACGAGCATTTGTAAATAAGGTACTAATAAAGGTAAAGTTACAAATAAAGATACAAATAACGGATGATGCGAATAAGTTATATCGCTTCATCCGTTTTCTGAATTATAAAACTGTTTCAACGAGTATGCAGTGAATCTTCTTTAAAGAGTCTGAATCTGCCCACTTCCTGCTGGAGCATCTGCGCCTGGGCAGCCAGTTCTTCACTGGATGAAGAACTTTCTTCTGCGGTCGCAGCGTTTGTCTGGACAACTGCAGATACCTGGTATAAGCCCTGATTGATCTGTTCTATCACCTGTACCTGCTGGGAAGAGGATTCCTCGATCCCTCTAATCGCTTGTTCCACAAACTGCGCCTGCTCCGCAACTCCCTGAAGAACCTTTGCCGTCTCATCGGCTAATTTCTCACCCTCTGAAACACTGGTCACCGAATATCTGATCAAATCAGCCGTCTGCTTGGCTGCTTCCGCAGATTTTCCGGCGAGGCTCCTGACTTCATCTGCAACCACTGCAAATCCTTTGCCAGCCTCTCCAGCGCGGGCAGATTCCACAGCCGCATTGAGCGCAAGAATGTTCGTCTGGAATGCAATATCTTCAATCACTTTCGTGATGTTTGATATTTTATCAGAGGCGGAACCGATTTCCTTCATCGCCTCATTCAGCTTCCGCATGTATTCATTGCTCTCGTTGACCCCGGCACCGGCCTGCCCAACATAATCAGCAGCCCTTTGAACATTTTTTGCATTTTCTTCTGCCTGCTCCGCCACGCTGCTGACGGAAGCATTCAGTTCCTCAATCGTAGCTGCCTGCTCCGCAGTTCCGGAAGCCAGAGCCTGTGCCGCAGAGGAAACCTGTTCTGCCCCTGCATTGACCTGATCGGATGCTGTGCTTATTAATAACAGTGTGTGGTTTAAATCTTTTCTGATTTTTTGCAGTGCAAGCCCAAGGATGTCCTGGTCAGAACGAAGGGGGACCTCATTGGTAAAATCTCCATTGCTGATCCTGTCGGCTGCATCCACCTGTTTTCCAATGCTGTCGATCATCTTAGTAAAGGCATTGGCAAGCTGGCCGGTTTCATCCTTTGAATCAATACTGCCAAGCTCCACATCCACATGCCCTAATGCGATCCGGTTTGCAGCATCCACAACCTGCTCAATTGGCTGACTGATCATTTTTGAGATTCTTGCCCCTAAAAATACTGCTGTACCGGCTCCAAATGCAACAAAAAGAACCAGAACAGCGGTCAGCCACAATGCAGTATCATGATTGGAATCATTGGTCCTTCCGGCTTCATCCATCCGGTTGTCAATTAATTTGTTGAAATTATCAAACATCTTCTGAATATTATTTGTTTCCTGAAGAAGTGCCTCCCAAGCGGCAACCTCATTACCTGCCTTTGCCTCATACATACACTTCTCCACGGCTGGCTTAAAGGATTCATTAAACAGCGAAACAGACTCATCTAAAAGGGTAAAGGATTCCGGATTGGTTATAGTCTTGCGGTAAGCCTCTATGCTGGTTAAAAACTTCTCCGACCCACTGTCAAAGCTTTGCTTCAGATCATCAAGCTTTTGGGCATCTCCCGTATAAATTACCATGGCTCTTGAGTCCACCCGGAACTGATAAAGGCTTTCAAGTGCCTCAAATAAATCTTTCATTGGAGCTGTCTGCCCTTTATACATGTATGTATCCATTTGACTGATCCTGGCAAGTCCGGCAATTCCTGCACCCCCGACCAGCAACATAATAAGCGTCAGGCCTAAAAAACCCGTCGCCAGTTTTCGCGAAATACTGAAATCCTTAAAGCTTTTCATTTTATTTCCTCCCTGTTTTCTTAGGTATGATTAAAAATAGGACAATCCGGCTTCCCTATCCGGGAGCGCAATGCTGTCCTGGCAGAACGTATTCGCAGTATATTTGGTACTGCGGTTTAGAAGAAATAATATGATATTTAAAGGTTACAGAAGGCCATGACGGTGAATATGACGGCTTTTAATTTCTGCAAGCAGAATTTATTGTGGTAAAGTCTCCTACAGCAAAGTTACATTTTCAAAACAGAAAAGCGCAGACACAGTATATTTTATTATCATCACATGGAAAAGGAAAAATACATAGACCCGCCAAATGACGATGTTATTGACGGCTGATATACAACTTTCCAAAAAAATATTCTCAATCCGGCACAATAATTCAAACAAAAATTCTTTTTTATTGCCTCAATTATAAATTTATTTGATAATTGACAAATAATATTTTTCTGTTGTATAATGAATATTGTCGAAATATACATAATTTTGTAACCGCAGTACCAAATATACTGCGTCTTTTTATTTAATTTATTGTGTTAATTAAATAAATTCCCCATAAACCATACAGACTTTTTCATATATATTCTGATTATTATAATAAATTTCCCCCATCCCCAGTCAAAAGAAGGACTCAAAAAACCGGCCAGAGCATAAAAAAACTCTGGCCGGACGGCTATTCATATGGAATTTCTATTCAGAAATCAACCGCTTTTCTCCGGTAATCTCCTGTATTGGTTTTATGTCCTGGGTTACTTCCAGAACGCCAAGATATTCTCCTTCATGACTTCTCACCGCATAATAACGGATCAGAATATACTTTCCAGCCATTTTGATCCAGAAGTCTTCCTGGTCTTTCCTTCCTGTTTTGAAATCCTCAACAATCTTTTCAACAATATGAACACTGGCCGGCGGATGACAATTGGAAACATTTCTTCCGATAATGGCTTTTGTTCTCGGGAAAGCCCGCTCCTTTCCTTCTGAAAAATACTTTACCACATCATCCTTATTTACAAAGGTAATGTCAAAGGGGAGCGTATTTAACATGGAAGTCAGCTCTTCTAACTTAAATTCTCCGGAAGGAAGTTTTACAAGACCTGCTTCTCCTGCTCCTTTTATCCCTGTCTTATCCTTTTCCTTGTCGGCTGCGGCCGGATTCCATTGCGGAACATGGTCGATCATAAAACCTATTTCTCCGCTTTCATCAGCTATTGTTTTCCACTCTTCCTGAGTCAGCTGTTCTAAAAGCATTGGAACCATGATATTTTCTTCTTTAAAAATCATTTCCGTGATCTTATCCAGTAATTTTTCAATCTTCTGTATCAGGGACTCATTGATTTTTCCGTTCTGATCAAGCAATTCCACGGTTTCTTTCACTTGATCCCTGATCTCATCATCCACTCCCCACATGACCTTTGGAGGTGCCGTGATTCCGTATTTCTCCATGTATGGAAACAGCAGATTTTCTTTCTTCCCATAATGAACGGACAAGTCTTTTAATTGATTTACGCCTTCCCTAAGCTTTGAAAATTCTTCCTTAACATTCTCTTTTGTAAGAACCAGATTCGGACGGATTCCGTTTTCAATAATATGAGTAATTTTCTTATTTTCTCTGACCAGCACATTTAACGGATGTCCAGGAATTAAGGTTGGATCATCCGGCTGATGGATTTCTTCAATAGAGCCTTTAAAAACCGAGGCGTGTACATCACAAAGCTTCTGTACCTCCTCCACCGGCAGACCATCTGCGATCAGAGCAGCCTCAGCCGCAGAAATTTCAGAGGCAGACACACCTTGAAAAGCCTCCTCAAACAGCTGCTTTACCTCTTCCACTGATTTTCCTTCATGAAGCTTTTTAATGATCTCTTTAATCGCATTTTGCCTCATTTCGCGATTGTTAATATATTCACTCATAGTATTCCTCCTTCTTCCACGGCCTGAATCCACTTCCCACTGTATAAAAAACGCCCCCGTCTGATTGGATCATTTCCCTCAGAAGGAAGCGCTCTTTCCGATTATTCTACTGTTATTACTGAAACAGGACAGCCCTCCTGCGCTTCAACTGCCGTTTGCTCCGCAGACTCCGGCACTTCATCAACATATGCTTCTGCAGGTCCGTCATCCCCCATTCGGAACACCTCGGGACAAATCGATGCACACAGCCCGCATTCAATACAACCCTCTCTATCTACCGTTGCTTTCATATCAACAACTCCTTTCCCAAAGATATCTTTATTGTTGGTAATTTCTTTAAAAATTATCCATTTTCCAAAGATATGTTTATTTTTTTCAGAATACCACTTCCATGGTTTCATGTATGTTGTAATTACAACATTTTCCATTTTTTAGTAAAGTATTAATAAATGTATGGAAGTATGAGAAGAAATATGATACATTTTTGATAACAGGAAATGTTGATAGGTATTGAATATATTTGGTAAAGGAGCAAAATTGATGAACATATGGAGCGAGATGTAATGTGGCAGAAAAAATTAGTTGAAAGCTATTTTCAGGCATGGATCGAAAATGATGCGGACGTACTAAGGACAGTCTTATCAGATGGCATTATATACAGCGAATGTTATGGTCCGGAATATCATGGAATCGAACAGGTTTTAAAGTGGTTTGATGATTGGAATAAGACGGGAACTGTTTTAGAGTGGTCGATGAAACGGTTTGTTTCAGAAGGAAATACAATTGTTGCGGAATGGTATTTTAAATGCAATTATAACAATGTAATCGATGGATTTGACGGAGTTTCAATGATTGACTTTGATGATAATGGGAAAATCAAAGAATTGAAAGAATTTCAATCGAAAGCAGAACATTATTTTCCCTATGAGAAATAAAAAAGAGAGGCTGCATAACCAACTCCCGTTCGTTATGCAGCCTCTCTGTTTATTATGCCTGTATCCGGTTATTATGCGTTCATGAAGAATTCGATGTCATCTTCTACAGTACCAATTCCTGCAATTCCAAAAGTTTCAACAAGAACCTTGGCAACGTTTGGAGATAAGAAACCAGGTAATGTAGGCCCTAAGTGAATATTCTTCACTCCTAAGTAAAGCAGTGCAAGGAGTACGATAACAGCCTTCTGCTCATACCAGGCGATGTTATAAGCGATTGGAAGCTCATTGACATCATCAAGACCAAAGACTTCCTTTAATTTCAGAGCAATTACTGCCAGAGAATAGGAGTCATTACACTGTCCTGCATCCAGAACTCTTGGAATTCCGCCGATGTCGCCCAGTTCTAACTTATTGTATCTGTATTTTGCACAGCCAGCCGTAAGAATGATGGTATCGCTTGGAAGCTGCTTTGCAAATTCTGTGTAGTACTCTCTGGATTTCATTCTACCGTCGCAGCCTGCCATAACAAAGAACTTTTTAATGGCTCCGGACTTTACAGCATCAACCACCTTATCTGCAAGTGCCAGTACCTGATTATGAGCAAATCCGCCTACAATACTGCCTGTTTCAATTTCATCAGGAGAAGGAAGCTTCTTTGCCATCTCTATGATAGCTGAAAAATCCTTCTTTCCGTTTTCATCCGCAGGAATGTTTGGACATCCAGGGAAGCCTGCAGCGCCTGTTGTAAAGATTCTGCCTGCAACTTCAGGAGTCTTTGGAGGAACAATACAGTTTGTGGTAAAGAGAATCGGTCCATGGAAGGACTCAAACTCGCCAACCTGCATCCACCAGGAGTTTCCGTAGTTACCAACAAAGTTTTCATATTTCTTAAATGCCGGATAGTAGTGGGCAGGAAGCATCTCACCATGGGTGTAAACATCCACTCCTGTTCCCTTTGTCTGCTCTAAAAGCTGTTCCATATCTGTCAGATCATGGCCGGAGATAAGAATGGCAGGATTCTTTCTGACACCGATATTAACGGAAGTGATTTCCGGATTTCCATAGCGTGATGTATTAGCCTCATCGAGAAGAGCCATTCCTTTTACTCCGTATTCACCAGTCTTTAAGGTCAGGGCAACCAGATCATCGGCTGTAAGGCTGTCGTCAAGAGTTGCAGCCATTCCCTCGTATATGAAGGAATAAATGGACACATCTTCATTTCCGATGTTAAATGCATGCTCTGTGTAAGCAGCCAGACCCTTGATTCCGTAGATGATCAGCTCTCTTAAGGAACGGATATCTTCATTTTCCGTAGCAAGAACTCCTACCAAAGAAGCCTTGGAAAGCATGGATTCTCTGGAGTCCACAGTAAATACAGCTGCATCCTGATTTCCGTTGTATCCTGTATCCATTGCAAGCTGGTCTCTTAATCCGAGAACCTTTACGATCTGCTTTTCAATTGCATCCGCATCAAAGTTTGCGTTTGTGATCGTAATAAAAAGGCTTGTAAGCACCTCGTGATTGATTGTATGTAGCTCTGCCGCATTGGTTTTTGTCTTTACAACAATTTCGGAAATTCCTTTTACTGCGTAAACAAGCAGGTCCTGAAGCTTTGCAACCTCCTCATTCTTGCCACAGACACCTTTGATGGTACAGCCTGTGTTCTTTGCTGTCTCCTGACACTGATAGCAAAACATGCTCATATTCCATTACCTCCTAATGTATATTTTCTATGCATAGCACCTTTTTTTAGTGCTCCTGCTTTCTTTTTAAAGGATACCACTGGAATAAAGTTATGTCCGTTGTTATAACAACATACTTGGATTTTATTTTCTTTCCATAATAAAAACGGCCATATCAGCAATTTGTCTCTCCCAAAATGCTGATACAGCCAGTCCTACCAAGAAACAGTGCCACAATTGGCATTAATCATTCGGAATCATTTTAACGTTCTTCCATACAAATCTTCACAAATTTCGCCATAATCAATATATAACTGAAAATGAAAACAAAACCTGCGGCCATAAGAGGCCATTTCCTCTTTTTTTCCGGGATCGATAATCCAACCATGATCCCCACTGCACACAGGCATATCTTTAATAGTGCAAAATCTTTTATGCTGCACTTTTGCACAAATGCATCGGCACACTTACAAATCTCTTTCATCCGCACCGTCTCCTTTCATGAATTTTCTTCTCTGGTTCATATAGTCACGTTCTGCTTGTTTGATCCATAGTTAGTATACGCTTTTGGAAAATAATTATTATATTCTAACCGAAAATCCTGTCCAAATTTGAACGTCAAGGCTAAAACCGGAATCAAAGATAATCCTGCACATCAAATTCTTTATTTTTATAATAGTATTTTCTGTCATCCTCTACAATCTGCCGGACTTCTCGGCAGGGATTCCCCAGAGCCACCACACGATCCGGGATATCTTTTGTCACAACGCTTCCGGCTCCGATCACCACATCATTTCCTATGGTAACGCCTGGATTAATGATAACGTTGCCTCCGATCCACACATTGTTCCCTATGGTGACAGGAATGCCGTACTCATATCCTGAATTTCTGGAATCCGGATGTATGGGATGACCGGCAGTATAGATAGAAACATTGGGCGCAAACATTACATTGTCCCCGATTATCACTTTTCCTACATCAAGGATCGTACAGTTATAATTTGCATAAAAATAATCCCCTACCTCAATATTGGTCCCGTAATCACAGTGAAACGGCGCCTCAATATGAACATCCTTTCCTGCCTTTCCAAGAATACTCCGGATCAGCTCTTCCATTTTTTCTTCGTCATTCGGGCACAGCTGATTATACTGGTATATCTTAAGCTTATTCTCCATTCGCTCCTCGCGGAGCCCATCCAGCCAGGCCTTGTAAGGCAGGCCAGCCAGCATTCTTTCCTTTTGGTTCATGGTCATTCCACCCTTTCTTCTTTCCTTTTAATTGAAACGGATACTACAATGATAAATCATGAAACGCCGAATATCAACCGTAAGGTCCACCATAATATTTTTGGGGAATATATTTTTATTTCACATCTATTGACAGATTATCATTAATCTGGTATTATGTTCAATAATTTATAAAATATTATATTTTTGAACAAAGGAGTATGCGATGCAGGCAATTATTCTGGCCGCCGGTATGGGACGGCGTTTAAAAAAGCTAACAGAGGACCAGCCAAAATGCATGGTCACCGTAAATGGCATTCCTATGATCGAACGCATGATGAAACAGTTGGATCATTGCCATTTGGAACGGATCATCATTGTTACCGGACATAAGGGCGAAGAGCTGCAATCCTTTGTATCCTCTCTCCCCCTCTCCACTCCGGTTACCTACATAGACAATCCGGTTTACAAAACAACAAACAACATTTACTCCCTTTACCTTGCTAAGGACCAGCTTCTTAAAGATGATACCATTTTGCTGGAATCTGACCTGATTTTCGAACAGGAAGTGCTGACACAGATCATAAACGACCCCTATCCCAATCTGGCACTTGTGGCCCATTTTGAAAGCTGGATGGATGGGACAGTGGTTCTGCTTGATGAACAGGACAATATTATGAAGTTCCTCACACGAAAGGATTTCCGTTTCGAGGATATTCATTCCTATTATAAGACTGTCAACATCTATAAGTTCAGCCGCAATTTTTCCACCACCCACTACGTTCCCTTCCTGGAAGCGTACAGCAAGGCTTTAGGAAACAATGAGTATTATGAACAGGTATTAAAGGTCATATCACTTTTGGATGACCATGATTTAAAAGCCACCAGACTGGAAAACGGCTTCTGGTATGAAATCGACGATGAACAGGATTTAGATATTGCGGAATCCATTTTTACGGATTCCCAAAGCAGATTGTCCCGGTTATCAAAGCGCTTTGGCGGCTACTGGCGGTACCCCGGCCTTCTGGACTTCTGTTACCTGGTCAATCCCTATTTTCCAAACAGCCGTTTCATGGGAGAAATCAAGGCCAGCTTTGAAGCCCTTACCACCAGCTATCCCTCCGGCCTTGATGTTAATAACCTGCTGGCTGCAAAATCCCTGGGCCTGGACAGAAACCAGGTTCTCACCGGAAACGGGGCCGCAGAATTAATAAAGCCTTTGCTCCGCAGCTTTAAAAATGCCGTCGGAGTCCTGCGCCCTTCCTTTGAAGAATATGGGGCCTGTTCCCAAAATGCCGTTTATTTTTCCGTCACAACTCCGGATTATACTTATACCGCCCAGGATATCATGGACTTTTACAACGATAAGGAACTGGATGCTCTGGTTTTAGTCAACCCGGATAATCCCACGGGAAATTACATTCCAAAGAAAGAGGTTCTTTCTCTTGCCAGGTACTGCAAGGCTAGGGGCATCACATTCATTCTGGATGAATCCTTTATTGACTTCTCCTCTGCAGAGGAATCGCCGTCGCTTATGTGTCAGGAAATATTGGATGAGTATACGAACCTGGTTCTTATTAAAAGTATTTCAAAGTCCTACGGGGTGCCAGGGCTGAGGCTGGGGCTCCTTACCTGCAGCGATCCGGAAATTATCAGCCTTGTCCGGAAAGAACTGCCCATTTGGAACATCAACTCTCTGGCTGAGTATTTTCTTCAGATTTTTGAAAAGTATCAATCAGACTATCATGCTGCCCTGGAGCGTTTTAAAGGAACCAGAGTAAAATTATACCAGTCCCTTCATCCCATCAGGCAGTTGAAGCTTTATCCCTCACAGGCCAACTTCATCATGTGTGAAATCACCGATGGCTGTTTGGCAACACAGATTGCGGAGTTGTTGTTAAACCGCTATAACATTCTGGTAAAGGATCTGTCCCGTAAACCAGGAATGGAAGGCAGAGAGATAATCCGCATTGCAGTCAGAACAGAGGCAGACAACGAACGTCTGGCGGATGCGCTGAAACACATATTACGCTAATTAAAGGAGGTAATTATTATGAATACGCAAAATGAATCAAAGGAAACCTGGAAACAGATCTGGACCCGGAAGGGCCGGGCAGATAGCTCCGTTACAGACTTACTGGCATACGATGGATATGAAGCCACCAAGGTAGATATGGAAGAAGTGGCCAGCCAGATCATCAAGCGGCTGGATATACATAAAAACGACAGAGTCCTTGAAGTGGGATGCGGTGCAGGTGCCCTGGCTCAGTATCTGGACTGTGATTACGTAGGAATTGACTATTCCCCTACTCTTGTACAAAAGCACATCGAGTTTTTGCAGAATTCAGTCCTGACCGGAGAAGCCGCAGACTTACCGTTTAAGGATAAATCCTTTGATAAGGTGATCTGCTACGGCGTCTACCTATATTTTGATAATAAGGAATATGCAGATAAGGCAACGAAAGAGCTGCTGCGGGTTGCCAAAAAGGGAGTGCTGATCGGAGAGATCCCCATGCATTCTCACCGGGAGGAACACCTGTTGTTTACCAAGGAAGAATTTCACGGCTGGGATATCAGTGACGGTTTTTATGATCCTTACAGAAAAGACCGGTTCAATGCAGTTTATATCTTCTCCTAATGAATGTGTTAAGGCTATTTCGTGCAGTCATCATGCATTAAGACGAATTCAGAATCAGATTAAGGGAAAGGCGATCGCCTTTCCCTTTCTATTCTTCACAGTATACCGCATCATGCCAGACCCGACACAGCCCGTTGCATCATTCAGGAGCAGTTCTTTTTTATTGTTATACTCTCATATTCCTTTGGAGTATGGCCCGTGATCTTTTTAAATACGGTACTGAAATAGTATTGCGTATCAAAACCAAGCATATCTGATATTTCATACATCATATATTGATACGTTCCTATCAGCTCCTTTGCCTTTTCAATTTTAACCTCTGAGACATAATCTGAAAAGTTTTTTCCAGTCTGTTTTTTAAAAATGCTGCTTAAATGTCCCTGGCTGATATTTAACAGGGCGGACATCTGATTTAAGGTTATCTTTTCCCGGTAATGCTCCCGGATATATTCCTGAACCAGCTCAATATACTTGTCCTTCCTGCTTTCCTTATAGGTCTCCAAAGCTTCTGCCACCTGGTCCCGGAACCCCTCCAGCCAGGCGATCACGGTATTTAAGTCAGACAGACGGTTTAACTGTCCTGCCACATCTAAAATATAGGGAAAGCTCTGGTCCTCTCTCTCTTCCAAAAGGAATGTAATATAGTAATAAAGTTTACTGCATGCATTAACCGCCTGGGATCGGGATGGCTTACACCGGGCAAACAGCTGAATGATCTGGTTCATGATATTGGAAAAGCCGTCCCGGTCATTTTGACGGATAATGACAGTTAATTCCTTCTTTAAAAAATTAATATTGAAGCTGCTGCTGTGATAGAAGTTCTCTTTACAATTATCTAAATAATATACGATCGCGCTGGAACTGTTATCATACGTCTCTTTCATAGCACTCATAGCCTGGTAAAGAAGATCCTGAACTCCTTCCGCTTCCCTCACCGGCCGGCTGACTGCAAAGGACACAGGAATATCAAAATAATCCCTGATCACCTTACGGAATTTGATGCTCATCGCTTCCACTGACTCTTTATAATCCTCCATTCCCTCCAGAGAAAGAACAAGGATAAAACCTTTTTGCTCCTTTTTCAAAAGGCAGCATCTGTCAAAAAAACCTTTTACCATTTCATGAATGATATTTTCCGCAAAATTAATGATTCTTTTCTGGTCAGCCTTGGTAAATGTCTCGGAAAAACCCTCATGCTTATAATTAAAATGAATTACCATCAAAAGAAGCACCGGGTAACGTTCCCGGATCATTACAGACAGCCTTTCATCCGGATGTGCATCCGCATCGCAAATCAAAATATGCCTGAAATAATTTTGAATGCGTTCGTCGGCGGTTACCTCTCCGCCTTCCATGAACCCTATCCTCCTACGGGTTAGGTTGCATCTGTCTTTGGCTCGTTCCAGAGCCGCGATTAACGCCTTCTCATCAAGTTCCAGCTTTACGAGATAATCAACAGCTCCCAGACGCAGTGCCTCTTTCACCAGAGAGAATTCCTCCAGGTTTGACAAGAGAATAAAAGATGCAGCATATCCTCGTTCAACAGATGCCTTCATAAAGCTGATCCCATCCATGACAGGCATCCCAATATCCGTTATCACAATATCCGGCCGGAGAGCTTCCATTTGTGCAAGAGCCTGGCGGCCATTGGAAACCTTTCTAACTATTTTACACTGATGCTCTTCCCAGTTTAAAAGAGAAGATACCCCTGCCAGAATCAGCGGTTCGTCGTCTACGATCATAATCCGATACATATTTATTACTCCAAAAGAATTTTTACGGTTACCTGCATTTATACCTCAGCCTTGGTTCCCCTTATGCTTATCTCATTGATTTATGGGCCGAGGTATCTTCTCTTCTGGTATTCCGGTTCCATTATCCCGTATCGTAATTCGTATCTCTTAATCGTCCACTTTATATTCCGTTCTTTTATTCCGTTCTTTTATTCCGCTCTGTTATTCCGCTCTGTTATTCCGCTCTTTTCTCCAGGTTCATTGCCGCATAAAACAGGATTCTTTAAATGGAATACCCATACTCTTCCATACACTGTTTTATGTATTCCTCATAGGCTCTCTCCAGCCACAGATTCCTTAGAAGCGTCACAGATTCCTCATAACCCGCCCTTCCGTAGTCATGCTTATCCAGTACCTTTAAGATTCCCTGGGAGGGTCCATAGTCCAATACGCCGCTGCTCTGCCCCGGCTCCATAGACCGGGTCTGTTCTGCAAGCCAGGTCATTTCCTGATTATCTCTTGGAAAATCCGCTGTATCATATTCTACTTCCTCGTATTCAATTTTAACTTCTGATACTTCATTGATCTTATTAACGATATCTGCAGGCTCTTTTTCTTCAGCAAATCCTTTTTCCACAAAGCTCCAGACCTTTTTCAGTTCCTCCGGATACTCTCCCGCCTTCATGCCGTAATACATATAGATTCCGATCCTGGCTCTGCACCCCTTATCAAACAGGGTTGGGTCTGCACTGGCGTAGAGCTCCTTCAGCTGATCCTCGGAAGGCTTCAGTTTTTCCTCTATGAGTTTTCCCTTCAATTCATCCCTCACTTCCATCTGCGTTCTGGAGATATATTCCATCAGTCCATATTGACCGGGACCGTAAGAAACGCTTTGGGAGGACTGCCGTTTTTTGTTCTCTTCCTCCAGGGATCTTTTTATATCCTTCAGAGTAATATCGGCAGGGATCCCATATTGGGAAGCCTTTAACCGTTCCACCGTGTCCCGGTAAAGACGTTCCATTGCCTTTTGTTTTAATACCTCCCCGGGAACCTCGTCCTGGATTTTAGTCTCCCAAAATCCGTTTTCATTTGGGTCTAACTGATACTTATTATAAAAATAGGACGTAACTTCGGCCCGGCAGTCATTTTCATAAAGCGCCAGATGGTCCTGAGTAATGGTGTAACTTCCAACTTTCAGCACTTCATGGGAAAGGCCTTTTAACCACCAGATTCCTGCCATGAATAAAGCTATGAATACAACCGTTCCCATTATCACGTTCCATCTGCGCGCTTTCTGTTTCATTGTTTCCCCCTGCTCTTACAGCTTTCTTCTATATTTTACCAGTTCCTGAGTCAAACGTCTCTCCATTTCATGAATTTCTTCCATTTCTGCATCCGGATCCTGGAGAACACGTTTTGCTTCTTCAAGCAGCTGTGTCAGACCTGCCTCATCAACATTGCTGTAATCTTCTGCATTGATATTAGAAGCCATATCAATAATAAAGCTTAAATTCTTTTTTATCACCTTTTCCGGTACATAATCGGATTTCCACACCAGTGACGGCTTTATGGCTCCTTCTTTGGCAGTTCTGGAGGAGTGAATGTCCAGGTAATTATTTTTTGCTGCCGTTGGTATGCTGATCTCAAAGGAGATTTCAGTGTCTCCATTCTTTTTAGCCCTGTTAACAGCTTCCGCTACATCAAGCTTCTGGATCAGGCTATCGGATGTCATGGCTTTTGTAAAGAAAGCTGCCGGATTTGTGTCCATACGGGTCGGAAAACTGTTAAAGGTTACCGTAGCCCCTTCCCAATTACTCTCCACCTGATAAATATCCGCGCTGGTAAAATCCGCACTTGGCGTACCGGACAGCTCAAAGGTCAGATAAACTGCCTGAATGGATTCCGGCACCTGTTCTAAGCTGAACTTCATAAGGGATTTTCTTGTATAATTCTGTGCTCCCGCATCATTTTTTACAATCAGGTAGGAAGAACCGCTGAAATTTTTATTGCTGTCCGATCCGCCCTGTACATAAACATTGTCCATGACTGGTGTGGATTCGTCGCCGACCTGTACCTGGATCCGTGGGGTAAATCCTGCCGTATTGCAGAGCCCCTCAGGCAATATCAGCTGCCCGGTCAAATCATAGGTCCCGAATACGTCTTTCTGATAATCCCCTCTCTCCCATAAGATATCCAGTGTGTGGGTACCTCCGGCATTGTCATAGACTTCCACTGTCTTAGGAAGCTGCAGATCCGTGAACTTTGTTCCGGGATCTGCCTTGATCCGGTCAAGCTCTCCGGAAAGACCGATGATTTCACATGTCTTAGGTTCTTTAACCTTTAATGTGATCTTGCTGGTCCGGCCTGCCGTTCCTGCTGTCCTTACAGCCAGCTTGATAAACGGTGTTTTCTGAAGCACCTCTACATTGGCATCGGATTCTTTTATGTCTCCGCCTATATATGGGAGTGAAATCTCAATGGTACCATGGTTCTCCTGGGTGGGATCCGACACCCCTACGGTTGCTTCGTCTCCATTGATCTGCATTGTTACAGAAGCGGCTTTACTGGATGTGATACCCGCTGCAGTCGTTGCCTTGTTATTCCAGAAATTCACTGCCGTGATTCCCAGGGCCTTTTCTCTGACTGCATGGGCATCTTCGCTGCACACCAGAACTTCAATATCCGGATTTTCGCAGTACTGCGCCGTTTCTTCCGCATTCTTACCAGGAAGAATCACATAGGAATAATCCGCATTCGCTGGCTTTTTCCCGTGCTCGAACCAGAATGTGGCAAACTGGTTTGTTTCCTCCCCTTCACTGGTTCCCTGGGCATTCCAGTTACCGGTCCTCTTTTCTTTCAAGGCCATGACATCGGTTTTCCCAGGAAAAAAGTAGCCTATATCGGAGCCTGCCGCATTTCCCTCCAGATGGATCCAGGAGACACCGTCTATTTTAGTTCCTTTTGATACACGTTCCTCACCATCGTCCCTGATATCCTTTGCTTCCCCATCGAACAGCACCTCATTGCTTCCGTCCTTATTAAGCTTCCGGTTGTCAATAATGGTCTCCACGTAATTACCGGTGGAGGAAGTGATCCCGCTTCCCACTGCTGCGATTTCGTCATCAAACATGAACCAGGACTTTTTAGCGTCCGTGCCTGATCTGGTACTGCCGCTATTGCCCAGGGTCTTATAATGCATTCCTGCTGCACCGTAACTGCCAAGGCTGGAACCGCCCACCCAGCTGTAAATATTCTTTGTCCGGTCGCCGGCGCCGTTGGGCCGGGTGACATATTCCGTGGTCGTTCCTGCCAGACGCTTTGGATCTACAGTAGCCCAGTAGCCTTCCCCGTACTGGTCTCTGTCGCGGTTGTAGAGATATGCCATACCATCGGAAACATTCCATGTGCGCTTGCCTTCATCGTTGATCAGCTCATGCCCGTACGTACGGCTGGAATGCATGGATAAAGCGAATCCGAATTCCGGCATAATATGTACCAGCTTATCCATACCTGCAAACAGCTTGTGAAGCACATACTCACTCCTCGGTTCAATGGAAGCATCGTTCATAATCTGATTTGCCTTCATTAAAGAAGCAATATGGGTACTGTGGCTGTAATAATAATCCTCATCCATCCCAATGAAATATTTCATCATGCTATTAAAGCGATCCTGCTGTTCTGCAGGCATGGCATCCCCCATCAGCATCATGGCATCCATGATTCCAGCGCCTCTTGTTTTGTCATTTGAAGTCTTTCTGGTAATATCTCTTCCCGATACCATATCCATGCACAGCCCATGATAGATAAATGGCTCGATCCCTTCAAATACCATATCAAAGATCAGCTGTTCTGCGTGATCCTCATAGGTAAGTTCAAAATCAGTGCCGGAAAATATGGAAAACAGAATACTCAGCTTCTCATACAGCTGGGAACCGTATCCGCCCATATAGGAAAGGGCCTGATGCTGGATAAAGGACCCGTCCTCATAGAATCCATCTCCTGTAGTCACATATTCAAATACGGTCTTATATGCCTTTTTCACATGATAAAGCTTATCCCTGTCGCCGGTCAAAAGACCGGTTTGGACCACTACCATGCCTTTGTCGATTAGATTTGCTCCTGTCATGGCCGGGGATCCAGGATAGCCGGAGGGACGGTCACATACGTTCGTAAACCGGTTGACTGCCGCTGCATAGCGATCAATTTGATCCGCTGTCAAGTCCTCATATAGAATCAGAGCCGTATCCAGAAATGCAATGGGACCTCCGATTTCCCAGTGCCACCAGTTTCCGAACACCGGGTTCTTTTCATCGCTGCTGTTATAATGATGTTCATTCATAAAATCCAGGGCCAGGATCAGCTCTTTTTTTACTTCCTCATTCTGGTACAGCTGGCATCCCTTTGTTGCCCATGCGATTGCCACATCTTTTAACCGGTAGAAGGTCACAGCTACATTGCCGGAATGGACCTTGGCTTCTGCGCCGGTTCCTTTGATGTAGCTCATATCCAGATCGCTCCAGAGATTTGTCCTGGACTCATCGTTTCCCTTTATCATGGCATTCCAGTATTCCCCGGCCTTTTCATCAAGACCATGGATATATGTGCGGACTGCCTCATTGCCGGTATTAAGCTCTCCGCCTAACAGCGTAACCAGCCACTTTTTCCTTAGTTCCTGAAATTGGGAATCAACTGGTTGTGCATTCATAGCCACGGAAAGTTCTGACGCAAGTTCATTGATCCTGACCCTCACCTCTCTGGTAAACAGGCTGACCCCAGGAGGAGCCACATTTTCATAGGTCAGCTTACTCTGATCGTATTCCTTCTGGAAAACCGATTTCCCTTCTTCCATAAGCTGTAATATTTTCCCATAAGACTCGGGCGTATAAGCGCCGGGATTTAAGCTTTTCGCCTTTTTGTACAGGGAGGGAAGACCGGGAAAAGCCACGGTTATATCGTACTCCGGCAGCCAAACAGAGGTTTTAAAGTTTCTTGCCTTAAATACCACACTGTCTTCATAAATCTTTACATGATAACCGATTCCGGCTTCTTTTACTCCGTTTTCCGACTCATTATAAGAGGGTAGATCAATCAAGGTGCCGTATTCCCTGTCAATGGCTTCCGCCACGCCGAAACCGTTGTGAATATGACCGGACATGTACATCACCTGTGGATATTTGGCAAATATCTCCTTTACTTTGGAATCCTGGTTACCGAAATCCAGCAGGATATTGCTTCTCCAGTGGCTGTCCTTTAATGCATTGTGTCCCATGACAAAAATTGGCTTATCCAGGCTGGCATTTTCAGCCAGAGTCTCTTCCAGCCAGTTTAACTGTTCCCCGGAAAGGTACATGGTATCCTTTAAGCCGTTTTCCGTATTGAGTACAATAAAATGATACCCTCCCAGCCACCGGTCAAAATAAAGGGTTTCACCGCTTCCCGGCATATATCTTTTATTATGTTTCAGATAAAGAGCTTTTGCGGTTGGCCAGTATGCGCTGATAACAGTTTCATCCTTGTTCCAGTCAGCAGAATTGAACCCCCTGACATCGTGATTTCCAAGGGCCATAATAACCTTGTCGTCAGAAACCGGCGAATACTGATCCATGATATTATAAATCCCACGATACTGGGCCTCTGTGCCGCTCTGTGTAAAATCACCCAGATTTAATACCCCCAGAGAGTCAGAAGCTATAGTTTTCATATCCTTTAACCCTGCAATGAAATTCACTGCATTGGTTTCCGACAGGTTATCAGATTTTATATGGACATCGGCTACCACCTGGAAACTGCAAAGCGGCTCGCTGCCTTCTAAAAATTTATTGTATTTCTCTTTCAGACTGCTGACGGCGGCCATAGCTGCGGCGGCTGTCATGCCCTCCAGTTCTTTTTCTACATTCTCAATTTCCTGCTCCATAGCACGGATCCCATCCAGAGAATACTGGGAACCCGGCTTGATGGAGGTCAGCTGTTTTTTCATTTGTTCCACTGCTGCCATCACTCCTTCTGCTTCATAAATTGTTTTTACGGTAGAGGCATTCATTGCCTTCTTGTATATCCGGAGCTCATCAACGGTACAGCCGCTCATGCCATAGCACCCTCTGCCATCGCCGCCTAAGATGAAGTCCAGTCCCGTATCAACAGATTTTCCTTTGTGCCCTGTCATAGATACAGACGAATATTTCTCTCCATCCAGATAAACCGTCATATCGCCATCCCTGTCAAAGCTGCCGGCTACATGATGCCATTTGTCATCGTTGGCAGGGATTCCTTTTAATTCCACCCGGCTGTTTCCTGTTCCTGAAAAATTCATTCTCATATCCACATCACTGACATTATTAAAATTACCAAATGCCCACCCCGTATTGCTGCCGCTTATATAGTTTTTATTGGAAAGGATGGTACCGTTATTCTGCCCGTGATTTTCCGTCTTCATCCAGAAGGACAGGGAAAAATCTTCCGTTCCAAATTTCAAATCCCCAGTCTGACCATAGGAAATATAATGGTCGGCTTTGGTGTTTGGCTGTCCGGCTTTGCTCCCGTTATCTACGGAAACGCCGTTTCCCCGGATCCCCTTTACAAAGACCGGCTGTCCGTAAATGATTCCATCATTTCCTCTTCCGGTCTGGTCTTTTACCCTGCTCCCGGATATACTGCTTTCATCAAAGGAAGAATGCATGACCAGCCCATCATTTAAAACCGTTTCCAGAGCGTTTTGATCCGTATCAGACGCAGGACTCCCGGGTATAGGAGCTGCATAAATAAGAGTCTCCATAAGTATAGAACAAATCAGCGCCGCCCCGCATATTTTTTTCCATTTTACCTTCATAAGACCGCTTCCCCCAAATGGTCCCTGAAAGAGGGAAATCCCTCTTTCAGGTTAAATTATCACTGGACCCAGGCTCCGTTATCATCCACCCGATATCCGTCAGCCGTTGTGGTGTTGGTACTAAGGGCTCCCATCGGTCTGCTTCCGCTTTCTCCAGTCTGATGTCCCCATTTGCCGTCTTCTGTTTTATGCCAGCCGGTTTCTCCCTGTGTAGCAGGGTTAAAGTAATACCAGATTCCATTGATAAGAATCCAGCCGGTTCTCATGGCGCCGGACTCATCAAGGTAATACCAGTACCCGTCTGATTCTTCTTTTACCCAGCCCGACTCCATGGAGCCATTCTGGCTTAGCTTATACCATATGCCCTGATCCACGATCCATCCGGTCTGCATCATGCCTTCTTTATCGAACTGGTACCATTTTCCATTAATTTTTGCCCATTCGTTGGAAGCATAGGTTTTGTCAGCCTTTAAAAATCTCCATGCCGTTTCATTGACCTTATGCCATTGTCCGCTTATACTGGCCCCCGTCCTTTGAGAGGACGTGCCTCCTCCAGAGCTGCCGGAACCGCTTCCCTGGGAAGTCTCCTTTATCACCGTTATCTGGAAGACATCTGTGAACACTTTAATGGCATTATTGACCGCTGTACGATAAGTGATGATCACATCCTTTACCCCCGGCACTGAAGTGCTTACATCTGATATCTCATAGCCGTTTATGACTTTTAATGAGCCATCACTGTACATGGCGGCCACCTTTAGGCCGAAATGGCTGATTCGCTCTCCTGTTTTATATATAATTTGATTCGGTAATGCGATAATATTAATCCCTGTGATAATCCTGTTTTCCGTTCCCGAATTCCCGCTAAACTCCAGGCCTTCTATAGCCTCTTTCAAATTGTCGTATGCCTGGTCTACCCGGTCCTGGTCGCTCTTTGTAAGCGTTTTATCCTTTAAAACAGACTTAGCTACTGAAAGAGCATCCTTTAATACCCCATAGGACTCTTCGGTATAATCCTTCTTGTTCTTGGATTCCGCTATGAGCGCCAGATCCCGGAGGGCGGAAGTATCAGGTTTTAAATTCTCTTCCGAATCCAGATACCAGATTGCCTCCATCAAATTGACATATGCCTTATGTACTTCTGATTCAGTTGCCTTTGCATTAATCAGTACGGAAGCAGCCTGGTTGAACGCCTTTATAAAGCGGTTTTTAGCTCCATCGGTCAGCTTATCCAATGCGCCTTGATTGACAAGATCCGCCGCTTCGGTATAAAGGACAAGGAGTGCATTCTTGTCTTCCGGTTCAATTATATTCACGGTTACCGCGGCAAACTTCTGATTCGGATTTTCAATTGTCTCATGGCCGGTAAGATCCAGATATCCGATGCAGGTATAGGAGAACACCTTTTCCGGGTCATAAGCATTATCGGGGAACCAATATGCAATGGGTACTTCCGCTTCCTGCCCATTATCTAACAGTGCTGCTGCTGTCCCCGGAAGTCCCAGTTCCTCCCATGGCGTTCCAACCAGCTGAATGATCGGAGCAATATCCCTGACCAAGACAACTTTATGCATCGCCTCCATGACATAAACTGTACACCTTATGGGAAGCTTTACCCCATTTGCCTTCCCATACACCACAAAGCTCCCCTCGCTCTGGTAATTTGCAGAATCAATGCTGTTCCATTCCACGGTCACATTCTTCTGTTCTCCGCTCGAGTAACTGACTGATACCGTCTCCGGAAGAACCGGACTCTTCCCTGCCGGTGTTGATACGGAAACAGCTTCCACCGACCTTTCGTAAACATTGCTTAATACCATGGTAGGAGCCATCTTTCCGCTTGCCTCTTTGGAAGCGAAATCAATACCGCCGTTGTCACCGTTAGCATACTCACCGAAATAATCGGTTGTCATAAGGAAGGAAAACTTTGTCTGTCCTTTTTTCGCATAGGCATTCTTTACCCAATCGGTCACATCCAGTTCCACAATATTCTCATGGGCATCCCGGATATTGGCATACACGATTTTTTTATCTTTGATCACCAGGTTCTTAAAAGAAGCATTGGGAGAGGAATTCCACGTCACCGTTCCTTCATTCCAAATGTCATCCACCTCATAAACTTTGAGATAAAAATGATTGTTAATGGTTTTATAATCCGCATCCGAAACCGGTCTTGTCATCTGCAGCTTTATGGTAATGCTTGAGGCGGATCTTAGCATCTGCTCTTCATCACTTAAATCAAAGCCGATCAGCCCATTTCTTGTATAGGAAGGCGAGTTATTGGCTGTTTTGACCTTAATAACATTGGGGTCGGAGCTTCCGTAAGCTTTGTTTCCGTCGCTTTGCTGGGTATAGGCATCCTTGGAAGTCACCTTTTCCTTTACGCTTGTTCCATCTCCCAGATCACCGATGACCGTTACCTTTGCCCTGCATCTTTCCTTCAGACCCGAAACAGTCCCTTCTACCGTGATCTCACCTTCGTGGGAATACTGTTCCAGGGTAAGCGTTTCCCATGTCACCCCAAGCTCCAGGGTCAAACCGCCTGTAAATTCTGCGGTAACCTTATCAGGGAGTACCGGGTAGATTCCTGCAAACGTCGATACATCAACCGGCTCAAAACTTTCCGGTGCATCTGCCACAATAATAGAAGCCACAACCTGATTGGATAATCCCGGAAGGACTCCGGCAAGTTCGATTACTCCCGCCTGCATGCAGTCTTCCTTTGTCAGTTCATCCCACTTAACCGGATAATCATAGGATTCACCATCCAGAATGATCTTTAAGGCTGCCGGCAGTTTCGGCACAACTCCGGGAGTCGTTACAATATGAACCTCCTCCACTTCTTCTGCCAGCTCATCTTCACTGGAATATTCCAGAGCGCCTATATCCACACGTCCGGCAATGATATTGCCCATAATATCCTCGGTAGGCATGCCTTCGAGTCTCTGACCGGTGCGGATACAGGGAGACCCTTCCGTCAGCTGATACGGCTCTGCAAGCATCTGGATCCTGTCTTTGGTAAAATCAGAATCCATAAGGTCTTCCAGCTCCTCCAAAGGATACTTAAATTTGGAATAATCCTTTCCCGCCTTATAATCGATCAACATGGGATCCTTAAATATATTTCCTTTGGCTTCCAGGCTCTCCTTATTCAAAACAGAACCAGCGCTGGTGTTTGCAATGGTATCCGGGTAAAAACAGTTGTTTTCTATCACGCTGTCTTCATGGATGATGGACCCCTGGGCTAAAACTGCAAAGTCTATGGTTGCTCCATCTTTGGCTAGAACGATATTGTTTTTGAAATCCACAAAACAAGTTCTTTTGCTCATTCCGCCAAACAGTGAGGTTTTTTTATCTTCCCCAAAGACAACGATGGTATTGTTATAAATTTTGCCTACGCCGGGTCCTGCAGATGATGTATTGTCATAATGGAAGGTCTGCTGCTGCATCCTGTTTTCCCCGGGATAAGTGCCTGTACCGTCATTAATGCTTATATTATAGCGGAATATGGTATTTTTCTGGCTCGACATAAACAGCATGACACCGCCGCCGCAGTCATGGCTTAAATTGTATTGGAAGATATTGTCCAAATTCATCATATCGGAGTCAAAGGCCTCGCCGTCATCGTACCCATACCGGTTGCCGTAAACTTCATTGTACTGTACGGTGACATCATCAGCAAACATGGTCCAGCACTGGGCGTAGTTTACTGCACCCCGGTCAAAGCCGCAGGAGGAATTTACCATATTTCCCTCGATCAGTCCGCCTTTGGTCTCTGTCAGAACGATGCCGTCGCCTACGACATTTTCCAGATAATTATTACGAATGGTTACATTGGAATAGTTTTTAAGGAATTCGTTTTTCCCCCAGCCGGAACTGGATATATCCGTATTGCATTTATTCCGGATTCCTTCAATCGCCACATTCTTTACATAATTCCCCTCAATGATCACATCCTCAAAAGCTGCCCGCCCCATGGCTTTGGCGGTCAGATTGCCGCTGTCATCAATGGTGACCCTGTTTCCGTCTTTGTCCAGGTAATGGCCCATAACGATAATTCCGCCGGATGTTTTTCCGCCCTTGAAGTTGGAGTTGACATCGTGTACATAACAATTCTTCACAGTAATGTGTTTGTATATCTTTTTCTGATTGGAAGAATAGATCAGGATCCCGGCACGTTCACTGGTACCGCTGTCCATGGCTTCCCCCATCTTATCCGTATCTTCCAGATTCGTCACTTCCAGGTTATAAATTTCCCAGTACTCTTCGTTGTAAATCGTCACCGCGCCGGTAATGGAAGGCCCGGAGGTACCATTGCCGTTAATCAAAGGGCGGCTGCCTTCTCCATATGTATCAATGATGATGGGCGCTCCCTCTCTGCCGCTGCCTTTGGGATTCAGCGCCTGATTCCAGATGCAGTCTGCTTTTAGCAGTATCTTGTCACCGGGTAGAAAGGTTTTGGAATTGACCCTGTCAAAGGTCTTCCACGCAGTCTCTTCTGTTTTTCCGTCTCCACTGTCATTGCCGTTTTTGGCATCCACGTAATACACAGTTCCCTCTTCCTGCAGTTCCTGTGTTTTCTGCGCATTGGATGCAGTGGCATAGCTGGCATTGGACCTTGTCGCCTTGTGTTCATCCGAGTCTTCATAGCTGTCCGGCGACATTTCCAGTACATCAGCAAATCCGATCATGTTCACGGGCAAGATGCCGATCATCATCACTGCTGCCATCATGCCAGCCGCTTTTCTTTTGAAAAGCCTGCTGCTTTTAAGCATAAGAAAAGATCCCCCTTAATTTTTTTTACGCCCATATCCGTTCATTTTGAACCCATAAGCACTTTCTATAAAACAGCGGAATTATGGCGTTTCGTTATATAAAAAGTATAACATTTATGGACCGGCGTAAAAATAAATCATCTTAAGGTTTTTGGCAATATCTTCATTTTTCTGTTTTTATTTATTACAGAATTTTACGATTTTTATATTTTCATCATCTTTTCTTATTTAATATTTCTTAGATCGTTATACCATTCAATGTCTGAATTGAAGGCCGATTATATTATAGCACAAACAAATAATAAGCAATACCCCTCGCAAAAAAGGTCCAAAGAACCGCAACCGATTCTTTGAACCTTTCTTATACTTCTACTTTTTCTCATGCTGTAAACGGTACTAACTCTTTAACTAAAAAACAGTTCCTTCACTTCCTGTACAGGCATCTCCTGGCCTGTATAGAGTTTAAAAGCCTCAGCCCCCTGCCATACAAGCATACCCTGTCCGTCAATGCATGTGCAGCCGGCAGCCTTTGCCTCTCTTAACATCTTCGTTTCCTTTGGATTGTAAACCGCATCAACCACGACTAAGCCAGGGCGGAACATGGTCACATCCTTTACAACGCTCTCCTGATCCATTGGCTTCATCCCAACAATGGTGGCATTCGCTAAAATATCACTGGAAGCGATCTCTTCCCTCATCTTTTCATTATCCGCAATGTCATATACATTTACTACGCATTCCGGCTTTTCCTGCCTGATCTTTTCGGCAGTCTGAAGGGTTCTTTCAAAGAATGCATCCTTGATGTTAAAAACAGAAATTTCCCTTGCTCCCTCTAAGGCGCACTGCACCTGGATTGCAGCAGCCGCTCCGCCTCCGCCGCAGACAATGATCTTCTTGCCAGCAATTTCTACTCCGTGATCCCGGAGATTATCTACAAAACCCTGGCCATCTGTAATATGTCCGGTCAGCCTTCCATCTTCATTTACTATGGTATTGACCGCGCCTATAATGCGGGCGGCGGGCGATAGCTCATCCATGTATTTCACAGCTTCATTTTTACAGGGCATGGTCACGTTACAGCCCCTCATGCGGAATGTTTTTATGGCTTCGATCGCCTTCTCAACTTCTTCTACCTTGATATCAAAGGCAAGATATGCGTAATCCAGCCCAAGCTTCTCAAAGCAGTAATTATACATAGCCGGTGAACCGGAATGTCCCACCGGCGAACCAATCAAACCTAACAAACCTGTTTTTCCCGAAATTCTCTTTTCCATCGTTCTTTTCTCCTTCTCACTCTATTGCCCATCTTTACCGGGTGTAAAGGTATGTCTGTATTAACGATAAGATACACTTATTTTACCGGCTTGTCAACAATTTCCTTTCGGCTGACTTAGAGCCATTTTCCATCAGAGAATGGCTTTTATTAAAAACCATAAGACAGGCACAAGCAATGAAGGAAGCATATTTAACGCCTTACAGTCTTTGATTTTTAATATAGAAAGGCCGGAGCTAAAGATTAAAAAACCGCCTACAAGTGAAATTTCAGTTAATAATTCGGGAGTTAAAAAAACAGAAAGGCAGCCGGAAAAAAGATAAATGCTTCCCTGCCACAAAAACAGAACCACAGCGGACAATGCTATCCCGATCCCATAGGTGGATGCCAGAACCATAGAGGTAACAAAGTCCAAAGTTGCATTTGTAAAAAGATAAGTATTGTCTCCATGAAGAGCGCTCTCCATGGGACCTAAAATTGAAAGTGTTCCGATACAAAACAGCAATATGGCCGTAGACAGCCCCTGCCCCAAATCTCCTTTTGAAAAACGGGCTACCACCCGATCAAACCTCTCCACCAGATTTAACCTGGCTCCAAAGAGGCTGCCTGCTGCAAGGCTGATGATAAACAGCACAGGAAAGCTGCTTTTTGGCATATTCTGTACGACTGCATGAATGCCAAGTCCGCAGGCGGAAAGTCCCATGGCATTATATAATGCATCCTGATATTTCTCTTCGATCCCCTTTTTCACACAAGTGCCGATTAAACTGCCGGTCAGAATCGCAGCTGTATTTACAATAGTCCCTATCACGGTCATTCTTCCTCTCTGTAATAACAAATCTTCCATAGGTTTCATGTTTTTCCTATGGAAAACAGTATAACAGATTCCTTCCATTTTGCAAGATATTGTATCAGTCCGGTTCTAAGATTCTTAACCCGCTTATGCCACCTCTCTCACATAAAGAATACCAGGCAATTGCCTGATTTCTTCTATGATCTTTACATGATTTACCTTATGGCGGAAATTGACATCAAAGGTCAGGGTGCCAAATTCCCCGTTTAAGGTCTTTATTTTACCTGCTTCCATATCAAAAATTTCGTACTGGGATTGTTCTGTATACAGAGATAGATTCTGCATGGAAAATTCTTCGTTGTATTCCAGATATATTTCCATGGTTTTTGCATGTGTTTTTATATAAAGGTCAATCTTTTTTAAATACATCAGGGAAAAAATAATAAAAATACTTCCTATAATGGCTCCGCCGTAAAAACCGATTCCAACCGCCAGCCCAACCGCTGCGGCCGCCCAGAGGCCTGCCGCAGTTGTCAGGCCCCTGATCTCGTTTTTAGCGGTGGTGATAATGGTTCCGGCTCCTAAAAAACCAATTCCGCTCACCACCTGGGATGCCATTCGTGTAGGATCCACATTGGTATAGATTGTTGCAATATATTGATTGGTAATCATAATTAGGGCTGAGCCGCACCCCACCAGAAGGTAAGTCATAAAACCTGCCGGTCGGTTTCTTAAACCCCTTTCCATTCCGATTGCCCCACATAAAATAATGGACAGAAAAAGCCGGAATGCAATGGAGGCTATATTTACCTGTGATAACATATAATGAATCAATCACCTCTCCCGTTCTATGTAATCAGATACATAAGTTCCTGAATTAATTCTCTATTATCTGGCTGGCAATTACCTTCACAAATGACATTGTGCCTGTATGTCCCGCACCTGGTACACCGGTGGATCAATTGAAATCCCTTTTTCGTATGATATCGGATCCCTGTCGGTTCCATAAGCCCCTTGCAGCTGTTTTTTCTGTCACCAGGGACTTCACCATCTACATGGAGAGAAAACAGGCAAAAGGGGCAATGGTTTCTGTAGCTGCCGTTTTGTAAAGGCTGCACCTCTCTTTTGCAATTATGACAGACGAATGCTGTATTCAATATTCTTTTCTTCATAAAAAATCGCCTCCATTTAAAAAAACGGAGGCGGTGTCTCATGATCCTATGACAATGAGCCGCATACTAAAACATATGCAGCCTCCGTTTTTCATATTCTTTTCTTCTGTTCCGCTCATATTCCATACGCATCACTCCTTTTCTTTCCCCATCTCTCTACTGGTTCAAAGGCTTTAACTTGTTTACCAGGCAGAAGTACTGGTAAAATTCTTCTGCATCTTTCCGACGCTCCGCATCAGTCAGACCATTTTGCATATCAAAAAGAATCTTTTGCATGATCATATTGGAAAAATATTTAAGTTCTACATTTCCCCATTTTGAAATCTCCGCTCCTTCGGAAAAATAATCCCAGTAGAACAGAGTTTCTTTATCATTCAGCTGAATCCTGAATTTTTCGTGGCTTTGAATTATCCCATCTCTGCAAGCAGAGCTTTCAAAATTATCCTGCAGCATAAAGGCCCCTATGATACGCCGCCTCTTTTCTGCCACCCCCTTGGGGCATTCCGTGAGGAGACAGGCTGAATTCAGTTTAAGCCTTACCGGAAGCTTGGGCTTTCCTTTGGAGGCTCCGCTCTGATAGGAACCTGCATAGACTGACCACGTAGAAAAAACACGTTCCTTGTTATTCTCTACAAATCCAAAGGACGCCTGGGAATCGGGACGGATCTTCAAGTTTTGTATTTCCTCCAGACGTTCCTGCTCACTAATCTCCTCCGCACGTCTGCTTTCTTCTTCCTCCATGATAAGCTTCAGCATATTGTTCATTTCTGTTTGCACCTTCTTATCCTTGAGGGTCAGAAATTTGTTAAAGGAATTTGGATACAAAAACTTTTTTTCGCCCTGAGGGAACAGTATGGTGATGTATTTCTCCTCAAGCTCCATGACCTTCCCTTCACCGAACTTCATATGACTTACTTCCATTCCTTCCAACTGCATAATATTCCTCCTTTCAAAAAAAAGAAGGGCTTTTCATATCCATGCCATTGGCACAATACTAAAAGCCCTTCTTAAAAAGACGGTTCTTTACATGTCAATTATATGATTGTTCATGAAACATCAAATCTTCTGCAACGCTCAGATTTAACGTCTAATTACATTATAACACAAAAAAAATAATAAGCAAGGCCCCCCCCTCCAGTATCTTCTGCCGGCTATCTGTATCTGATTGCAAGGCCCTTTAAGAAATTTCTGACATACCGGTCCTGGCATTCCTTATAATTGCGCTGCCCTTCCCTTCGCAAAAGTGCACTTAATTCACCGTTGGACAGATTGATTCCTACAGACTTAAAAATATCTAGCATGTCATCACCGGTAAGGGATAAGGCAATTTTAATTTTCTTTAGCAGGACATTATTGACTGATCGGTGATCCTTCACCATGAACAGTTGTTTTTCCGGCTCTCCCGGTTTTGATTCCTGCTTTCCCCGTTTAAAAATAATGTAACCGTTTAAAAAGGACTCCAGCGTAAAATCATTGCAGATGTCCCTGTTTTTATCAACAATTGCCTTTTGCGCTTCGGAATCAATTAAATCGGCTTGAGGCTTTGCAAGAAGTCTTCGGACCCCTTCCTTTGTAATTGTGATTCCGCCCAGTTTGAATATTTCAATCATATCAGAATCTTTAATATCCATCGCATACCGCAATCTTATTAATATATCGTTGTTATCCACACGGTTCCTCCTTAGGAAATACATTTTTACATGAAAACTGCAATATAGGAATTATACTAATTTGTGAAGGAAATAGCAATCTTTCTGATGGGATGTTTTTAAAAATATGGTATACTGGTAATACGAACTGCTTTTTACGAGGTAATACACATGGAAAAGGAAAAGATCATTAAAAGCATAAAAATTGCCGCTGCCGCTGTGTTGGCAATTACCATTGCGGCTGAGCTTGGTTTAAAATATTCTGCTACGGCCGGCATCATCACGGTGCTCAGCATCCAGAATACAAAGAGAGAAACCATTAAAAGCGCCAGAAACCGGACGCTGGCCTTTGTGTGCGCGTTAATACTCGCTGCCGCTTCCTTCCGTCTTTTGGGTTTCACTCTTTTTGCATTTGCCTGGTACCTTTTATTATTCGCCCTGCTTTGCCTGTATGCGGACTGGGGGGAAGCAATTGCCATGGATTCTGTCCTCATCACTCATTTTCTGTCCGAGCGGTCCATGTCTGCGCCTCTCATAGGAAATGAGATTGCCCTGTTCCTGATCGGCACTACGGTTGGGGTTCTGGTCAATATGCATCTACGGAAAAAGGAAAAAGTATTTCAGAAACTGGCAGACGATGTGGATTCACAGATAAAGGGGATCTTAAGCCGCATGTCCCACTGGCTGATGGAGGAAGATAAAAGCGGATATAACCCGGATTGTCTGATACAGCTTAAGGAAAGCCTGGACCTGGCAAGAACATGCGCGCTTAATAATTACAACAATGCCCTTTGGAAAAAGGATTCTTATGAAGTGGATTATATCCAGATGCGCCAGCAGCAAAGCATGGTGCTTCAGGAAATCTATGAAAATATTAAAAGCATCACCTGCCTGCCCAGACAGGCAAAACAGGTGGCACTGCTTTTTGAAGGAATTGAACAGGGGTATCACAGGGAAAATACGGCTGAAGGTCTTTTAAATAATTTAGACCTTTTGTTTCAGGATTTAAAAAGCCATGAGCTTCCTTCCAACCGGGAAGAATTTGAGGCCAGGGCAATCCTGTTCTATATTTTAAAACAGACAAAAAAACTGCTGATGATAAAGAGGGAATTTATTCTTACCCACCGCAGGTAAGAGTCGCATGCCTTTTATCGGAAAAATGCCCTCCTTGCAGCAAATAGACGGATTCCTCATCCAATTACCGCAAAGGGAGCATATCGCAGCAGCCTGTTTAATAACCTTAAGCAAAACCAAAATACCTCATAAGACCTAAGAAAATGCCATAAGCAAATCCATACTGATCATCACGCAGCTTATCGGCATCCGACAAGTTACTTAAATACCCCAGTTCAACAAGGTTAGAGGGCATGTTTGTGTTTCTTAATACATACAGAGCCGGATTTTCCCTGATCCCGTTATTTGCCGTTCCTGCCACCTGGTTTATACCTTCCATAACATGTTCTGCCAGCCACTGAGACTGGGTATAGTATTGATAAATATATACTTCCGTACCATTAATTGCTGGATTCGGATTCACATTACAATGTATGCTGATAAAATAATCGGCCGGCCAATCATTTGCCATAGCTACTCTCTGCGCCAAACTGGTAGTATTATTGGTTCCTAATACGGTATTGGGTTCCGGCCTTGATACGCGCGCCTCAAACCTTGGGTCACTGTTCAGCAAATCTTGCAGATAAATTCCAACCTGAAAATTAATTTCAGACTCGCTTAAACCATTGGCCTCCGCCCCACTGTTAAAAAAGCCGCTAGGATTATGACCTTGATCAATAAATATTTTAATAGCCATATTAGCATTTCCTTTCATACTTAACTATAATAAATATATGACATAATCCTGCAAATGCCACATTTTATCCAGTTTTTTGGCTATTATTACATACAAAAACACGATTTTCTCTAGCAGATTCTGGGCAGGCCCTCTCCATATAACACATCAATGGTTCTGCTTCCCTGCAGCCTGGTTTTCATTGTTACGCCCCTGCCTTCCAAAACAGTTCCGATAATTCTGGCATTTTTTCCATATTTGCTTTTCTGAACTGACTGTAAAGCCTTTTGCACCTGGCTTCCTGGAACAACTGCTATCATTTTCCCCTCATTTGCCATGTAGAGGGGATCCAGGCCAAGAATATCACAGAAGCCTCTCACCTGGGCGCTGACCGGAAGAGCTTCCTCCCATATCTCCACTTTACAGGACGACTGGTCTGCTGCCTCATTAAGGACCGTAGCAAGCCCTCCCCTGGTAACATCTCTCATACAATGGACCTGGATATTTTCGTCAAGTAGATTTTTTACGATGGAGTAGAGGGGAGCGCAATCACTTGCGATCTGATTTTCTATCCCCATCCGGTGAGACAGAATGGCCGCGTGATGCTCTCCCAGATTCCCGGAAAGAATAATGGCATCCTTTGGCTTGCAGTTTGAGATGCTGATCCCTCCCTTTCGGATCTCTCCTATTCCGGAGGTATTGATATAAATTCCGCCGTTTCCTTCCACCACTTTTGTATCACCGGCTACAATCCTAACTCCTGCCTCTTTTGCTGCCAGGGCCATGGAAGCGGCAATCTGTTCGATGGTCTCAAGCTCTGCACCTTCTTCTATAATAAACCCTGCAGTCAGAAATCTGGGGACAGCTCCCATCATGGAAAGGTCGTTCACGGTCCCGCATACCGCTAGCTTACCGATATTTCCACCTTTAAAAAACAGGGGCGTGACTACAAAGGAATCCGTGGTATAGGCTATTTTCCCCTTTATATTTAATACTGCGGCATCTTCCAGTTTATTTATGGTTTTATTATTAAAGTGTTTTAAGAATACCTCATTGATGAGATTGCCGGTCTGCTTTCCTCCGCTGCCGTAGGACATATCAATTTTCATTGCTTTGCCTCCTCTTTTTATGATCATGAATTCTGATACCAGATGCCGCAGGATCCTTCCGGAGACACCATACAGGGGCCTACCGCGTGAAGCGGATTGCATGCGGTCTTAAACAACGGGCAATCCGACGGATTGATCCGTCCGAGTATTACATCCGTACACTTGCAGCCGATTGGCATATCCTCTTCGAGCTCTTCTTCCGCGCTTCCTGCATCATAGGCTCCGTATTCTTCTTTTAGTCTCAGAGCGGATCCTTCTATGACTCCGATTCCTCGCCAAAAGCCATCCGCAGCTTCAAAATATTCTTTGATAAAAGCTGCTGCTTTCTGGTTTCCCTCTTCCGTCACAGCGCTGGCATACAAATTTTTCACCTCAAAGCGCTGCTTCTTTATCTGGGTCATGATCTCATATATAGCGGCTAGGATATGCTCCCCTTCAAAACCTGCTATTACAAAAGGCTTCCGGTATCTGTCTGCCAGCTCCCGGTATGCGATACTTCCGGTGATTACGCTGACATGTCCGGGGCTTAAAAAGCCGTCAATGTTTTTCTCATTTTCGCAGATAAAGGAAAGAGCCGGTACAATCGTCTTTAAGGAGGTCATGAGTTTTAAATTATTCAGTTTCTTCTGCCGGATTTCCTCAAGAAGCAGGGCATAAACAGGAACCGTGGTTTCAAACCCAACTGCAGCAAAGATATATTGGATCTCTCTGTTTTGTTCCGCTTCCGCAACTGCCATAAGCGGAGAATAGAGGATCTTTACCCTGCCTCCGGCCGCCTTTGCTTCAGTCAGAGTCATCTTGCTTCCTTTTACTTTCATCATATCTCCAAAGGTCAGCACGCAATGGTTCTCCTTTAGGGAGTATTCCGTCAGCTTATCAATATAGGCGGAGGGGGTGACACAGACCGGACAGCCTGGTCCTGAAATCAGCTGGATCTTAGGAGAAATCATGGAACGGATGCCGTTTTTAAAGATGCTGGACGTATGGGTCCCGCATACTTCCATGATCTTTACCGGCCTTCCGTCATAATTTTTCAGTTCATCTATCACCTGGTGGATCATATTCTACTGTTCCTCCTGAAGCTGGGAAAATATCGTGAGAATTTCCTCGGCTAAGTCTTCCTTTAAGACATCAATAACACAGCCGGCATGTATGAGAACATAATCTCCTATTTTCGCATCCACCAGCTTAATATTGGCATCGGTAATGTTGTCCATAATATTGACCTTTGCATAATCACCTTTTATCTGAATTATTTTTCCCGGTACTGCTACACACATGGCATCCTGTCCTTTCCAAATCCATATGATCGGATTTTAAATAATTATTTCCCAGATAAGCCTGACCCAGGCTCACTCCCCCGTCGTTTGGAGGAACCGCACTGTTCAAATAGACGTTAAATCCCTTTTCCTTTAAAAGCCTGACCGTATGCCCTGTCAGCAGGGAATTCTGAAAAACGCCGCCGCTTAAGGCTACGGTATTGCTTAAGTATTTTCTCTCCAGTCTTTCACACACAGATGCTGTGGCTTGTGCCAGAGCAAGATGAAAGCCAAGTGCCAGAGAACCTGTCTCTGCCTTATTTCTCATGGTGCAAAGAGCCTCAAAAACCGGACGGGGATCTAATTCCAGGATCCCATCCTTTTCCTTTATGCCAAAACATAAGTCAGCCGGCTTTATATCCTTTCTTTCTGCAAGCACTGCCTCTTTTTCAAACAATATGGCACATTCCCCTTCATAACGGTTCTCATGGCCGATATTTAAAACAGACGCTGCCGCATCAAACAGGCGTCCCATGCTGGAAGTAAAGACCCTGTTGACGTTATGCTCAAGGGCTGCTTTTATCACACGGATTCTCTCATCCTGGTTGTAAGCTTCAAGGCCTGCGTGAAGCAGAAAACAGGACGCCGTTTTCTTAGCATCCCTCATTGACCCGTCACCTCCCAGAATGGGAAACATGCTTACATGGGCTGCCCGTATGAAGCCACTTCCTTCACAGATAAGAAACTCTCCGCCCCATATATTCCCATCCGTTCCATAGCCTGTCCCGTCAAAAGCAACTCCGATCACAGGCCCCTTTAAATCGTGCTCAGCCATGACCGACGCAATATGAGCATGGTGGTGCTGCACCTTAAGAACTGGGAGACCCAGGGCTTTAGCAAAGCGAGCGGAGTGGTAGTTTGGATGGAGATCGCATACCGTTAACCCTGGAGCCATTCGTAACAGCCTGGTCAGATCTTTATAGGATCTTTGATATTCCTCCATCACGGTTTCTTCCTCCAGGTCTCCAAAATACTGGGATACCACTGCATTTCCTTTTTGGCAGAGGCAGAAGGCGGCCTTTAAATCTCCTCCCGCCGCAAAAATACCGGTGTTAGTCCCACTTTCCTTTCCTTCTTCCTGAGAAAGAAAAACAGGGTAAGGGACATAGCCTCTGCTTCTTCGGATCAGCTGAGGCTTACCCTCTATGATTTTGGCAACAGAATCATCTACGGAACGGACGATCCTTCTTTTATTATATAATACTCCGCTTAAATAGGGGGATGTGAGAGCCAGCATGGGGCCATCCTCCCGAATAACAGGCTGTCCGGAAAAATTGGCGCTCGTCATGATAAGAGGCCCAAGTTCTGCAGTCAGCATATATTGGAGGGGTGTATAAGGCAGAAAAGCACCGCAATAAAGACTTCCATTCCCCGTGGAAGGTGCCATAGGATCCTGTTTCATGGATAGCAGCACGATTGGCCTTGCTTTTGATTCCAGCAATGTCTTTTCTTCCTCAGAGACCAGACAGAACTTTCTTATCTCCGAAATTCCCGGGAACATGATTGCAAATGGCTTTTCCTCCCTCCCCTTTAATTTTCGAAGCCGGTTCACGGTTTCTTCCAAAAAAGGAGAACAAACCAGATGAAAGCCTCCGATCCCCTTAACCGCAACAATTCCTCCTTGTGACAGAACTTTTACCGTCTTTTCAAACGCTTCTCTTTCTGACAGTTCATGAAAGCCATTTTCCTTATCCTGATAGATTAAGTAAGGGCCGCAGTCATTGCAGGAAATGGTCTGTGCGTGAAAACGCCTGCTTTCCGGTGAGGTATATTCTTCCCGGCAGGCATCGCACATAGGAAAGTCCTCCATGGATGTCCGGTTTCTGTCATAAGGCAGGTCTTCCATTATGGTATATCTGGGACCGCAGGACATACAGCTGATAAAGGGATTCTGATATCTTCTGTCCGATGATTGTGAAAGCTCTCTCATGCATTCCGGACAAACCGGAAGATCCGGCGGGATCACGAATATTTCCGCACTGGACTCACTCTTTATAATGAGAAAATCTTTAAACTCCCCGAAGGGAAGTTCCTCTGCTTCCATCTTTATGATTTCATAGCCGCCCCTCTTGTTTTCCGTAAGGTCAGATAGAAACCGGCCAAGAACTGCCTCTTTGGACTGTGCCACGATCTCAACATAGCCGCCCACATTGCGGACCGTTCCCTTTATCCCGTATTGTTTGGCTGCACGATAAACAAGGGGCCGGAATCCAACCCCTTGTACAATGCCGTAAACCTTTATTATTTTTGTAATGACCTTGTTTTTTCCACAATCCATTCTACTACCTTTTCGTAACCTTCTTCTGTCTTTCCAGATACCTTGATCACCGGAGCCGTTTGATTCAAAGCCCGGACTCCCTTCATAAAAAAGTCCTCGTCAAAATCAATATATGGCAGAAGATCACATTTATTCAGCAAAATCAAATCGGCCTTTTCAAATGCCAGGGGATATTTATATGGCTTGTCACTGCCCTCTGTAACGGTTGAAATCAGCATCTTTGCGTGTTCTCCGATCATGAATTCGGCAGGACACACTAAATTGCCGATATTTTCAATAAACAGAATTCCATCGCTGATCTTCAGTTCATCCACCGCAGCTCCGATCAGGGGGGAATCCAGATGGCAGGCTCCGCCAGTATTGATCTGAATGGCCTTTACCCCAAGGGACTGAAGGGTTTTTGTATCAAAGTCCGCCTCAATATCTCCTTCGATGACATAAGAGGTCACATCCGTAAGGCGTTTGATAATCTGTATCAGGGAAGTGGTTTTTCCCGCTCCCGGTGCTCCCATTACATTGATGGCATAAATGCCGTTATTTGTTAATAATTCATTGATCTGTGATGCAACCTGGTCATTCTTGTCGTAGACCGACTGCATGATTTCTATTTCCCTATTCTCAGACATCGTTTCCTCCATTTCTAAACTTCAATCGACTTAATATAAAACTCCTGTCCGATATCTGTGGGCCGTCCTTCTCCTTTACAAAAAGGACATTCAAAGATGAAGGGCTTCCGGACAAATAATATCCCGCAGGTGCTGCATTTCAGCTCAGGTGTTACCCTTTTAATATGAAGCTTTGCTTTTTCACAGGGAGTTCCTTCCGCTATTATGTCAAAATAAAGTTCAATGGAACTGGCCACATAACCGCAGGTATCTCCCACCACCAGATTGATGACCTTTACTTCCTCTGCGTGGTGCTTTTCAGCATATTCTCCGGCAATTTCTATGATTCGCTGGGTGATTGGGTATTCATGCATTTCACATATTCATCCCTTACATTTCCGTATGATGGCTCTGTGTATTGATTTTCCATCCTCAGACATTTCTTCGGACATACTTCACTGCAATAACCGCATTGAATACACTGAAGCCTCTCAATGCTCCAGAGAGCTTTCGATTTATCTGTCTGAATGGCTCCTGTGGGACACTTTCTTTCGCACATCCCGCAGAATATACAATCATCCACCGATATCTCAATCTTTCCTCTGGTGCGTTCATATGTTTCCTTTCGCTTAACCGGATATGGAACCGTATAGGGACCATGTAACAGGTTTTTTAAAAGCGTCTTTGACATCCTTAATATAGACATACTATCCTCAATTCCGCTGTTCTTCCCAGCAATGATATCTATGAACCGGGCCGATCATCGCTCGGTACAGCTGATGCATGGATCAATGGTAAGGATCAGAATCGGCACATCGGCAAGAGAACAGTTCTTTAAAGTCTCCAGCAAGGCCGGGACATTGGCAAAGGTAGGAGTACGGACCCTGACTCTGTCTAAGAATTTTGTTCCGTTTGCCTTTGTATAATAAAGCACCTCTCCTCTCGGCTGCTCCAAACGGGTAAAATGCTCTCCCTTTGGATTTCCCGTTACCTTTCTTTTTACCTCACCATCGGGTATGATGGCAATGCACTGCCGGATAAGATCAATGGACTGGAACAGTTCCCCGATCCGGACTTTGGTTCTTGCATAGCAGTCCCCGCCCTGATCTGTGATCGGCTTAAAATCCAGTTGACCATATGCCGCATATCCCTGAGACCTTATATCCATTTCAATCCCGCTGGCTCTTGCCATGGGACCGACGGTTCCCAGTTCGAACGCTGCTTCCTTAGACAGTACACCAACTCCTTTTGTGCGGAGTTTTACGGTGGAATCGTTTAAAAATACGGCGGCAGCCTCCTTTAATTCCTTCTCCATGCCGGTTAAGACCTCTTTCATCTTGTTTAAGGTCTCAGAAGAGATATCCTTTTTCACACCGCCGACATCGCATACGGAAAATATGACCCTGCCTCCGGTAGTCTCTTCAAAAATGTCTAAAACCTGCTCTCTTAACTTCCATGAATGCATGAACAGACTTTCAAATCCAAAGGCATCTGCCAGAAGGCCCTGCCATAAAAGATGGCTGTGCAGACGGGATAGCTCTGCCCATATGGTCCGCAGGAATTTTGCCCGCTCCGGAATTTCCACCTCCATAATGCTCTCTATAGACATACAGTATCCCATGCCATGCATAAAGGAACAGATGCCGCAGATCCGCTCCGCAACATAGACATACTGCTGATAATCCTTCTTTTCTACCAGTTTTTCCAGACCTCTGTGAATATATCCGATTCTGGGGATCGCCTCAATAACCCTTTCATCCTCCAAAACCAGATCCAGATGGATCGGTTCCGGAAGCACCGGATGCTGAGGACCAAACGGAACAATTGTCCTGTTTCCCATAAGTAGCCTCCATTCTGACGCCAGATGGCATCATACCTAATCGTTCATATGAAACGGTGTTTTGACCGGAATCTTATATAAGTTATCGTTAAAGTCCGGCGTTATACCCGTGATCTTTACTCCGAACAGTTCCTTTATCTCATTTTCATACAGAAAGGAATACGGATAAATAATACTGATACTAGGCAGTTCCGTTTCTGTATCGGTTAAGATCCGCAGGTTTATAAGATCATGATCCTTATCATAGGAATAGGTCAATTCCATGCCGTCTTTATTGGTACAGGTAACAGCAACAAGCCGGTAACCGTCATTTTTTATTTTCAATGTCTCCGCCAGCAGATCATTTGCAGAGATCTCCTTTAATATCTGTTCAGCCATAATTTGCCTCCTAATGAATCAATGCTTCTTTCTCTTTACTTCCAGAATATCAAGCGCTTTCACAACGCCATCAATAATCGATTCCGGACGAGCTGCACAGCCCGGCACGTAAACATCCACCGGGATCACCTTGTCTACTCCGCCGACCACGTTATAGCACTCTGCAAAAATGCCTCCTGAGGTGGCACAGATTCCAACAGCCACCACTGCCTTTGGATCAGGCATCTGTTCATATAGCTGCTTTACAACTGGGATATTCTGTTCATTTACGCTGCCCGTAATGAGTAAAATATCCGCATGCTTCGGATTGCCTGTATTGATGATTCCAAAACGCTCCACATCATAAAGAGGTGTAAGACATGCCAGTACCTCTATGTCACAGCCGTTGCAGCTGGTTCCGTCATAATGCAGAATCCATGGCGATTTTTTTACAACACTCATAATATCCTCCATTCCGCCTCTTGGCAGCTTTCATGACCTGCCAGGAATTATCTGAAAAATGACAGGATGATCAGGTTCACCGTACCCATGATTCCGGTTACGATCCACGCTGATTTAAGAGCCTGCTGCCATTTCACCCTGGCAGCTCCATTATCTATGATGATTTCAAGAAAATAAACCAGCAGGCATACGATGACCGCAAAAACACGGCTCATCGGCGCAGCCGTTGCAAAAAACACATACACAAGAGCCAGAGTAATAATCACCTCATACCAGTGAGTTACCTCAATCACAGCCAGATCCTTACCGGAATACTCAGTGGTAATACCCTTTACGATTTCCTGATGCCCATGATGGGACATGCTTAAATCAAAGGGGGATTTTCTAAGCTTAAATGTCAGGATAAACAAAAGTCCAACAAACACTCCCGGAAGATAGATGATCGAGGGCGTTTGAGCCGTTACGATATCCCTTACAAAAAAACTGTTCTCAGCATAGTAAAGACCAACGCAGGTAAGCAGTACCATTGGCTCATAAGCCATGATCTGCAGCAATTCCCTTTCCGAACCAATGGTGTTATAGGGAGAATTGGATGCATAGCCGCCTAATACGAAAAATACAGAACCAAGAGTCAGGGCAAATATAGCTAACAGGATATCTCCCCCTGAAAGCAGGATCACCGTGGTGAATACCACGAATGCAAGGGAGATATACACGAAGAAACGGTGCATGGAATTTACCTCTATGGATTCCTTCTGACACAGCTTCAGCACATCATAAAATGGTTGTAGTAAGGGCGGTCCCTGTCTCCCCTGAAGTCTGGCTGATATAATACGGTCAATTCCGGTCAGCAGCCCTCCGGCAACAGGAGCAAGCACGGCGATCCCAATCATGATTAAAATATTCATATTACGCCATTCCTCCTATCATCATTATGACTCCGCCAACTAATATTGCGGCAGCTATGACATCACTCCACAGAGTTAATCTCTTGGGGCTAAAATAATCTTCCATATACCAGTTGCTCAGTTCCATCTTTCGTTTTTCATTCATGGCTCCATAGAATGTTTCGTTATCTCCGGTGTTTTCTCCTGCCATATAAACCGGAACTTTTCTTCTTTTATCATTCTTATACATCGGAATAAAGCTGATGGGCAGAAGGATGAGCATACTCAGCATACACAGCATCAGCTTAATATCATTCGTTCCGATGGGGATCAAAGCCGTCCTTCCAAATACCTCCGTCAGATAAGGAATCAGAGCATATTTTGATACCAGCGGGAAGGTAAAGCAGGACACCACTACCATTGCCGCAAGAATTGTAATGGGAATCTCCTCATCAAGATGAAATTTGCTTTCAATCTGATGGCTCATATTGGCCCTTGAAACCAGTTTCCCCATCCATTTTGTCCAGTAAAACAATGTGGCGGCGCTTCCGTAGGCAAGAATAATAACAGTAATAACATTATTGGAATCAATAAACGCCTTCATGGCTACCCATTTTGATATCAGCATTCCAAAGGGGGCCAGAAACATTCCGGCGATACCGATCATCATATAGAGCGCGAGCTTTTTTGAAATTCCAAGGAGTACATCCATGTTTTCCACATCCCGGTTTCCGATCTGATGCTCGATGGAACCAACGGATATAAAAAGCAGGGATTTGGATACTGCATGGAATATAATCAACAGGATGGCAGCCCATAAGGATTCCTGGGTTCCGATGCTGGCGCATATTACGATGAGCCCTAAGTTTGCCAAAGTGGAATAAGCTAAAATCTTCTTGGCGTCACTTTGGGAAATAGCCATCAGGGAACAGGCAAGAAACGTGATTCCTCCCACAAAGGTTACGGTTCTTCCAACAGGAGTCGATCCTAACAGTGGCGCAAGACGGATGATTAAGTAAACTCCTGCTTTTACCATGGTTGCGGAATGCAGCAAAGCGGAAGAAGGAGTAGGTGCCACCATTGCTCCGAGAAGCCAGGAGGAAAATGGAAGCTGGGCAGATTTGGTCAGTGCAGCCAGGGACAGGAAAAATACGGGTATCATCATTGCCGCTTCCGGCTTCATGGAAGTAACCACTGACAATTCCAGGGTTTTATAATAAATGCCGATGAAAATGATCCCAGCTGCAAAAGCAACTCCGCCGCCCAGATTAATCACCAGGGCACGGAAGGAATTGTTTCTGGCTTCTGTTGTTTTTGTATAACCGATCAGCAGGAAGGAGCAAAGTGTCGTAAGCTCCCAGCAAAAATACATCCATGTAAGATCATTGCTCAATACGATTCCAAACATGGCAGAAAGGAATAAAAATAGAACTGCGAAAAAGAAGCTTTTCCTTTCTTTGTATTCTTTGTGGTGGGTATGGTAAGTCTTCATATATCCCACGGCATAAATACAAATCAGGCTCCCTACCAGTCCAATAACCAGTACCATAATTGCCGTAAGTTTGTCGAAAATCATGGCATGCTTAACTTCAATATTATGCTTTACCGTAAATTCAAAACAGAGCATTGCAGCCGTCTGTACAAACGACAAAACCGAAATAACATATTTTTTATACCTGATTCCGATGGATATTACATACACAGCGATTGCCGTCTCTGTAGTTGCCATGATAACCTCAATTGCTTTTTCCAAACGGAAGGACAAAGCAATTCCGCTCTTAAAATATAACCCTACAACTGTCAGTGTCAAAACAGCCGTACCTACGGCTCCTACCCTGACAATCATATTTCTTACCCCATCATTTTTGACCAGTAAGATTCCTAACGCTGCAGCCAATGGAAATAAAATCAATACTGTAATCGCACCCATACACTCATCACCTTACTTTTGTTTTATTATATCTGTCACAATTGAGAATAAAAAAAATCAACGATACCGTCAAAATTCTCCAGCTGTATCCTCTTTACCGCATCATCGATTAATTCGTGCTCATTATATCACACTAAAAGTGGTTGTCAATGTTTTGTTTTATGTACAATTTACACAGTTTTTACACGAAAAAACACAGTATAAAAAACCAGTTCAAAAGAAAGTGAGAGCTCTCCACAAATCAGAATAAAAGGGGGAAATACAAGAATAAACCATATGTTTTTGCAAAAATATATACAACTTCTTAACAGGCTTCCAAAAATAGCACACATTTTTTTAACGAAATTTTAACTTTCATGCAGAAAACCGGTGTGTGAAGAAACCGTTAAATTAGTAGAAAAAGGCATCCCAATGGCCTTTGGGATGCCTTTTATCCAGTCCTCAATGCTTAATCAGAATCTTCTCTCCATGCCTGCCGATCCAGTGGTTTATTCCAGGGTATTTGGCTTCAAGATAATCCGCAAACAGCAATGGATCCTCACTGTTTTTAGCAAACATCTCATAATGCGCCGGAACTACCAGGCCGGGCCGAAAAGCACCTGCCATATCCGCCGCTTCCTGATACGTCATGTTGCCGATGATGTTCTCTCTGTATCTCCTGCCGTCACGCCCATTAATAGGAAGGAACATCACATCAAGTTTCCCGAATCTCCTTAGCTTGCCATACATTCCTTCATAAACACAGGTGTCGCCGGAATGATACAGGGAGCAACCGCCGCCTTCCAGAACACAGCCCATATAGGGGTAGGAACCTGTAGCCGGGTCCTGGTCAAGGAATTCATGGGCAGAAGCGATTCCTGTTATGCGGATACCCTCTAAAAGCTCCAGGGTGATCCCATCGTCAAGGCCAATGAACCGGTCCGGGTCTATATGCAGATCATTGGAAAGCGAAGGAATAAGCAGCTTTGGCACTATGAACCTGGCATTAGGTGAGCTGACTGACAGCTGATGCCAGACCTTCCTGTCAATGTGGTCCGTATGATCATGGCTGCCAAAGAAGTAATCCGCATTGGTCACTTCCTCAGGCTTTAAAAGGGACGGTATCTTCCTGTTTGGATGCTGGGATAAGAACGCATCCAGATAAAAAGTCCTGCCTGCAAGCTTTACGGCAAACCCCATCTGCCCTAGCCACCAGATCGCTGCTTCTCCATAAGCCGGAGCGCTCTCATTCATCTCACGTATTAATTCCTCACCTTCTTTCATAATCCCGGTACCATAGTTTTGAATATTGCTTTCCGTCATGGCCATATGTTTTCCACCTTTCGTTTTTTGCTGCTTTCTCTGGTATGCTTATCATATCACGAGTTCCTTCACACTGGGAAATATCTTATAAAGCGGCAGAGAAATAAGCAGCCGGATTTCATAGGATCCGGCTGCTTAGTAAATATGATTTTAGGCGTTATTTGTCTGATTCTGATTTTGGCTTCCGCAGCCATTTTTAGAATAGAGATAGCTATATAAAATTCCGTGCCTGATTTCGTCTGTGATGATTTCAACCATTATATTTATATGGAGACGTGACTGCATGGCATAAAGGATCTTACGGTATTTTTGTACTGCATTCTGCTCGCCTAACAAGGCTCTTGATAAACCAGCGCAATAGCTTTCTGGCTCCACAAAAGCTTCTCCTTCCGCAGATGGGGGCATCTCACCGGTTAAATCCTGATAAATTTGCCGGAACAATGCATAATGTCCTATTTCATTGTCACGGATACCGGATATAATCTGCTTATCCTCTTCTGAGGAAGCCTGGTTTATGAGCCACATATAAAATACCCTGTCCTCTGTTTCACCCGATAGTGCTTCCAGAATAAGTTCAAGGGCACCATCAAGATTCTGGGGATATGTGAAAATATCAGTATTCATCATCTGTTGAAATGACAGGGTAGCTGCCGGTGTATTCCAATATGGCGGAATATAACCATAAGAATATGGCTGGTAGCCTTCGTAGTCGTAATAACCCATTTTATAATCTCCAAATAAGAGTCTTTCCATATTCTATGATATTTTCGTATAACCAGTGTTGGTTTCAGGTAAAATTAATGGAAATGTGTATTATTTTTTAAATATAGAGAAGTCTTTTAAAACAGGGCATTTATGGTAAAATATAACAAAGTGCAGAATAAGGAGGTATGATATGGAACATAAGCTCTCAACTACCATTGGTGAATACATCGCAGCCCAAAGCATGGAAATACAGCCCATTCTGGAAAAGCTGTACCAGACCATAAAAGAAGCAGCACCGGAAGCAACGGAAAAAATCAGCTGGGGAATGGCCACATTTGACTATTACGGCAATCTGGTACATTTCTCAGCGGGAAAAAAACATGTCGGATTTCATCCGACCCCATCCGCAATCATTGCCTTTCAGGAAGAACTGAAGGAATACCATTACTCAAAGGGCACGGTCCAGTTTCCATATGATAAGCCCCTTCCCCTTGAACTCATAGGAAGGATAGTCCGCTTTCGGACAGCCGAACAGGCCGTTCTTATGGAAGAGAAAAAAGCGGGGAAAACAAAGGAAAAGACCTTGCGCCCCCGCTATCCCATGCCAGACGATGTAATGGCAAAGCTTCAGAAGGAGGACTTAACAGAGGCCTACAATGACCGTCCTCCCTATCAAAAAAATGACTATATCGGCTGGATCACAAGGGCCAGGCGTTTGGAAACCCGCAGAAAGCGGATCGACCAGATGCTTGATGAGCTGCGGTCCGGCGATGCCTACATGGGCATGGCATATTCCCCTAAAAAGAACACAAAGACCGGTCTTTCCTGACCGGTCTTTTTTACTCACGGACCAAATCTTAATAATTCTTAATTCCCCTGAATTTCATTGTTATTCTATCCATAAATGATATAATTTTTCATATTAAAACAATAGAAAGGAGGCTGCCGATCCATGAGTACATTGCAGCAGATATTGGTAGTGGATGACGATGCAGACATCCGGGAAGTCCTTCGCATTCAGCTGGAAAACAAAGGCTATTCCGTGTCAGAAGCAGTAAACGGAAGTGATGCAGTCGCAGCCGTTACAGATAATCCTGATATTGACCTTATTATTTTAGACATCATGATGCCAGGTTTATCAGGAATCGATGCCTGTACCCAGATCCGGAGGATATCTTCAGCTCCCGTCTTGTTTTTAACCGCAAAATCAAAGGAATGCGATAAAACAGAAGCCTATGAAAACGGCGGCGATGATTATCTTGTAAAACCATTTTCACAGGCAGAGCTTCTTATGAAGGTCCGGTCTCTTTTAAGACGATATGTTGTTTATAAAGGGAAAGGAACACCACTTTTCAATAGTTCAGAAATCCGGCTGCAGGATCTTATGATCGATACAACAGGCCATTTCGTTTATCGGGAAAATCAAAAAATCGAGCTTACGGACACGGAGTTCCAGGTTCTGATGTATCTTGTAAAGAACAGAGGAAAAGCCAAGGATGCACAGGCAATCTACGAGGGCGTATGGAATGATAAGTTCCTCCCGTCTTCCACTAATACTGTTATGGTACACATTTTAAAGCTTCGTAAAAAACTGGAACTGGATTTTAACAATCCTACCATCATACGAACCGTCTGGGGAAAGGGCTATCAGATCGATGAAGCATAAATGGATCTCGTCTTTACGATATAAGCAAGTATTTGTATTGATCATTGGCGCGGTCATCAGCTTTGGGGTGTACTTTGCCTCCCAGGCTTTTGGCGATTATCTGGTATCCAGGAACCATATGAATGAGGATGCCGCCTGGAAACGATTGACCGGTTATCAAACTTCTTTTGAAAATTACATTAATAAATATAACATATCAGTAAAAAATGTAAGATCCATTTCCAAATGGGTAAAAAACCATAAATACGTCTACGTAACTATTTTTAACGGCAACGAAATCATCTATGAATCCGGATTCTGGAATGATGCATACGCTCCCTATGAAACTGCCAGTTCCATTGGGGAAAGCAGCAAACAGGCCATACGGGATATTTCCTTCAGCGACGGCACCTATTCCGTGTCCATCATCGATTCCTCGGAAATCAAATGGTATAACCTGGTAACTTATATTTCATGGGGAGTTTTTTTCCTGTTTCTGTTTGTGATCCTGATTTTCTATAACCACCGGATCATTGCCCGGATCATGCTTTTGTCAAAAGAGGTATCCCTGATAGAAAAAGGGGATTTGGAGCAGCCGATTTTCTATAAAGGGAATGATGAGATTGCATTGCTGGCAAAAAATGCGGATAACATGAGAAATTCTATCATAACAAGGTATAAAAGCGAAAAAGAAGCCTGGGAAGCAAACAGTGAGCTGATCACTTCCATGTCCCATGATATCCGGACTCCTTTGACCTCACTGATCGGCTACTTGGAAATACTGGATTCAAAAAGCTATCATTCGGAAGAACAGTTTGACAAATACATCAAAAGCTGCAGAGATAAATCCATTCAGCTAAAGGATTTATCTGACCGGCTGTTCCAGTATTTTCTTGTGTTCGGCAAAGAGAAGATAATGATGCAGATGGAGACCTTTGACGCTAAGATCCTTCTCCAGCAGCTGCTTATGGAGTACGTATTTGATCTTGGCAACCTGGGGCTTGACGTTAAAACAGAATTTGTAGAGGAGTCCTGCAGCATAACCGCTGATATCCAATATTTAAGACGGTTATTCGATAATCTGTTTTCCAATGTAAGAAAATACGCCGGCAACGATGGACCGGTCTTTGTCAAAAGCCATATAGACGGAGATGACCTGATCATTACCATCTCCAATGAAATCCGCAGGGACAGCATGTTTTTAGAAAGCACCAACATTGGACTTAAAACCTGCCTGAAAATAGTAGAACAGATGAATGGTACCTTTGAGATACAAAAAAACCGGACAAATTTTGAAGTTCGTGTGACGTTTCCAATCGAACCAGACAGAGAGGAGTAACAACCTATGAGAAACGTACTGGAGTATCTTGAGCACTCTGCAAACATCTATCCGGAGAAAATTGCTGCGGTAGATCAGGAGAATAGCTGCTCTTACAAGGAACTGTTATTACATGCAAAACGGATCGGCAGCTTTCTTTCCGGTTATGAATCACCTGGAAACCCTGTTGTGGTTTTTATGGATAAAAGCGTGGAGGCTCTTACAACATTCATGGGCATTGTATATGCCGGATGCTTTTATGTACTGATAAACCCCGCACAACCTGCTGTGCGGATCAACCAGATTCTTAAGGTGCTGGAAGCAGATTCTGTCATCACCTTGGGGGATTCCAGAGTCCTGCCGGAAGGCGTGGAATTTTCCGGTAATCTGTTTGATTACCATGAGATTATAAAAAACGATATAAGGGAAGAGCCCCTAAAGCTTATCCGTGATCAGTCCCTGGATATCGATCCTCTGTACTGTAATTTTACCTCAGGCTCTACCGGCGTTCCTAAGGGGGTATTGGTCAGCCACCGGTCGGTAATTGATTTTATAGAATACTTTCCTTCCATGTTCGGCATAACCGGGGAGGACAAAATCGGGAATCAGGCCCCCTTTGACTTTGATGTGTCTGTTAAGGATATATACTCCACCCTTAAAGTGGGAGCCACCATGATTATTATACCGAAAAAATTATTCTCCATTCCAACGGAGCTCCTTGACTTCTTATGCGAACACCAGGTAACGACCCTGATCTGGGCGGTTTCCGCCCTGTGCCTGATTCCCCAATTAAAGGGGTTCACCTATAAGGTTCCCTCCAGGGTTAATAAGGTCTTATTCAGCGGTGAAGCAATGCCTGTTAAGCATTTAACAACCTGGCAGAAGTACCTTCCTGATGCGAGATACGTAAACTTGTACGGACCTACAGAAATCACATGCAATTGTACCTACTACCCTGTGGAACGGAAATTTGAAGCCCATGAAATCCTTCCCATAGGAAAGGCATTTCCCAATGAAAAGGTCTTCCTCCTGGATCAGGATGACAAACTAGTCACAGAAAAGGACCAGATTGGAGAGATTTGCGTATCCGGAACCGCTTTGGCCCTAGGGTATTATAACAATCCTGAGCAGACAAATAAGGCATTTATCCAAAATCCCCTTAACACTCACTGCCTGGAAACGATTTACAGGACCGGGGATCTGGCCTTCTATCATGAGAACGGGGACCTTTGCTTTGCCGGACGAAAGGACTTTCAGATCAAGCACATGGGACACCGCATCGAACTGGAAGAGATCGAAGCCGTCATAAACAGCTTCCCCCTCATTCAGCGGGCATGCTGCGTCTTTGATGAGGAGAAAAACCGAATCTGGGCATTTTATGTTGGCGAGATGGAGGGAAGGGAAATTTCAGTACGGCTGAGGGAATCCCTTCCGGTTTATATGATTCCATCCGCGTTTTATTCCCTGCCGGAACTGCCGGTTACCGCCAACGGAAAAATAGACAGAAAAAAATTATTGGAAGTATGTAAAGGAAACAGCCATGAACGAGATAAGATTTGAATATGACATTCATGAGTACCAAACCCCATTCTACATTTTTGATACGGATATCCTGGCTGAACAGATCAGAAAAATCAGGGGTGTCCTTGGAGATGACGTGGAATTATGCTATGCCATGAAGGCCAATCCATTTGTAATTAAGGATTTAGTGGAAGTGGTGGATTCCTTTGAGGTCTGCTCTCCCGGCGAATTCGCCATCTGCGAAAGAGCCGGAATAAACATGGGGAAAGTTATAATGTCCGGTGTACATAAGAAGCCTGAGGACATAGAATATGCGCTGAAACATTATGGAGATAAGATCATTTATACCGCCGAGTCCCTCTCCCACTGGCAGCTTCTTGCAGACTGCAGCGCAATGCTTCAAACACCCATCCGCGTCCTCCTCCGCCTGACTTCCGGGAATCAGTTCGGTATGGATGAAAGCCTGATCCGGCAAATCATTGAAGGCGGCGCCCATGAATTTATAACCATTGAAGGGATCCAGTACTTTTCCGGAACCCAAAAGAAATCAATAGCAAAACTGGAAAACGAACTTTCTATGCTGGACCAGTTTTGCCGGGAATTAAATCGGGAATACGGCTTTCCTGTCAAACGGCTGGAATATGGTCCCGGGCTTCCTGTCTGCTATTTTGAAGAAGAGAAAAATGAGGAAGATCAGATGTTAAATGGTCTTGCCGAGTCTATCAAAAATCTTACGTTCGGCGGCAGGGTCGCACTGGAGATGGGCAGATTTATCGCCGCCCCCTGTGGTTTCTACGTAACCAGCGTGGTGGATCGGAAAACAAACAAGGGAGAGCCCTACTGCATTGTTGACGGCGGTATCCACCAGGTGAATTATTACGGGCAAATGCTGGCCATGAAAAAACCGCCTGTCCTTCATTTTAATCAACGGGAAGGAGAAAAAAAAGAATGGACGGTCTGCGGCTCTCTTTGCACGGTGAATGATGTGCTTGTTAAGAAATACCCTTTCAAAAACCTGCAGACCGGTGATCGGATCATATTCCAAAAAACCGGCGCTTATTCGGCAACAGAAGGCATGTCCTTATTTTTAAGCCGGGATTTACCGCAGATCCTTCTCTATTCTGCAAAAGAGAACTTCCGCATTGCAAGACCTCATTTACAAACGAATGCTTTCAATTATTTTCAACTATAAAGGAGACAAAATCATGGAACAATTATTAGAGATCTTAAACGATATTAACCCAGGCATTGATTATGAAACAGAAACAAGGCTCATTGACGGAGGGCTCTTAGACTCATTTTCCATTCTCTCTCTCATCCCGGAGCTTGAGGATGCATTTGGCATTGAGATCACTCCCATAGATATGGTACCCGCTAATTTTAACTCTGCAAAGGCAATTTGGGATATGATCCATCGGCTAAAAGAGGAATAAAAGATGGCCTACAATTCACTCCTGTACCTATTCATCTTTTTGCCGGTTGTATTGCTGGCCTACCAGCTTGCGCCCCAAAGCTTCCGTTATAAAGTACTTCTTACTGCCAGTTATATCTTTTTCCTATCCTTTAGCGGAAAGCTGCTGGTATACCTACTTTTTTCCACCCTTTCCATTCACCACATCGGTCTATGGCTTACTTCCTGTAAAAAGGACTTTCTATCGGCGGCTCACGCCCCTGAGAATAAGAAGGCAGAAAAAGCAGCCTATGAGGCCAAACGCCGCAGGATCTTATGGCTTGGAATCGGATTGCAGCTTAGTATTTTATTGATTTTAAAATACTCCGGTTTCTTTTTTGAAAACTTTAACCTGGTATTAAAAGCAATCTCTTTCCCAAGGCTTCTGCCTGCCATGAAGTTCGCCCTGCCTATCGGCATCTCCTTTTACACCCTGCAGGCGGTCTCATACCTGATCGACGTTTATTATGAAAAAATAGAGGCTGACGACAATCTGGGTAGACTGGCCTTGTATCTCTCCTTTTTTCCAACCCTGTTGGAAGGTCCTATCTGCCGCTACTCGCAGACTGCCAAAGCCCTCTGTCAGGGAAAACCTTTGGAATACAAGAACGTCACTTACGGCCTTCAGCGGATCATGTGGGGATTATTTAAAAAGCTTGTTATTGCAGACCGTCTTAATCTGCTTGTGGAAACGATCTTCGATACCCCTAATCATTACGGCGGGATCATCGTTATCGCAGGTGCCGTTTTATATACCTTTCAATTATATGCAGATTTTTCCGGCTGTATTGACATGACCATTGGAACCGGAGAAATGTTTGGAGTAACCATTCCCGAAAACTTCCGTCAGCCTTTTTTCTCTAAAACCGCATCGGAATTCTGGAGACGCTGGCATATCACCCTTGGCACCTGGTTAAAGGATTATATCTTTTATCCCATATCCTTAACCAAATTCGTCAAGAATCTGGGAAAGAAATCACGGGCTAAATTCGGAAAGCATTATGGGCAGATTATCTCCTCTTCTGTCGCTCTGTTTGGCGTGTGGATCTTAAACGGTCTGTGGCACGGAACGGGCTGGAACTATATTTTCTTTGGAATGTATTATTTTATCCTCATTCTCATGGAGAATCTGTTGGAACCGGAGGTCCAAAGGATTACAAGTACCTTAAGGATCGACAGGTCCTGCAGCTTGTACAGAAGTTTTCAGACAGTGAAGCTGCTTATCATTGTATTTACGGGAGAGCTTTTCTTTCGGGCCAACAATCTGACCACCGGCATGAATATGTTCCGGTCCATCTTCACCGGCTTCCACTGGTCTGCGGTCACTGACGGTTCACTCCTTAAGCTTGGTCTGTCTTTGCCGGATTTCATTGCGGTATTCTTTGGTTTTCTAGCGGTATATACCGTAGGCGTAATCCATGAACGGGGGATCTCTATCCGTGAAAGGATTTCCGGCTGGAATATGTTTGCCCGCTGGAGCTTTCTTTACGCCGCAATCCTTCTTGTCATTGTTTTGGGGGCTTACGGCGACGGATATATACCTGCAAAACTAATTTATGCCGGATTTTAAGAGGTGATGAGATGAAGAGCAAAAACAGGATAAAAACAATTTCATTTTTAACCGGACTTTTTCTTTTATTGTACATTGCCTCTTACCTGCTGATTCCTTACAATAACATGGGAGACAGCCTGTATAAAAAGGCAAACGGTATCCTAAAGGAACCTAAAAATACCATAGATTATGTGGCGATCGGGGACAGCGAATGCAGCGCCAGCATTTCGCCCATGGAGGTATGGAATGATTACGGCTACACAGGATATAACTGCGGCGTCCCAAGCCAGCAGCTTCAGGATACTTACTATCTTCTGGAGCGGGTGCTTAAAAACCAGCATCCAAAGGTTGTTTTCCTTGAAACCAATGCATTTTACCGGGATTTCAAATACATCAATACCCTTGAAACTTCCATTGAAGAAACAGTCAAAAAAATATTTCCCATTTACAAATATCATGATAACTGGAAATACTTTCATTTTTATATGCTGAAATCTTTAGGACATAAGATAAAGCAGGAGCAAATTACGGTTTATAAGGGATATCAGTACAGCGCAATCGTGAATCCCTATAAACGCGGGCCATATGTCACTGAAACAGACGATGTTTATGTGATTGACGAGCAGCCCTTATTATACTTAAACAAAATCGCAAACCTGTGCAGGGATAAGGATATCAAACTGATCCTATACAGCGCACCATCGCCAAAGTGCTGGTCCTACGCCAAACACAATGCTGCCGCAGCTTTTGCCAACGAAAACCAGCTGACTTACATTGACTTAAATTTAGATATCGATACCCTGGGCATTGACTGGGCAAAAGATTCCCGCGATGACGGTGATCACTTAAACTACTTTGGAGCAAAAAAAGTGTCAGACTATATGGGAAAATATTTATCAGAGCACACAGACTTAACCGACCACCGGAAGAATGATCTGTTTGCAGGCTGGAACAAAGAGTTTAAAAATTATCTCAAACTGACAGAACAGCATTAACATTTAAAGAGCATTGGACAGCTGGAATACAGACTGTTTCCAATGCTCTTTTGTCACTATTTTTGTATGTAATAGGACATGAAATCCGCCAGCTTTTCACATGCCACTTTTAACTGGTTTAGCTCCGGAAGGTAAACGACCCGGAAATGATCCGGTTTTTCCCAGTGGAACCCGCCTCCATGAGTCAGCAGAATCTTCTTATCCTTTAAAAAGTCTAATACAAACTTTTCATCATCATAGATGTTGCATTTACTGGTATTGATTTTAGGAAACATGTAAAAGGCTGCTTTTGGTTTTATGACGGAAATTCCCGAAATTTCATTTAACGCCTGGTAGGTGTATTCTCTCTGTTCGTATATTCTCCCGCCCGGTATCATCAATTGTTTTGTTTCCTCTTCCATTTCCAGTGCAGCCTCGATCACGGACTGGGCCGGAACATTGGAGCAAAGCCTCATGGAAGACAACAAGTTTATCCCTTCCACATAGCCTTTTGCAAAGGATTTATCGCCGCAAAGGCTCATCCAGCCGCAGCGGTATCCTGCAATTAAATGGGACTTGGAAAGGCCATTGAATGTGATGGTCAAAAGATCCGGTGCCAGAGAGGCAATGGATACATGTTCCAGACCGTCAAAAACAAGCCTGTCATAAATTTCATCTGCAAAGATGATCAGCCCATGTTTCCGGCATACTTCCACAATCTCTTCAAGGACTTTCCTGGGATACAGGGTACCGGTAGGATTGTTGGGGTTGATGATGACAATCCCCTTGGTTCTGCTTGTGATTTTACTTTTGATATCGTTGATATCCGGGTACCACTCCGCCTCTTCGTCGCACATGTAATGGACAGCGGTTCCTCCCGAAAGGGTTACGGACGCAGTCCATAAAGGATAGTCCGGAGAAGGGACCAGAATCTCATCCCCACTGTTTAACAGCCCCTGCATGGCCAAGGTGATCAGCTCGCTTACGCCGTTTCCCGTGTATACATCATCCACAGTGACCTGTTCGATCCCTTTTTTCTGACAGTATTTTACGATGGCCTTTCTGGCTGATAATAGACCCTTGGAATCCGAGTAGCCTTCCGTATGGGACAGGTTTTCGTTCATTAACCGAAGCAGCTCCTTTGGCGCACGAAAACCAAAGGGAGCCGGATTTCCTATATTTAATTTTAATATATCAACTCCCTGATCGATCATCCGGTTTGCTTCATCCATGACCGGACCTCTGATATCATAACACACATGATCCAGCTTACTGGATTTTTCAAAATTTCTCATCATTGCTCTCCTCTTTCTATGTAATTTAATAAGTGAAGGTAATAAAAAAACGCCCTAAACGTCGAAACGTTTAGGGCGAATGTACAATCCGTGTTACCACCTAAATTCAGAGAAATCTCTGCACTCTCTACGATACTATCATATCGTGCCCCTGTAACGCGGGAATACGTTGAAGCCTACTAAACCATCTCCCTGGAATCAGGGAAACCATTTTTCGGTTCAAAGCTCCGAGACTGCTTCGATATACTAAAATAAAGATTCGCACCAACCATCTTCTCTCTGAAATTTATTGTATATGTACTATTTCTCTTCATTGCCTTTTCACTATTTCCGCAATAATAACACAGGCAGGAGGAATTGTCAATTACTAAAAATAATTTATCTCCACAGATAACCCGGTCTTAAATTTCCTCATCTGCCGGGAAGCGGATTCCTCCCTTATGTCTTGCAGTTGTCTGGATTTCGCTTACAAGCAGGGTGTGGTCCAGAAGCTGATAGCACCTTTCAAGATCATTGCCGCAGATCATATCCTGGAATTCCATAAATTCATTCACCATGCGGTGATCGAAATTATCTTCATTTACAAGGGATTTAGTCTCATCATTCATGATGATTTCAAAGCCTCTGCAGATGCTGGCAGGCGTATCCTGACGGATGACCCCCTTCTCTCCCTGGATATAATTAGCGACAGGAGCCTTGCAGTCCTTTGCTCCAATGCAAGTACATTTAAAAGTGCCGTAGTCCAAAATTAAAATTCCAGAGGTATCAATCCCTCTCTCCACATTGGGGAAGTATTCCACCTTAAGCGGTCTTCCGAATAATCCTGCAACGTAATGGATGTTATAGATATTAATGTCCATGAGCGCACCGCCGGAACAATTGGGATCAAAGGCAGGCAGAATGCGGCCCTCTTTGAAGCTGTCATATCTACTGGAGTACTGGGAATAGTTGAACTGAACGATTTTTATGTTTCCCAGGGTTGGCAGAAGCTCTATTATTCTTTTATAATTCGGCAGATACAGGGTCGTAACAGCTTCAAATAAAAACAGCTTTTTTTCTCTTGCCAGCCCGCTTAATATCTGGGCTTCTTTAAAGGTTGTGGTAAAGGGCTTTTCTACAATCACATGCTTTCCTGCCTCCAGTGCCTCTTTCGTAAACTGGAAGTGCAAATGGTTAGGCAGAGCTACATAAACCGTATCCACATCACTGTTTAAGAAGTCCTGATAATCTGTAAAAATATGTTTTATATTATATTTTTCACCAAGCTCTCTTCCCACTGCTTCACTTCTTTTCGTACAGCAAATGGCCGCAAGCTCTACCTTATCCAAATAATGAACGATTGGCAGAAACTCCTTTACAATCTTTCCTGATCCAATGATACCTAATTTCATCCTTATCTCCTCTCAAGTACAATTTAGTGGTTACTTTATCCCACACTACCTTACCATACCCAATGCTGCACCAGACACATATGGAATCAGCCAGATAATCCATACAATAATGCTGAACTTGTGAAAATCAGCTCTGGCTTCTTTATTATCCCTTACCACAACTATGGTAGCCCAAACCGCATGAAACACCATTAACAGAATGGCAAGAAGGCCGGTTACTCCGTGAAAATTAAGCTGGAAACCGTTAGCGGCGAGTTTATCCATTAATAAGGTGCCAATGGTATCAAAGACCAGGCCTAACCAGAAAATTACCAGATGCCACTTTTTTAGCTGGCCCTGGATCCGTTCGCTCCATACGCCGATCGTATAAAATACCAATGCCAAAGTAATCGATACCACTGCATAAACTAGCATGAAAATCCTCCTTTTATGCGAAAACCGCCAAGAACTGCTGCTTAAATGACCTTTCTTAATTCTCCTGTAACAGAATCTATTACCAGACCGTGTATCATGATCTCCTCCGGGACAAAGGGATGGTTGCGTATCAGCTCAACGGACTTTTTGATGGATAAATCCAGATCCTTAAATCCTCCCAGCCATGTATCAAAATCAATACCATAGTATTTTACCAGGTCGATATTCTTTTGTTCAATTCCCCGCTGTTTCATTTTTTCAATAATTTTCTTGCTGTCCGTATGTCTGGCCCCGCAATCGGTATGACCGATTACGAGGATTTCCTTAACATCCAATTCATAAATACCGATCAGCAGGCTTCTCATGGCACTTCCAAATGGATGTGATATAATTCCCCCGGCATTTTTGATAATTTTTGCATCCCCGTTTTTCAGCCCAAGGGCCATCGGTAATAATTCCGTTAATCTTGTGTCCATACAGGATACAATCGCGACTTTTTTATCCGGAAACTTATTGGTAATATATTTTACATATCCTTTGTTTTCAACAAATTCTTTATTAAACTTCAGTATTTCATTAATCATCCTTCATTCTTCTTCCGCATTTTTATTTCAGTTCTGCCAGTCAAACGGATATTTGAAATCCGCCTCGCTGCTTGATGAGGTTAAAACAGCTTTAAATAATCTCCGTATCCTTCCCTCTCCATCTCTTCTTTGGGAACAAACCTTAAAGAAGCGCTGTTAATACAATAACGCAATCCTCCGCGGTCTATTGGACCATCATCAAATACATGACCCAGATGGGCATCTCCCAGCATGCTCCTCACTTCCGTACGAATCCTTCCAAAGCTCCGGTCCTCATGGGTTTTAATAATCTCTGAATCAATCGGTTTAGAAAAGCTGGGCCAGCCGCATCCTGACTCAAATTTATCAGTTGACATAAAAAGCGGCTCCCCTGTTGTAATATCTACATAAATTCCTTCTTCGAATTTATCAAAATATTCATTTTGAAAGGGAGGCTCCGTTGCACTGTTCTGTGTTACTTCAAACTGCAGGCTCGTTAAGTTTTCTTTCAGTTCTTCCGTTGTTCTTTTTCCGTATTTTTTGCTTTTATCCTCCGCCTTCTTTGCCTTTTCAAATTTATCGGCACCAATATGGCAGTATCCGCCTGGGTTTTTGTTCAGATATTTCTGATGGTACTCCTCTGCCCGGTAGTAACAGGAAAGAGGTTTCACTTCAATCGCTATTTTTTCTTTATATTTTTTCTGAAGCTCATTGATCGAATCCTGGACCACCGCCTCATCCCTGTCATCCGTAAAATAGATACCTGTCCGGTACTGGGAACCAACATCGCCTCCCTGGCGGTTCACGCTTATGGGATTGATCACATCATAATAAAGCTGCAGCAAATAGGTAAGACCTATGATGCTGTCGTCGTATTCCACCTTCACCGTTTCTGCATGCCCGGTATCATGGCTGCATACTTCCTTGTAAGTTGGATTCTCTGTACTGCCATTGGCATATCCCACCTCTGTAAACAGGATGCCCGGGATATTTTCCAGATACTTTTCTGTTCCCCAAAAACAGCCGCCTGCCAGATAAATTTCTTTCTTCATAGAAAACACCTCTCTTAAAAAGTATAAAAAACTGCCTTTTTCTTTGTCATGGAATCAAATGATTTGATATTCTTCCATCAGCTTCACCGCTGACTTTACGATCAGAGCCGTCATACCCCATATGATCCAATCTTCATATTTATAAAACAAGACGTCATAAGTTCCTTTTGCCCAAGGGTATTTTACCCCTCCCGGTATCCATTCATACGGAAAATCCTCCGGCGGCTCCGAAATCAGTTTACTCACAAATCTCTCCGGTTCCTGACTGCGGAAAAAATCCAGTGGTATTTTTATGACCTCTTCTACTTCATCTCTGCTGAATGTGTCCTGATAATCACTTATAACGCCTATAAAAGGATGGATCATTAAGTTAAAGGGTGACAGATAGATATCTCCCGGTCCCATCACCTCAATCTGCTGCGGCAATATGTTCAGTTCTTCAACAGTCTCACGTACCGCACATTCCTGAAGGGATTCCCCGGCTTCGAGCTTTCCGCCTGGAAAACAAACCTCTCCCGGCTGCCGCTTTAACTCATTAGACCTTTTTTCAAATAACAGATAAGTAACCCCTGAAATATGGATCAGGGGAATCAGAACCGCATACTGCCTGAATTTTTCTTCTCCGATCATTCCAGGACGCCGGATTGAAAATTGTTCTTTCTCCAGAATAATGGCCTCCTTCCGCTTGTGGTTTTGCGAATCAGTCCGGGCATGGACCGATCCCCAAAACCATGGGATAAATGCTATATAAATTTTACACTAAATCTTATATAATAACAATAGTAATTCCTACTTATATACTATATATTCATCCTTTTTTTCCATGTGTCAGACCGGCAGAATGATATAGGAAAAATGTATGACTATCCATGATTCATGTTCGGAATTTAAAAGCTTTTTTCGTATTATTGTGCTATAATCCCTTTAAATCTTAAAAAAAGAAACATATCCATGGGGATATGCGATGAAAGTGGCAGGAGGAGGAGGCATCAACAATGAAACAGAATCCTTACGATAACAAAGCATTCTTTGAAAAATACAGCCAAATGGACCGCTCCACAAAAGGACTTGCCGGAGCTGGAGAATGGAAGACTCTTGAATCAATGCTGCCTGAATTTAAAGACAAGCGGGTGCTGGATTTAGGCTGTGGATTTGGCTGGCATTGTCAGTATGCCATAGAGCATGGGGCCAAAGCTGTTACAGGTATAGACATTTCCGAAAAAATGCTTGCAATTGCAAAGGAAAAGACAAGTGATAAAATCTGTTATCAACACATGCCAATTGAAGAGATATCCTTCAGTGAAAATTCATTTGATGCAGTCATCAGTTCTCTTGCGTTCCACTATCTGGAATCTTTTGAACAGATTGTTGAAAAGGTATCCTGCTGCCTTGTAAAGGGAGGAGATTTCGTCTTTTCTGTGGAGCATCCGGTTTTTACAGCGAATGGCAGTCAGGAATGGTATTACGATGAAGCCGGAACGATTCTTCATTATCCGGTTGACAATTACTTTTTCGAGGGACAGAGACAGGCCAGTTTCCTTGGAGAAAATGTTACGAAATATCATAAGACCCTTACCACCTATTTGAATGGTTTGATACAGGCAGGCTTTGAATTAACCGGTGTTGTGGAGCCTCAGCCATCTAAGCATCTGCTTCAAACCGTGGAAGGCATGGAAAATGAACTTCGCAGGCCCATGATGCTGATCATTTCAGCAAGGAAAAAATAACGTTTTCAGAAAGAGAAAAAGGGAGCCTATTCGCTCCCTTCTATACAAAACCGCCAAAGGTAGTCTCTGGCTTCCTCTGCATAGTCAATTCCCACACGTTTTGTTGCAATGATATTGAAATTTTTGTCTGTGCCTTCCTCAAAATAGACCTGATCCCCGCATAAGTCTATGCCGTTAAAGCTTCTATCCAATGATAATGCGCTGCAAAACTTTCCCGGTCCGTTTATAAGACCCTTGCGCTGGCTTTTGGAAAGCTGCTCATACTCCTTTCCAAATCTCTTTTGTGTCATCCACTGGATTCCCTCCAATGGTTCAGCAGCCCTTATTAAAACTGCCTGTGGAATCCCCTTCTCCCTTGTTACCACATTGAAGCAGCAGTACATCCCATAGATAAGAAACATATAAGCATGACCGGGATCTCCATACATCACTTCCACCCTTGGTGTCCTCTTTCCGCCGTAAGAATGGGCAGCCTTATCTTCAACGCCCATATATGCCTCTGCCTCTATAATCTTAACAGCGAGTCTCTGTCCCTCAATCTCGTGGACAAGCACCTTCCCCAATAGTTCCCTGGCAACCAGGACCGAATCCCTGTTATAGAATTCTCTGTCTAGTTTTTTCATCCCCTCAGCCTTCCTTTCGTATGATCGCGACGATGAATTATTATAAGCAGATTATCATCCGCCCTATTTGAACATTGCACTGGAATTCAGTACCGAAGTACTGTATACAAAAAGCACATCCTGATCATCAAAAGAAATATAATCGCCGACCAAATCACTGGCAATGTAACGGATATCAACCATGGTCACTTTGGAATACCCGTCAAGCAAAAGGGGCGCCAGGCTGCTTCCAAAGGAATCCCGGAATATCACCAGCTCTTTTCCGTTTTTTACATTTGGATTGGTGATTTCCAAAAGGGCCGCCGCACCGGATAAATACACATCATAAGGATCATTTCCTGTAAGCTTTTGGGTATCATACACGGCTGTAGTTTTTCCTGTCTCCCAATTATACACGGTACAGGCATCTATGAGGTCACAGGTAAGGTATTTCAGTTTGTCCGGTTTCATGGGAAGGGCAGAATGCCCATAATATACTCCGTAAAATGGTTTCTCCACTTCGATTTCCTTATATTGCCCGGCGCTCTCCTTCTCTTCTCCTAAAGCATTACGGATTTTATCCGCAGCCTTAGTAATCCTCTCCTGCTTCCAGTGAATATCTGTCTTATAATAATCTTCGATTTCCAAAATATCCGATAGATCTATATACTTCGCAAAGTCTGTATCCGCCTTCATCATTTCAAACAGCTTCTGGTAGTCCATGGAGGGATAGCCATTTGCCTGGGAGAGGAAATACCCCTTGTCAGGAACAATGGTGAGATACGTTTTTACGTCTTTCCCATCCATATATTTTTCATACAGATACCGGAACTTTTCCGCCGCTTTTTGAATGGAAGCTTCATTCAAGGGGTATTCCATTTTTACGGCGTAGCCATCCTGAATATAGATGCCGTTATTATCTTTCTGACCCAATGGATAAAACTTGACATACGCTTTTATGGTACGGTATAAAAAGCGGCCGGGGAACTGGTCTTTGGCATATTGCTCAAAGCCCTCCATAAAATCAGCCGTGGCAAGACTTTTAAGGGTTAATTCCGGAAACCCGGCAAGCTTCCTTCTTTCACTGGCTGATATTTCCTGTGTTGGTGAAAGCCAGGAAGAAAGCGCCAGAAGAACCCATACCATTCCTACCAAAATCACGATCATCCGATTTGTTTTTCTATTTTTCATTCCTGCCCTCCTTAAAAGCGAAAATACAGAAATGGATTAAAGGAAGCATCGATTAAATAAGCCGTTGTCAGCAAAAGCATCACCACGCATACCACAGGCTCTGCCCAAGTAAGGGCAATCGCTCCAAATGGTGTTTTGCGGATTCTGCAGATGATTCTCTTTGGCAAATCAGTACTTCCGGTTATGGCTATCACAAATATGATAAGATAGCTTCTTAAATAATAGGCGGACTGGACTCCTGTAAGCGGCAGTCCGCTCAGCCCGAACATGGAACGAAGCCGTTCTGCTGATGTACTTAGATCAGGCGCATCAAATATGACGAAGCTTATGATTACAAGAAGCATGACATACAAATGAGAAATGCTTTCCGGCATTTTCTTTAAGAAACTGCCAAGCCACAGCTTCTCAATCATCAGGAGAACAGCAAATAACATTCCCCATATGACAAAATTCCATGCAGCGCCGTGCCATAAGCCGGTCAGCATCCATACCAAAAAGATATTAAAGAGCCAGCGCATCCTACCAACGCGGTTTCCTCCTAAGGGAATGTATAAATAATCCCTGAACCAGGTTCCAAGGGACATATGCCACCTGCGCCAGAATTCAGTAATGCTTTGGGAAATAAACGGATAATTGAAATTCTCCTGAAAATCAAAGCCAAATATCTTGCCTAAACCGATTGCCATATCACTGTATCCGGAAAAGTCAAAGTAAATCTGTAAAGTAAAGGCCACTGCATAAAGCCAGTAGAATAAAACATTTCGTTCCGGAGAATCTGCAAAGACTTTGCACAATTCTCCAAGTGTATTGGCGATCAGTACCTTTTTTGAAATTCCAAATAAAAACCTGCGTATTCCAATGCGGGCTTTTAAAAGACTGTGCTCCCTTCTGTCAAGAGCCTGTGCGATATCAGTATATCTAACAATGGGACCTGCGATCAGCTGAGGAAAGAAGGCCACATAAGTGGCCAATGACAACAGATTCTTCTGGGCCTTTGTGTTTTTTCGGTAAACATCAATGGTATAGCTGAGAATTTGAAACGTATAAAAGCTGATGCCAATGGGAAGAACTACGTTCAGCATAGGTACTGATAATCCGGTCATGGAATTGATGTTTGCTATAAAAAAATCCACATATTTAAAATACCCCAGCATTCCCAGGGAAAAGACCACCGAAACTAGGAGCCATCTCTTCCCCCATGCAGAAACGGAGTATTGCTCGATGAGCAAACCAAGAATGTAATTCACCACTATGGAAAGGACCATAAATATGATGTATTTCGGCTCTCCCCAGCCATAAAATATGAGGGAAGAAAAAAGCAATACACCGTTTTTCAGCTTCTTCGGACATACAAAGTATACTCCAATAACCAAAGGCAAAAAATAATATAAAAATGTTATGCTTGAAAATACCATGCTGTCACTATTTAGATAACTTAAGGTCGAAATCTGCACCGCACATTTCCTTAAAGGCATCTGCAACCTGCTGGGAGGTTACTGCTTCCTTTAAATTGGAATCAACCATAACAAGCATTATCAAATCATTGTAGGTAACAATCTGGAGATCATCTGCCATAACACAAATCCACTTCCTCTGATCAATCCCATTAAGCATATCCTTTGCAACTGTTTCTGCATCGGCTGCATTATTTACACGGGCAAGTACAAGGGAATAGGCCTGTGAACCGATCATCGCCTCGGACACAACAGCTTCCTTTACTTTAGAAGCATCGTCAAGGCCCATATTATATTTCACCATATCCTTATTTGTTAAATCAATGGGTGTATTTCCCAGGCTTAAATCAACCTTTGCTTTTTCGTAAATAGTACCAATGATTGAGGTCAAATCTCCTTTCAGAGCCTCCGGCATATTACCCCCGCCCTCTGTCTTCTTGCATCCGGTAACTAAAACCATAAACATTGCCACTAATATAAAAATTGCTGATATCTTATTTCTCATCTTTATAAACGATCTCCTTTATTATCTTTAAATCAGAATTAGATTTCTCATCGGGTATCCAAGTGCTGCATTACCGGCTAAATTCTATCTTCTTTAAAATCAGAAAGATTATTTCTTCTTGCCTGACTAGTTCATGGCGACGGCGGCCAGGATCAGCTCCTGAAACGCCTCCTCGTCCACTTCCTCTCCCTCATGAAAGTCAATGGCTCTCCTGGTGTTTCCCTCCAGGCTTGAGTTGAATATAATAGTTCTTTTCCGATTCAGACCAGTATCTATTTTAAAGCCGTAAACATCCAGTTTACGCCATATTTATCCTGTAAGGATCCATGTAATGTTGCAAAAAATGATGGACTAAGCTCCATATAGACCTCACCTTCCTGCTTTAAAAGATCCCAGGCATCTTTCACAAGAGCCTCATCCTTGGTTGTAATGGAAACATACATATTATTGCCTTTTGTGCTTCTCTCAGAGCTGTCGGCACACATAATTTCCATGCCATCAATCTGAAGTCGGGCATGCAGAACCAGATTTTTGTTTTCTTCGGGAATAGGGAAAGCGGGGTTTGGCGGCATGTCACTATATTTCCGCATCTCAGTAATCGTACCGTTAAATGCTTTTTCATAAGTTTTAATTGCCTCTTCGCAATTTCTATTAAACATCAAATAATGACCTAGCATAGTAAAACCTCCTGTTTTTATTTGTATCAAGTAATTTTAATGATCATTGTTATTTTTTACTTTCTCGTTTTAAATATACCATGAAAACAAACTCTCGTAAAGCAACGATTTTCTTAAATAAACTTTACATTCCATGTAAAAAGCTGCATAAGTATAACTTATGCAGCTTTTGATTATCATACGTTTTCCTGGCGTTCCATAAGAGAATTCATGATATTGAGGATATTTTCCTTACTCATTGGTTCGGCATGTCCCATGACACAAATATCAAAATCAAATCCCTCTATCGATGTAATTAATGAGCGAAGTTTCTCTTTATCTAAGAAGCAGTTATTATAATAATCAACCCCAACCGCATCTCCGATGAATAATATTCTTTCCTGAGGTATCAGGATACAGACACAATCCTCACTGTGAGGAGATTCAACATGATAAAGTTCCGCAGTTATATCTCCCAGATCAATTTCCATGAATTCTTCAAAAGAAAGATCGGAGGTTACCACTTGTATCTTTGAAAGAAGGGGATATTCTGTACGGATACTTGTATCAGCAAATTCAATTTCTACTTTTGCTTCCAGTCTTTTTTTCATTTCCACATCCGTCCATTCCCACTTCGCCATTTCCGCTAATTTAGCATTTGTTTTTTTATGAGTGATTGTAATCCCTTCCACCGCATGCATACCAAATGTATGATCCCAATGCCAATGAGTGACCGCAGTAATGCCTGGTTTTTTTAATCCTTCTTTGCACAGAGCTTCATAAAATAATTCAACATGTTTTTGGGAATTGCCTGCGTCTATCATGAAAGAATGCTTCTGTCCTTTTACATACCCAAGAACCGGCCTGTCGGCCGCTTTATCAAACATGCTGTAAAACACACGATCTGTTAGTTGTCTAAATTCCATTAAAAAATTCTCCTGTCATATTTGTATTTTTCCGAATCCGGCTTAAGAATATTATAAGTGTTCTTTACTCTGATTTCGAAGCATTCCACATCTGTTATCCGGCAAGTATTCAAATCGATGCTTATTGTACAGCAGGTCAGCAGGACAATTTGCTATCAGGCAAATATAGCTGTCCTCATATGTGTTCTCTTCAAAGTAACGGTCAATGGCCTGCATAATTTGTTCCGCATAACCTCTCCGCCGGTATTCTCCATCAACCATAATATCACTTACGACGTAGGTGATGCCCCCATCCCCAACTACCCTGCCAAAACCGATCAGTTTTTCTTTATCATACAGAGAAACTGTAAGCACCTTGTTCTACAAGGCCATGAATAATGCTGAGGTATTTTTCTTTCGATGCCTCTGAAATAATTCCCAAACACAATTCATTATAAATCACATCATTCACAATTTCAATTTCGCCTTCATCTGGAACAAGGACTGTAATTCCTGCATTCACCAACTTTTCTTTATAAAAATCCTGGGTCATGGTATATTTTGTACCCAGCAAAGCGACTTTTGTAATATTGTGAAGCTTCAATTCATCTGCCGTAGCCTCCGCTATATGAATGACAGGAATATGAATGCTGCTTTGAATCTGGGGAACTACTTTGTGCATTGTATTTGTACAGATCAAAATAAAGTCCGCCCCTGCTGTTTCAAGACGTTTGGCAGCCGCTGTTAAAATAACAGCACTTTTATCCCAGTCACCGTCTGCCTGGCACTTCTCTATTTCAGAAAAATCCACACTATATAAAAGCACTTTCGCTGAATGTAATCCTCCCAGCTCCTTTTTCACTGTTTCATTCAAAATTCTATAGTAAGTAACCGTGCTTTCCCAACTCATTCCGCCAATCAGTCCTATTGTTTTCATGTTTGTTTCCTCCCCCTAATTATTTATTGATATCATATCATAATTATCTTCTATTGTCTTTGGCTTTATTGATGGACAGGCCGAGTTGCATTGGATCAAAAAAAGCGGCGGCTTTTATGAAAGCCGCCATCCCTTTAACTCCTTCAAACTCGGATTGTTGAAGTTTGCCCATGTGAAATTATTATCAATATATCGAACCATTCTATAAGCCATAGGCTTAAATCCGCACTTTGGCCAAAATGTTGAAGAGGCAAGATTGGTTATCCTCCAATCAGTTATGATTCTCTGATACCCTTTTTCTTTCACCAGCCTGCTGCCTTCATTCATTAATTTCTTCCCAACGCCACTTCTCATTTGGGTCGGGTAAATGCCTGCGATACTTTTTTTCCGCAATGAGGATCATTGCTTCCTTATCCGCTTTATTGGCGAGTCTGATTTCTGCATCAGATACAGTTTCAAATGGATTGTAATCTCCAATATTAACCGCGATCTATTCCTTATTCATACTTTTCGCCCATTCTTCTACTCTCCGGCTGCTTTCTTCTTCTGATAAATCCTCGATCCTGGTCATAATGGACCATCTCACTCCAAATGGATCCAGAATACTTCCAAACCGATCCCCTGAAACAAAGTTCGTAACAGGCTCCCGGACTTTTGCTCCTTTTGCCACCGCATGATCAAACACCTCATCAACATCGGAAACATAAATTGCCAAAGAATAGCAGGCATTATCCTCTCCTGGCGGTAAAACCAGCTGATAAGCCGGATTCGCCGCTCCCAGCTGCAAAAAGCCGTTACCAAAATCCAGCTCCGCATGAACAATGATACTATTGCCGCTTTCATCGAAAAATTCCGTGCTGTCCTTAACCCTTGCATGGAAAACGGACTGATAAAACTTAATTGCTTCTGAGGGGTTATTTACTACGATAAATGGTGTTATGGACGTAAACCCATTCGGCATCCCATTATTTGTATGATCTCCTGTTGCACCCATGTATTTCGCCATTGCTCTTCCTCCTTAATACAAATCATCAATATGAGCTCATTATATATCATCTACACTGACAGCTGCTGTCAGTGTTATCGTTAAATTTGATAATATTCCATTAGCTCCGAAGCAATATCTGCCAGCCTTTTCTTCAAGCTCTCAGGCTCTATGATCTCAATGGCTCTCCCATAGGATAAGAGAAAATGAGGCACATATCCATTCATTACTCTTTCATCAAGTAAAAAGACAGCCTGATTTGGAGTTCTCTCTTTCAGATGATGTCCTAAATACCAGTGAATGCTCAAATCATCCAAGGCCTCTGCCCTGCCCCTGATCACGACGGAAACCACCCTGTCCTTATTTGCCAGGTCAGGCAAAAGATTTTGTAAGAAGAATTCTTTGGCGGAAAAGGCTTCCGGACGTTTAAAAGTCATTTGCGTCCGATTTATCTGTAATATCCGTTCCGCACGAAAGCTGCGGATTTCATTTCTCAAGTGGCAAAATCCAATGGTATACCATTTATTGTTCCAGTAAATTACGCCGTAAGGATCAATGACCCTTTGTCTGGATTCTTCTTCACGGCTTGTACGATATTCAATTTCCACGGAATACTCGTTTGCCACAGCCCGCTCTATTTCTACCAATTTCGGCTTAACGGAAGAGTCGATCTCGCGGCTTATCACTTCAAAACCGGTTAAATGTCGATTGAGAATGCGCTCCTGTTCCCGGTTGGAATACATTTTCAACTTTTCCGTTGCCCTGCTTAATGCGTCATTAAAAGGGTACCCCGCTTCTTTTGCAAATACTGCTGCATGGAGAATGGCCTTTTGTTCATCAACATCAAAAAATAAGGGCGCATTGATAAAATCATTCAGCAGACTATAACCGCCATTCTGGCCTGCATCGGATACGATCGGTACCCCGCTGGCACAAAGTGAATCAATATAGCGGTAAACAGTCCGTATATTGATCTCCAGTCTTTCCGCTATTTGTTTTGCAGTAATTTTTGTCCCTGAATTCAGCATCCAGAGAATTGCCAGCATATTATCGTTTTTTGACATTGTTTAACCTCATTTTTCCCTATGTTTCCCATTCATTATCAGAACTGCATACTAAGATATTTATCTTCTGTAATTAATTTACACAATAAACATTAAAATTACAATCAGAAAATTAATCTCTGTACAGCGTTCGCCTTATGCGCACGTCCATGAGAACCAAATTACGCCGGCCTGCAGCTCATGGCTCCCCTATTTTGTTATATTCGGGGAAGGTTACCAATATATTAAACTGTAATGATATTATGAGGTATAATCAATGGCTGTTCCATTAAATCAAGTTATAAACCCTACGAATGAACAACGGCGCGAAATGATCAGAACATCATTAGAAAGGGCGGGCCGGCCGGAAGATTACGAATATATTGTTAATTTACTGAGCCCTCCCCCGGATATCACAAATTATGCATCGCCGGGAGAAATGAAAGGGGTAAAAATAGGTGTCATCGGAGGAGGGCTGGCCGGTCTGGCCGCCGCATTCGAGCTTCGTAAGCTGGGAGCCGATATTACAATTCTGGAAGCCAATGAAAATAGAATCGGGGGAAGAGTTTATACCTATTATTTTGATCCGGAAGGCAAATACTACAATGAATTCGGCGCTCATAGAATTCCGGCGACTCATGAAACCACCTGGCATTACATCAATTTATTAGGCCTTAACACATTTCCACTGTCCGTAAGGCAGCGAAATAATTTTTTATACGTACATAATACCCGTCTGAGAACATCAGACTCCATTGAACAGATGCTTTATCCTTTATATGATTTGACCCCTCAGGAAAGAAGCACTCCCTGGCCAGAGCTTGATGACTATGCCTTTTTGTATCTGATGATGCAGCTTCCGCCTGATATCCGGTCAGAGCTAATACAAATTTTACCGGAATATTCCCCGGAATATTTAACTCTTACAAACTATACCGTCCGGCAGACCCTGGAAAACCTGGGGTTAAGCCAGGGGTTGATCAGCTTGATCTCTGGGGTCAGCCCAGGTACCGGCGCTTTGCTGAATATCAGTTATGATGAAATCACCCATGAGGAATATACTCTCGATTACCGTAACACCTATACCATCGAAGGCGGAATGGTAAATCTGCCCTATGCATTTGTCCAATCTCTTCTCGCAGATAATCCGACCCAGTATCAAAATATTCCAGCATCTCAGCTTGGCACGGTTAAATATCAGCCCGGACAGACGGTTATCGGTATTTATCAGTCGCCTTATAATAATCAAATCATTCTAACTCACCGCAATGTACGGAATCTCAGGAGAACTACCGATGTATTTGATTACATTGTATGTGCGATTCCCTACTCTACTCTTAGAGAAGTAGAAATCAAGCCATATTTCAGCAACCTTAAGATGCAGGCTATTTTAGAGTTTAACTATATTAATTCGCAAAAAACACTTTTTATGTGCAATAAACGTTTTTGGGAGCAGGATACCGATTACGGAAGAATGGTGGGGGGATTTTCCCAGACAGACCTGCCTATTCAGTCCATCTTCTATCCGGGAGATCATATCCTTTGCCCTGATGTTTCCTCCTGTTCGCCGGATGATCCTGGAGTACTGGTGGCTTCCTATAATTATCATTTAAATGCAACAAGGGTGGGAAATATGGACGAAATCCCCCGGTATAAACAGATAAGAAGAAATGTGGAGGAAGTTCACGGATTGCCAAGAAGATTCTTAGATTCCATTGTAGAAGACCATAAGACTGTTGTTTGGGATAATCAACCCAATAACCGGGGAGCTTTTGCTATGACACTTCCAGGTCAGAAAGAACTGTTTGCCTATGAGATGCTGAAGCCGGAATTTAATCAGAGGGTCTACTTTGCCGGTGAACACCTATCCACTAAGCACGGCTGGATGCAGGGGGCATTATATACCGGTAAGGAAGCCGCCAATCAGCTGGCGAATACGTTTCACGATCAGCTTAAATAATACTCCAGCGGCATGAGTAAAAACTGTTTCAGGTTAGAGCCCATACATAAAACCGCTGCCCTGTAACATAGGGCAGCGGATCATTTAAGAAATAAATTCATTACTTTTACGGTATGTTCCCTATTTCCATAGGTCTTTTTCACTCTGTCAACTTCTATATATCCCATCTTACACCAGAACTTATACCCCATGTGGTTATCTTCCAAAACCCCGATTCTTAATGCCCTGCCATGTTCTTCCAGAACCCAGTCTTTTATAGAATCATGTAATTTTTTTCCCAAACTGTTTCCTCTTTCCTTTGGGTCAAGCATAAGTAAGCCTATTATCCACTCACCAGTCGCTTTATAATCTTTAACCATATCTATTACAGCAATTAAAACATTCTTTTTATATACTCCAAATACAAACTTGTCTTTCATTGCTTTACCCGGCGGCAAGTCAGACAGAATGCTTTTTCCTTCATCCTTTTTGGGCGGCCCTCCTTCAGTTAATTCAAAAAAGTCGGAGCATCTTTCACATAGATCCTGTACGTCTATCTCATCATCGCCAGACAATAACCTGATATTGTATTCATGCTGCCCTATTATTTTATTTCCTAACAAGATTAATCCTCCTTTCCCATTCCTAAATTATAAAAACCGCCTGACTTTTTTACAATATTCCATATATTCTTCCCCGTATATTCCTTTTAGTGACTGTTCCTCTAGAAGGATTTGTCGGTTAAATAGCCACATTCCGACAAAAACATAGATAAGGATTATCCAATTGGGGATAATGAAAAATACGCCTGATAAAACCAATCCAAATGCGGTATATATGGGATTTCGGCTTATGGAAAATGCGCCTGTGGTCACAAGCTCCCCCGGATGGTCTTCATCAAGACCTACACGAAAGCTTTTTCCAAATGAAATCAGTGCGTATATAAACAATAAAATACCCATAACACATAGTATCGCGCCTATCCAGCCGGTGAATGTAACGTCAAACAATTCAACTCCTATTCCAGGCAGATCAAAAGCACTTGCAAATACGATATAGAATAATAGAAATGCAAATGGCAGGATCAGAAAATCCGTTTTATCTTTTTCGCCAAATTGAATTGCTTTTATCCCCAGCCTCTTTAATTGAAAGGTCCGGATCATAACAAGCATTACAAGCAAAACCAATGTTGATGCTGCAAGATATCTTACCATATGATTCACTCCTCAACGAAACGCATCCCAGTTTATTCTAACATGAATGGAAGCAATGTAGTTGCCAAAATAAAGACTACAAGTGCAGCGATCGCTATGAGACTTTTAGGATTTCCAAAATTTAAGGTATAACCTATTCCGAATCGTTTTTCCACAAAAAGAGATGGATCTTCTTTGTTGCAATACAGAAAACCGCCCAGCCAATAACGGTCATCGTCCACCTTGTTTCCTGTCGCATCATCCCTTATATCCAACCGGCTTCCTCCCTGGCCGACCTTAACCCCAAGATAAATGCAGCTAATGAAAATAGCAGCAAAAAAGGCAAAGGGCAGAACCATCATCAGCTTTTCATTTATTATGGACAGCATAGTAAGTTGAATGCAGGTAAATAACAGCATTACCATAAATCCGACAGCATATAAGAAAATACTCATTATACCCTGGAAGGCCTGAGTTCTCCGGTGACTCTGCTGATTCCTGGACGTGCCAATGCCAAAATTGATTCCTGCAAACAGAAGTCCAGTGAAACTTTGGATCAGTGGCATCACAGCAAACGTTCCTAAGGATTTTGCAGCATAGCGGTCCACTTCTCCTGCAAGGTTGTAATGCATGGGGATTTGCCCGGGTAAAGATGGATATTTAAACACGGCTGCAATAACGGCAATGGCAATCGGGACAAGATACAAAAGATACCACGCAGTACCAATCGTTTTATCAGATTTTTCACTGATATTTGTCACTGTCTCCGTATCAATCTGCCAATCACGTTCTTGTTTGATCGCCTTGATCTCTGAACGCGCGAAAAAGTATATGAAAGTACTGGCAGCGAGATACAGGAATATACCGCTCAGCTGGAGCCATAACGCCCGTTCTTCCGGCATCCAGATATAACAAATAGTGCTTCCAATTCCCAATACCAAACCAATCACAAGACAGCTGATGCAGTAATTGCGCCGCAATAATTTTATCTTAGGATCGTTATATTCGCTTACAGGTATAGAAATACCAAAGCAGATATTTTTTTGTATAAAATATGGGGTAAAAGCAGTAGCAAACAATATAAGAACCCATGAGAACCCCATTATCCCAATTATATAACTTAAATTTTCACTCAAGACAATTTCCTCCTTCTATGCTTTTATTCAAAAGGTCATACTTTATAACTGCAAGCCAATCTTTGCCGATGTACTGGGAATAAAGCTCAATGACAACCGGCAAATCATACGCCTCCTCAACATTCATCATACATCAAATATAGCACTAAAATAGGATTTGTCAATTTTATGATTTATAGCCATAAAAATTTATTGCTGAATGTTATACGCTCTGTCAGCGTTGCCGCCTGACTACCTTAAAATGACGTAAGGGGGTGTCAAGGATGGCGAAGCCGTTTGTTTGTCCTTAACACTCCCTCATGGTTTTATGGCCACCACCTTACTGTGACTGCTTAACTCTTAATAATACCATTCCACCTTTGCGCCCGAAGCCAGTCTCCCACAGCTCATAAAAAGACAGCCAACGAAACCCGCCATAGGTTGCAATTTTTACAAAAAACTCATCTTCGAATTCTTCATATCCCACAAGCATGAACCAATGCCAGACCAGATCCTTAAAATTAACATTCTTATGCCGCAGCAGCAAGAAAGGAATCGAGATACCCTTGTCAATCTGGCTTATGATTTCCCTGGCTGCTTCCTTAGCCGGAACCTCTCCCGGACAGCCTGCCAGCTGTATATCCGGTGCACCCACATCCTGCAAATATTTATAAAACCCGTCTATAAATATATCCAGTGTATCGATTCCATGAAATCGGGGCTTTAAATAGGGCTTCATTATCTTGGAAAAATTTATATAATCTTCCTTGTCAAGTCTTTTGATATCATAGGGATACAGATGGGTTTTATTGTCATGGAGCGCCATATTGATGCAGGCATCACAGGCTGCCGCCGCCCCACATCCACCCAGATGCATCATAGGGTCCCGGAACCAATCCTGATTTCCGCCAAAGGAATCTCCGACTCTAAAATAGGACAATTCTTTCTTCATCTTTTCTCCTCACTTCATTTATGCTATAGATGAATTATAGTACCAGTCTTACGTTTCGTAAAGAAAAACAATATTACAAAAAGTCCATGTTTTTCAATATATAAAAAACACGGACCTGTTTTAGGCTTTCAAACACATTTAATATTGATCTCTTCTTAAAATATGCTTACACCCGATATAAGTCAATCCAAAATAAACGCCATAAATAAAAACAATAAACAACGCCGGGATAAAAACGCTATCCATCACATTCACACGTTCAAAGGCCATCATTACATTATTTACAGCTGTAAGCCCAACAATGGAATGAACAATTCCAAGTATAAAAGGCAGTAAAAAGTAACAAAGTATTTGTACAAACAATGCCCTGTCCAGCATTTTCTTTTCAGCACCCAGCTTCCTTAACAGTGCATAACGTTCCTTGTTATCCGATGCCTGGGCAAGCTGCTGGATTGCAAGAATTGCCGCGCAGGCAACCATAAACACAATGCCAAGATAAATAGCTAAAAAGGATATGATGGCTTTCATGGCAAGCGATGAAGCATAGATCTCTTCTCTGCTTGAATAGTACCAAAAGCCCTTTTCCTGATAATCCTCGCTGTTACTATATTGATTTAGGTTTTCCTGAAGTTCCTTTGATCCTTCCCCAGTTTTGCATATCATGTTAAGCACCTGATCCGGTGACTTGTTAAGGGTTTCAGAAAACCCGTCATTTACAACAAACGTGATACCGGAATCACTGTTGGAAAGCTTTATGTTTTGTACTTCCCCCTTTGGCTGGAGCGTTTTACCTCCAAGGGAGATTGTTACATTCCTATCAAGGAACTGCTGCGCAATATGCTGGTAAACGTCGCCGGACGCAATGATGAAATACCCATTTCCAGGAAGATCGGCTTTTTCCATTCCCTGCATTTCTAAAAACTTCTGGTAATCAGAAAACATAACAAAATCGAGGCCACGTTTCCCGATATCAAAGGACAGGGAAGAATAATCAACCGGGAAATCCTTATAATGAAGGTCCCCGCGGTAAATACTATATTCATGGCTAATTGCATCAATCCCTTTTATTGACAAAGGCAGGCTTTCATATATGGTCTTATAATTCCCTTTCCCATCGCCATAAAAACTGACATCATAGGGCGCAGTCTCCTTTAAATCGGCTGACAGAATATTTTTCATGCTGTAACCGGTTGAAAAAATACCGATTACCAGAAGCAAGACAATACTGACCACGGATATGGATATAAAGTTTGTGTTGATCTTACTGGTGAGCTGACGGGTTACAAACATGGTCAGGTTTTTATAATAAAGCTTTTTATTAGATTGTACCAGCTTTGTAAGTATTCCCGAAAGAGAAAAGAAAAACAGTAATGAACCAGCCGTTCCTAAAATAATGGACCAAAGGAAGATACGGTTAATATTAATAATTCCATTTTTCAAAACCAATGCATAGGCGGTTCCTAAGAAAACAATAGATACCAGGAAAACCAGCACCGATAATTTGGTACTTCTGATTTTTAAGCTTTCATTTTTCCGGCCGCCATAGATCAAGTCAATCAGTTTATACTTGCTGACTGCAATTGTATTGAAAATGATTACGGTCAAAAAAATAACCGCGAAATAAAGGATACTTTTCACCGCTGCATCTGGTGAAAATATGAATTTATAGGCGGTCATGTCTGCCTCAAATATTTTAGCAGTGAACACGGACATAAACTGGGAACCGAAAACACCGATGATCAGCCCTGCAATTAAAGCAAGGAGTCCCATGAGAAAAGTTTCAAATACAAGAATGGCAGAAATTTTACCTTTGCTCATACCCAGAGTCATGTAAATACCCATTTCTTTTTTACGGCGCCTGATAAAAAAACTATTTGCATACACGATCAAAAAACCCAGGATCACTGCAACAAACACTGATATGACTGATAATATCTTTCTAAGTGCAACCATGGAATCGGTTAGTATTTCCGTCACAACCATGATATCCTGCTGCGCATAGATGGAGTTAAACATATAAAAGATAGAAACGCCAAATACAAGAGTGAAAAAATATACCGTGTAATCCTGCATGCTTTTTCCGACATTTTTAAAAACAAGCTTAGTCAGCACTTAAATCACCTCCAAGAAGAGCCATAACCTCCATGATCCGGTCAAAAAATTCCTTGCGTGATTCCTTTCCCCGGATAAGCTCATTAAACAGCTTTCCGTCTTTGATGAACAAAATGCGCTTGCAATAGCTGGCAGTAAATGCATCATGGGTTACCATTAAAATGGCAGCATTAATCTGTTCATTTAAATTTTTAAAGCTTTCCAAAAGCATCTTTGCAGACCTGGAGTCCAGGGCTCCGGTAGGTTCATCGGCAAGAATCAGGGTCGGATTTGTAATAATTGCCCTAGCTGCAGCTACACGCTGCTTTTGGCCGCCTGACATCTGATACGGATACTTATGCAATACTTCCGTGATGTTTAAAAGGGAGGCAGCCTGGTGGATCCGCTCATCCATTTCTCCTGCTGGAGCTTTCATAATTGCCAGTGCAAGTGCAATATTTTCATGAGCAGTCAGGGTATCTAAAAGATTGAAGTCCTGAAAAATAAAGCCAAGCTTTTCACGTCTGAACTTTGATAAGGCTTCTGCTTTCATCTCAGTGACATCCATTCCATCTATATAAATATGACCTGAGGTCGCATCATCAATGGTGGAAACACAATTAAGAATGGTGGTTTTTCCGCTTCCCGATGCCCCCATAATACCGATATATTCTCCTTCTGAAACATTAAAGCTGATATTGTCAACAGCCTTTGTTACATTCCCTTTATTACCGTAATATTTCTGAAGGTTCTCAACCTTTAAGATTGTATTCATAATGTCCATCCTTTCCTCTAGTGTATAGAAATAATATAGGCTAAAATCGTTAAAATATAAATATGGGCCGGATAAAAGGCATAAAAGAAATATTTCATTCCGCGGCCCTTCTGCTTATTGTAAAGCAGCATAAATGGTAAGGCAAATACCATATACCACTGAATATTATCCAAAAACATGCTCTCCACACCGATCTCGGGATTATAACCCATAGCAAAGATCAAAAGGCTGAGCAGAAAATAAAATATACCGATTTTCTTTTTATCCTGGTTGCATAAATATAATCCAACGCCTAAAACAACCAGTACAATACCGCCTTCACAGAATAAAAGTGAGGGAACGAAGAGCATTATCCCTCTTGTTATAAAGAATAATCCTGGATCAGACATGGCCAACAGTATGATGATACTGCTGAAAACAGGAACAAGCATTAAAAATATATATTGCAGAAACGGACGGTTCTCTTTCCTGCATATAGAAATCCGCTGAATACTGAATATGATCAGACATATTACAAATAGCGTGGAAAAAATATTATTTATGATAATACCCCCATTAGGCAACGGGAAATAATGATTAATCAGATCATTGCCAAAGTTCATAAATACAAATCCAAACCATAAACGCATTAAATATTTTACCGGGTTTCTTGTGTATCTCATGCCATTGGCTGTAGCAAAGATGAATAGAGGCGCTGATAATCTGCCCAGTATTGTAAACCACAGCGGAACCTGGAAAACACCTGTAAAAGTATAGTGAATATGATCGAATACCATGAGCACCAAAGCAATTATTTTAATCTGAAAACTATTGAGTCCTTTTTGTAACATTTATAATCTCCTTTTCTATTTCTGAATTATGTCTATTATAATTCCATCTGCCTCTGCCAGCCATTGATTTTGCTTACATGGAACGAACATTTTTGTCACTTTTTATTATACCAGGAAAACAATGAGCCAAGCGCCGCAAAGCAGCATTTTGCAAATGCAGCACGATAACAGTCGCTTGCGTCTATTATACAGGAATCGCTTTATAAGCATTGGGATTGTACTTATTTGGACTTTTAATTGTCCATACAAGTGCCTTGATCTGCGTGTTTGTCAGGTCTAAAGGCTCAACACCGTAATAATGATTCGCCGCCTGCTTCAGCCCATAACATCCTTCCCCATAGTAAGCGATATTACAATAAAGCTCCAGTATTTCATCCTTTGTAAGATCTTTTTCAAGCTGAAAAGCAACAAATAATTCTGCCACCTTCCGTTCATATTTCTTTTCAAAAGAAAAGTACATATTTTTTGCAAGCTGCTGGGTGACCGTGCTCCCCCCTTGCACGAAGCTTCCTGCGATCAGATTATTTGCCATAGCCCTTGCCATGGCAATGGGATCAAAGCCAAAATGATAGTAAAAACGTTTGTCTTCTGATTGTAACACCTGTTCTTTATATCCATCCGGTATCTCATCAAATGAAATATAACTGTTTTGCTGTTTAAGCTCCTCTACTTTATCCGGCACGCTTATGGCTTCTGTCGCATTCCTATACATTTCATATCCGGCAGAAACTATAGGAGATATTTTTAAACTACCCATAAGGAAGCTGATGACAGCAAGTAGCAATATACTGATACTAATTGTTTTATTTTTCATCAAAATTACTCCTTTCGTGGTTTGCTTCCTCAGTATAACAGGAGAAGAATCATGGAACCATAGATTTTACTTACGATAATCGAACAAATTTGTAAGATAAAAGGCTGTATGCTCCCGCAGAGGGAACATACAGCCTTTTTTGTTGACACACTACTTTGATTGTAATGTATCGTGTGTTATACGCTCTTTCAGCGTTACCATGACACAACGATACATTGAATTTAACGCCTCATTCTTTAGGTTTGATTTATCTGTCTCCAGCTTTGCAGTTCAAGAATATTTCCTTCAGGGTCCCGCGCATAAACAAATACCGCTTCCTTGCCGTTTGGGTATGCCGCAGTAACCAGCTCTCCGGCATTGCTTCCTCCCGCCCTAATGACTTCTGCCAAGGTTGCTTCCACATCATCCACTTCAAAAGCTATATGTGCAATTCCCGGTCGGTTAATCTCCGAAGGTATGGTTCCTTCCAGCATGTCATATGAAAATATTTCGAGGGTTGGATGGTCTTCCACGTATCCGGGCAAAAGAAGATGCTCTCCTGTAATATGTGCATCCTTCAGTCCTGTTAGTCTGTCTAACCATACCCCTTGCAGATCACGTGTTTCATTGATGCTTTTGCAGTGAAATACCTTTTTATAAAAATCAATCAGTTTTTTTGCATCTTTAGCAATAATATTTGTGTGTACATAGCGAAACATGACCATGAATCCCCCTCTTCCGTCTTATAATTAATAAGTTTCTGCATATCTCTGCTTCAAACGCAATGATACCGTACATATTTCAAATTCACAATTATCGCGCCTAGACCCTTTACTGCAGGAATGACTGTCTGTCTTTTGGAAATGTTATTTTAATTGTTGTACCGTCTCCGGCGGCTGACTGGACTTCTAATCCAAGATACATTTTATTACAGAGTTCTTTGCATAGGTACAGGCCGATCCCCGTAGATTTGGCAAAAGCCCTTCCGTTTTCTCCTGTAAATCCCTTTTCGAACACTCTCCCAAGGTCGCCTTCAGAAATTCCAATTCCGTTATCCCGGATAAAAAGAATAATATTCTCCTGGTTTTCTAAAGCAGAAAACCATAGCGTCAAAGCATCTTTTTTATATTTGATACTATTTGCAATAATCTGCCCAATAATGAAATCAAGCCACTTTTCATCGGCATAAACCGTATAATCAAGATTGTCCAGTTTCACCTGTGCGCCGCACCCTATCAGCTGCTTTGAATGTTTCTTTACCGCAGCCTTCACTAAGCTGTCAAGAGAAAGCCTTCTGATGCTGTAGTCAGACGCAACGTTTTTGCTCCGGGCATAATAAAGAGCCTGCTCGATATAAGAATCCACCCGCACAGTTTCTTCGGATATTCTCTTTGTTATGTCATTGCGGTTATTTTGGCAGATTAGTTCGATGCAGGAAATAGGGATCTTTATCTCGTGAATCCATGTTTCAATATATTCCCGGTATTCATCCTGGGATATCTTGTAGGAAGCAATTTCATCGTTCATTGCTTTTGTAACATGCTTAAGAATTTCACATAGAACTTCCGCTTCTGCAAAATTAGGCTCTTCTAACAGGGAAGCGATGTACTGCTTTTGCTCCATTGACTCCAGCGTTTTATTTAATCTTCTATAATATCTGCTGCGTATCAGATATTCGTAAGCCAGTGCAACGAATGAGGTTATGATAATAGTCGTACAAATAAGTATTACGGCATAACGGCTGATATGGTAGACATCTAACAGAAAGGCCAAAAAAACAATGATAAAGCTTTGCGACAATAAAAACAGGATCTTATCCTTTAAAAAGCTTGAAAACTTCATATCATATACCCCTGGCCACGTTTTGTTTTTATAAAATCTGCAGCACCGATTTCTTCTAACTTTTTACGCAGACGGTTGACATTAACAGTCAGTGTATTATCATCGACGAATTCATCCGACTGCCAAAGCTCGTCCATTAAATCATCCCGTGAAATAATGCTGTTTGCATTTTGCATTAAAACAGAGAGAATACGCAATTCATTTTTCGTGAGCTCAACCTCTTTATTTTCATAATATACTGTGCTTTTTGCCATTGACAAGGTTAAACCCTTATATTCTACTTCTGATGAATAATTCTTCTGATTGGTGCGTTTAAGTATGGCTCCGATCCTGGCAAGCAAGATCTGAATGTTATAGGGTTTTGTTATAAAATCATCCGCGCCCAGGTTCATGCTCATCAGTTCATCCATGTCATTGTTACGGCTTGTCACAACCATAATTGGCACATCCGATCGTTTACGGATCTCCCGGCATACGTGATATCCATCATAATAAGGCAGATTGATATCAAGCAAAATCAAATCTGCGTCTGAATCCGTTGCTTCTGATATGATATTTTTAAAGTTATCACTTGTTTCACAAGAATAATTATAGCTTTCCAGCAGCGAAATCAATTCTGTTCTCAGAACGATATCGTCTTCTATAATAAACAGCTTCAAATTGAAATCACCTCCCAAATTCCTGTTAATGGGACTGATATTATATCCATCGCTTATAATAGTTTGGCCATATAATATTCGTCCACATACGTTCCATCCACAACCATGGAATTTTTCTTTATTCCTTCAACGACAAATCCATTTTTTTCGTAGAGGTGTCTCGCAGCATCATTGATACACATTACCGTTAATTCAAGCCTGGTAACCCCTTTCTCATCAGCCCACTTGTCCAGCTGCTTAAAAAATGAGGTACCGATCCCCTGCCGCTGATAGGCTGCGCGAATTCCCACTACGATATATGCAGAATGTTTTACTCTTCTTAAAATGCCTTTTTGCGCAGATATATATCCAACAATTTCATGATCTGCTTCGGCAGCTAAAAACAGATTATTGCCTGCGGCAGCTTCCTTTATGGTGGATTTTATTCTATCCATATTTTTCGCCCGTTCATTTGGCTCGTACATCATATATTTTGTCTCAGCATCAAGTGCGGACATCATATGCCAAAGTGCTTCAGCGTCGTTTTCCTCAATAGGTCTAATGATGACACTCATAAAACCTTGTACCTCCTGTTTTGTGAACTGTGCATGGCTTTCCTTTCATCGATTAAAGCTAGAAAAAAAATCAGCAAATAACTGATCCTGTTCCGGCTTATGGGTGACATAGCCGATAGCAATTTTATTATTTGTCAGTTCTATCAATTTTTGCGCACCTTCTTCACCAAATGCTCCGCATAATTCAACTGCCCCAACACCTTCACTTTCTAAGAAAACAAGCTTATCACAGGCTTCCGTAAAATTTCTGACGGTAAATACATAGCTGATTTGTTTCTCTGTCTCAAAACAGGCCTGATGAATCTCTGGGTTATAGTGACCTCCCATCAGTAAAAATGCAAATTTTTTCTTCATATTATTATCTCCTTTCCCAATGCCGGCGAATCAGCAGCAAGTGACAATAAAGCCTGAAAGATATCATACAGATATCTCCCAGGCCTTTATTATTCCGCACCTCAATTATAAAACTATGAGTTCTCTCTTGGTCACAGACCGGTTAAAACTGCGGAACCCTAGAAAACCTAATCTCTTACTTTATATAACAATATTCTTTTCAACTGGTTATTATTATATATTTTATGAGATCATTCGTCAATAATCTTTGCATTGCGTTATGCAAACACGTTAATTTGTTATTTCGCTGCTACAGCTTCAAAAGTGATGATATCTTCTGATGTCGTTGGATATCTTCCCAAATTATAGTCTGAAGAAATCACGATGTCTTTAAATCCAATACGTTCAAGTATGGATCGAAACTCTTCCACGCCATACCACCGTAACGGAAAACGCTCTAATTCCGTTTGTACAAGCGCGCCATCACGCCACTTTTCATACCGTCCGTGGGAAATCGTATATTGATTAATATAATCAACTTCTACAATTTTATTTTCTAATGTAATAATATCCCCATTCGGACATTCCCAGGTCCTTGTGGATACAATTCCTTTTGAAATATCACTTTGCAATAATATATCTACGATTAACCGGCCGCCGTCAGATAGATGCTCATGGAAGTTTTGTAATGCTTTTATGGAATCAGCTCTTTTGTATAATAAAAGAATGGTTCCCGTCGATACTATAATAGCTTCATATTTTTTATCCAGTGAAAAAGACTCCATCTTTGCCTCAAAGAGATTAGGATTTAAGCCCCTCCTTTTGCAATTATCATGACAGATACGCAGCATGTCCTTTGAACTGTCAAATCCCTCAACATGGAATCCTTTTTCTAAAAGCGGAATCAAAGCACGGCCGGTTCCCGTTGCCGGTTCAAGAATCGGGCCTTTACACGACTTTAACCGATCCGAATAAAATTCTATATCACCAAAAGAATGGCCCACAGGCTTATCCAAATCATACACTTCGGAAGACAATCTACCATAATAGTTCAACATCCTTTATCACCGTTCCTTCCTGATCATACTCATTCTGTCATTATGCCTCTTTAACAGGAATATAGATATCCATAACCGTATCCTGCCTATGATGACATCGTTCATCGTAGAACTCAAAATCAAATTTACTTTCGTCGTAAACATAGCCGCTGTCCCGAAACCAATCTTCAAAAATATACTTCCATGTTCCTGCAATAACCTTTGCAAACTCTTTCTGTTCCCTATCATTGGTGGTATCCACAGGATTGGTTGTAAAAACAGCGTACGCGGCATCTGGGATTTCTGCTGTCAGCATATCTTCCCCGACATTTGTAAAATCGTCCACAATCACGCCCAAAAGATAAATAGCATTGCCATCTTCTGATAAAGGAACATACAATCCCACTTCCCCATGCTTTGCAGGATTCAGAATTTTGTACATTTTACTCTCTAAATTTTCGCCGTTATAATTGCTCCAGAAGGAAGCAATATCCTTTGTATAGGCAGCTCCGGTAATATCGGTTTTAATACCATATCCGGCTACCTTAAATGCGGGTCTTTTTACAATAACAGGACATGCGTTTTTTACATCAGCATACCCGGACATCCGCTCCACATACTGTGTGGGCGTATAGCCATACGCTTTACGGAAAGCTTTTGTAAAACCACCGGATGTCTCAAACCCATAATCCACAGCAATGTCAATGACTTTCCTTCCCTTAAATAGTTCCGTAGATGCTAAAGACAATCTGCGCTCCCGTATGTATTCCATGGCCGATACACCCATGCATAGATTGAAAACCCTGCAAAAATGATAAAGAGAGTACCCGGATTGATTTGCAATTTCTTCTATTGTAATGTTTTCTCTGATATGATCTTCCATGAACTCAATACTTTTTTCTATATGTTCCCTGTAATTCAATGTATATCCCTCCTGACGTTTCTTATATGGTATTATAGCATTCAATTTATAAGAAAGATGCTCCTGCCTTGCTAAATATGAATGAAGGAAAAGATTGATAATCGCTTCTGATATAAGTACAACTTATGTCATATATAAAAAGCATTAAGTTTACCAATATCAATTATCATGATATAATAAAGTGAATTAAATACATCCCATCAGCATTTGTCATGGGTTTAAAGGAGAATCATGCATATGGAGAGATTAATAGGTACTGTATCAAGGGGTGTACGTGCTCCAATTATCAGACAGGGAGACGACATTGCAGATATCGTTATTTCTAGTGTACTTGATGCAGCCAAAAGCGAAAATTTTGAATTGCGTGACCGTGATGTCGTCGCTGCTACCGAGGCCATTGTTGCCCGTGCTCAGGGAAACTATGCTACTGTAGATCAAATCGCCGCTGATATTAAAAATAAATTCGGTAACGAAACCATCGGTATTGTATTTCCTATTTTAAGCCGTAACCGTTTTTCCATTTGTCTAAAGGGAATTGCAAGAGGCGCTAAAAAGATTGTGATCATGTTAAGTTATCCTTCGGATGAGGTAGGGAATCACCTGATCGATCTTGATGCTTTGGATGAAAAAGGCATTAACCCCTGGACTGATGTTTTAACCGAGGCACATTACCGTGAACTTTTTGGCTATCGTAAGCATACTTTTACCGGAGTTGATTACATTGAATACTACAAGGAGCTTATCCAAAAAGAAGGCTGTGAAGTAGAAGTTATTCTTGCAAATGACTGCCGCACAATCTTAAATTATACAAAGCATGTTCTTAACTGCGATATTCATACCCGTTTTAGAACGAAACGCTTATTAAAAGCTGCCAACGCAGAGACTGTTTTTGGTCTCGATGATATCTTAACCGCACCGGTTGATGGCAGTGGATATAACGAAAATTACGGCTTACTTGGCAGCAATAAAGCTACCGAAGACACCGTTAAGTTATTCCCCCGCAACTGCGAACCCATTGTTAAAAAGATTCAAGACGGACTCCTTGAAAAGACTGGAAAGCATATTGAAGTTATGATTTATGGCGACGGTGCTTTCAAAGATCCTATGGGTAAAATTTGGGAATTGGCAGATCCGGTGGTTTCTCCGGCATATACAGAAGGTCTGGAAGGCCAGCCTAATGAAGTAAAATTAAAATATCTTGCTGATAACGATTTTGCTGATTTAAGCGGGGCGGAATTAAAGGCTGCCATTTCAAATTATATTCAAAGCAAGGACAGCAATTTAGTTGGAAGCATGGTATCTCAGGGAACTCCCCCACGCCGGTTAACCGACTTAATCGGTTCCCTCTGTGACCTTACTTCCGGAAGTGGTGACAAAGGAACACCTATCGTATTAGTTCAAGGCTACTTCGATAATTACACTAAATAAATCTTGTTTATGGGCAACTGTCAAGTAAAATGTCAAACAAGCGTATCGTTCTCAATGGGCGATACGCTTGTTTTTTGTTTTCTCTGTCCCAGGAATTGCGATAGCGAAATGACTCAGAAAAAGCCGGGTTTGGGGAGGCCACCCCTGAATAGCGCCCTTGATGTTTTTAACAACTGGGCATATAATATAAATATTATAGATTTAATACGGAAAAAATCGATATAAACACAGACAGAAATAGGAACCAACAACGCTATATTCACTATAAAAAACGGGGGGAAATGATTTGATTATCAAAAATAACAAGCAATTCAATATGTTTCCCTCACACATAGGCATAAGAAAATATATTCTCTATTACAACATTGTTTTTCCAGAAAGAGATACATTCATGGCACAATATACGCTCATGCCAAATGCTTGCGGAACATTGTCGCTTGCTTTTGATGGAAACGCTGTAAGTGCTGAGCTTTGGGGAGCATCTATGACGCCTGTTTTCTTAGGGAAGGAACCAAATAGTTATCATATCCTATTGCTTATTCAGCTTTCGTCCTGTGGTTTATATCAAATTACACGTCAAAGTCAGTGGGAGTTTGCCGACAAACGCATTTCGCTTGCTGACATTGACAATGAACTTTTTAATTCACTGTATCAAGCATTTATAATATCAAAAACAGGTATAGAATTGGTAAACGCAAGTGAAAAAATTTTATATGAACGTATGAAAAATCATATTGTTTCGGATGCTTTATTATTAGCGACTTCAGTGATTTCTGATAGTCATGGACAAGTACAAGTGAAAGAAGTCGCCCGGCAATCCAGTTATAGCGAGCGTCATCTAAACCGCTTGTTTCTTGCACAAATCGGAATGAATATTAAGGATTATGCACGCTTAGTCCGCTTTAATTATGTGTTGAAGCACATTCAAAAATCGCCTTGCTTCTTTGCAGTATTGTCACAACAAGCAGGATATTTTGATCAGGCCCACTTTGATAAAGACTTTAAAGCGATTAGTGGTATTACCCCTCAAGAATATATGAAAACCATGTCGGATTTTTACTATGACGGAACTGATATATATAATACAATATCCTCAAAGGAGGAATGAAATATGAAATATCAAGGATGTCTTTTAGCGGTCAGGGATATATCCGTTTCTAAACACTTTTATGAAACAATTCTTCATCAAAATATTGTAATGGATATTGGCTCACATGTAACCTTTGAGGGCTTTTCTCTGCAACAGGGATATGCCGAACTCGTCGGTGTAGTAATCGATAGTGTAAAAGAACAATCACATAACTTTCAAGTTTATTTTGAAGTGGAAGATTTAGACATAGTATATGCCGAATTAAAAAATATATCTGGCTTGCAATGGTTACATGAAATAAAGGAATACCCGTGGGGGCAGCGTGACATTCGGATATATGACCCTGATAAGCATATTGTAGAAATTGCAGAGGATATGAATACGGTTATAAAGCGCTTTTTCAGTCAGGGCATGTCGGCTGAAGAAGTCGCCAAACGCACTATGTTTCCCATTGAAGTTGTGAAACAGTATGAATCGTGCTTTGATAAATGACACCCAACCAAATAAGGAGGTTGCCTATGAACTGGGAGCCATGGACAGGCTGCTACAAAATAAGTGATGGCTGCACAAATTGCTATTTTTACGGGCCGCATGCGAAACGCTATGGTCAAAACACCATACAAAAAACAGATAAATTCGACTGGCCGATACGGACTAATGCAAAAGGCGAATACAGGATTAAAGGAGATAAAATTCTTGCAACATGTTTTGCCACTGATTTCTTTCTTCCTGAAGCAGACGAATGGCGTAAAGAGATTTGGGCTATGATCAGGAAAAGAACAGATTTAGAATTTTTGATTTTGACAAAGCGAATTGACCGTTTTCTCGTGTCGCTTCCATCGGATTGGGGTGCAGGATATGATAATGTAAATATTGGGTGTACTGTTGAAAATCAAGAACTGGCAGACTATAGACTTCCATTATTTTTATCCTATCCGATAAAACGGCGATTTATAGCCTGTTCACCGCTTTTAGGAGCGATAGATTTAACACCTTATCTTCATGGAGTCGACCATGTTACAGTTGGTGGTGAAACAGGTCGGGATGCTCGTGAATGTGATTATGATTGGGTGCTTAATATCCGTGAACAATGTGCAAAAGCAAATATAACATTTTGGTTTAAAAACACAGGCTCACTATTTAAACATGATGGAGTAATGGATAAGATAAATCCATTTAAACAGACCAGTGCTGCTAAAGAATTTGATATAGATATTTCAGATGGAAAAAGGTTGTTTTGATGGAAACAACACCAATGTGCAGATTAATCTGTTTGCCGTTCCCAGCCGCTCTCCATTCATCAACCCATAGGCCCAGCGTCAAACATGATGAATGGAGGGGCCTGAACGTCATCGCTTTATATTATGTGTATAAGAATCATTGTTGTTTTGCTCTGACATACTCCATTGCTTCCTTGCCGGTTATGTGCTCAATATCAATTGCAATAACGTAAGCATGGGTACATCCGGCTATTTCCTTGTTCCTGACATCTTCCGGCAGATCGCCTGAATATTTTTGCACCAAAGCCTTAAATGCCTCCGATCGTTCATCGCCTTCCACAATTCTGGCTTTTCCAAAGGCGATAACACTGCGGAAGTAAGAAGTATATTCCTTACTTACAATCGTATCTTCATCGATGACCGAAAAAGATACCTTAGGATATTTTGTGATTGCATCAACTTTATGCCCGGCCTTTGCTGAATGGAAATATATTTTGTCATTGAAATATACGTAGCTCAGCGGCACAGCGTAGGGATAATCGTCGTCCCCGAAGCATGCCAGGATACCATTGGTGCATCTGTCCATTACTGCGATTGTATCCTCAGGCGATAATAATTGTTTGTTTCTTCTCATTTCTCTAAACATTTGGTGTTTCTCCCCTTCCTTGAATGGTATTCCTGCAGAAATATAACTATGCAGAAGTAAACTTTAATCCCAAAATTCCAGAAAATTTAAGCCTGAATGATATCATCTTGATATCTCCCAGGCTTTTATCCTTCCGTGACACAGCAATATAACTGCGAGTTCTCTCTCGGTCACAAACCAGTTAAACTGCGGAACCCTAGATCACTTAAATATTTAATTTTTCTAAGATAATGTTTTTTCAGACTGAAATTGATTATATACTCGTTTTCGGAATAAGTCAACGTTCTTTCGATTTATGGCAGGGTAAAAACAGCTTAAATTAGATTGTCATTTCTTACCTTTTTACAGCCTTTCAGATATCTTTGTTAACTATAAAATTTTCTGCTTTCATACATTTTGAAATATGCTTTTTATCCATAAATTAGCGATCTCTTCCATACATACTTATGTTAAACTTACAGCGAAAACGAGGTTCCTATAATTAGTAACATTACTCGGACATGCAAAATATACTATATTATGAAAGGAGATATATTAATATGTTAAATAGTAATTGTAGCGATCATAAAATACTGAAATATAAATCATTAATATTCAACTCTGGAAATATGAATGATGCTAATACTACTGGACCTGATACGGAACAGCTGGGAGGATCCGGAATTTTTATACTAGGCTGGCTTATGCCGCAAGGTGATACAGATGAATATTCACTAACTTTTAGTGTACCAAAAGATGCTCGAAAAGGATTCCGTCAATCGAGAGTGTTTGTACATTTAATAAGTGATAATTCAAGCATACCAATAGGAGACCGATTCTCAATCAGACTCTCATCATTATTTACCAAAGCTAACGAAGTAATTGATATCGCTAATTTAAGTACTGTTAACAGGGAGAACATCCTTGTTCAAAATTCACCTGGCAGCCAGCAGTATAATCATTATGTAATAGAATTTTTTTTAGAGGATTTTATTCATGCAGAGGATTTTGCATTACTAAGTATTGCCCGTATTCCAGCTTTTAATGATTATGCCGGCGCGGTAGCTATAACCAGTATAGAATTTAGATATATAAGCTGTTAAGTTAAAATATCCGCTGATCTGTAACATGGGATCAGCGGATTTTTGCCATTAACCTGGAATCCAGGAATAGATGTACTGCATCTGTTCCGGGCTTTGTATCCCGGGTTTTGCAAGCTTTTGAAATTTCCCCGGCAATTCCTTTTCCAATACGGCCATATGAAAATGGCAGGTTGCTATGCCCATATCCACTCTTTGAAGGTCAACTTTTTCGTTGTCGCTTTTTAGAGATCTTGCCAGATAAAAATGATACGCATCATTATCCTGAACGATTCTCCATGGCTGCTTATTAACAGCGGAAGGAGCCAGACGCACCATTTCCAACGGGAATGCAAACTCCCCCGCATCATCTTTCGTCAAAGGTTGTGAGAAATTCTGTTTAAAAAATAGTTCGCTCCATTCTTTTCTCTGATCTGCCTTTGATACCCACCTCATCAATGATTCCATAGTACTTTTTTTACCTGCAGGATAACCGATGGGAGAAATGCAAGGAAAAAGATCCCCTTCTTTTAGATTCATGGCCGCAGCAAAACCGCTGCGGTTAAAGGTCCCCCCAAGCCAGCAGGTACCAAGTCCAAGGGATGTGGCATACAGAATCAGTTTTTCAAAAGAATAGCCAAGGGCTTCCAAAGCCAGTTCTTTATCTGCTGCCGATGCAACAATATAATTCCCTGCACCTTTAATGACACCATAGGTTCCCAGCTTTTCTCCATCGGTCGATGAAGCCTTTTCCAGAAGCCGGAAGGTAACATCTGCGGAAAAAGGATTGGATAAGTTATCTATATAGGCGTTGATTTGAGCCTTTTCATTTGCTGAAAGATCACGGTTCTCATAAGTCCTGACACTGCTGCGGGCATTGACTGTTTTAGCAACAGGGAAATCCATTTTCATAGTTTGCTGCCCCTCCCTTTTCAGACTAACGTCTTATAAAGATTAATATTACCTGGTTTTTCCACGAGATCCGCAAATAAAGCGATGGCTTCCTTAAAATGCTTTGCCGCCATATGCTTGTTCAGTGCTTCCTGATCTTCCCATTCCTCAAGCATTGTCAGAAGCTGTGGGTCTTTTATATCCTGCAGCAGCTCATAGCGGATGCAGCCAACGTCGTTCTGCCGGGTATCCTGTACAAGCTGCTTTGCTAATACAATAAATTCTTCTACCTTTTCTGATTTAATAAAATTCTCCGCAACAACTTTAATCATTGATTTATTAGCTCTCCTTTTCGTTTTTCACCAAATTTCGTAATGCACCCGATCCGCCTTATAACGGTCAACAAATTCATTATGCTGTCCATCAGGGTATCCGATAGAAATCAGCGCAAAGGGCCTGATATTATCCGGAAGATGAAACAAGCGGCTCACATTTTCTGTAACAACATCAGATGTAGCAACGCCAAGCCATACGCCCCCAAGTCCCAGATGAACCGCTTCCAGAAGCATGTTTTGTGCCGCGGCACTCATGTCCTGCTCCCAACCGGTGGGTACTTTCAATTCTTTGTCATTGGCCAGCAAAACAAAGGTTACAGCGGAATTCTCAGCCAGTTTCGCATAAGGAGAAGTTTGAGCAATTTGAGCCAGTCTTTCCTTATTCTTTACCACAATGAATTCCCAGGGCTGCTGATTGGCAGCCGATGGAGCCTGCATAGCTACGCGCAGCAGCTTATCGATTTTTTCAGGTTCCACTTCCTGCTCTTTAAACTTACGAATACTTCTTCTGATATAAATTTCTTCCATAGACATGACCTCCTTAATTTGATTTCTCATTTAATTTTTTTATCGTCCAGGCTTTCAAGAAGCTTGTTGCTGATTTCTATAAATTTAAGGGTTTCTTCTTCTGTCAAAACGTCTTTGTATTTCTCTTGAAGCTGATTCCATGCTGTCAAAATATCATTTTGCATGGTAAGGCCCTCTGGTGTCGTATTGAGATATACATTCTTTCCTTCCGCTTGTTTTGCAATAAGTCCTTTTCGCTCAAGCCTCTCAAGCAGGCGGGTTATGGTTGACGGTGTCAAATGCAGCATTTCGCCAATTTCTTTCTGTGGTATACCACCTTTGAGGTTTACAATATACAGGAGCATTGCATGGCTGGGTGACAACCCGGTTTTGCTGAAGGCTTCATCTGCCATTTTTCCCAATTCCCGGGCGAGTTTCGCAGAAGTAAAAAACAAGCAGCCATTAAGCATACACTCCTGATCGTTTGATTCACAATTACAATTCAAAACATTCCCTCCTTTGTTTGTACATACAAATATAACATTTCTTTATTTTACTGTCAAGTCTAGTATTCACAATCATATGAACTGTGAAGCTGGCAGCTTGACGGCAGTAAAAAAAATTAGGGCGTATGTATCTACCGCCCTAATAACGATTCTCTTACGGACCAAACAGCTTCTCCAGTTTATTCAGTGGAAATGGTGTCATAGCCAGCGGCTTTACTGCAATGGACATGAGCATGGCTGGATTATCATCTGCTGCAATTCGATTTGAGCTCAAAGTACCGCACGTTCGGCATCTGTGAATAATCGCCCATTCGCCCCCCTTGCGTACCCAAACACTGACCGGCTCCATAATTCCTTTACACAGGGAAGCGCGGTCGCCAGGATCATTGTCTATATGAATGCTTGATAAACACTTCGGACAATGGTTTCGATGCCGGCTCCCGGCACCTTCCGGCACCACAAGCGTTCCGCAAACTTCGCAGGTGAAGCTCTCTGTGCAGGCGGTATGCCGGTAATCAATTTTGGGGGTAATGCTTGAAGCAGCTTTGACATCCGTCATCTTCTGATAAGCATCATATCGTTCCCTTTTAAGTTTCTTTGTGCGAAGGGCCTCAAGTACCTGACACCCATCTTCGTGGACATGGGTGCAATTCCTGAAATAACAGCCTTCTGTAAATCGTGCCAGTTCAGGGAATACCGCGTTTCGCTCCTCCTCGGAGATTTGCTGCAGGGCAAAATCCCGGAATCCGGGCGTATCAATCCATAAGGTTCCTTTAAGGCCAACCTCCAATACACTGGTATGAGTGCTTGGCATCGGGCAGCGGGAATCACTTCCATGTATGAGAGTTGTTTTTCCGCAGGACCTGTCACCAATGACAACCACAGTTTTTCCCTCAACTGTTTTAAATAGTTCTTCCTGCCGCTCACGAGCGGAACCTGCAAATACAAAGCCGGCGGTATTTTTATACAGTTCCAGTTTGGCTTCCAACAAAGCCTGAGCGCTTTCTCCGATCAAATCCCATTTGCTGATAAATATGCCGACTTGAATTTCTGCGCGTCTGGCGGCAATGATCGCCGATTCCAGGTAACCAGCCTGATTGAGCAGGTAATCTGCGGTCACGATTGCCAAAAGACATTGGACATTCGCTGCTACCAGTACCTTCTCCTCTGGAGAACGGCGATTTCCCCGATATAAGGCGGTTTTTCTAGAGAGTACATGTATTAGTTTATATTGACCGTTTCCGGCATTTCCTACTTCAACCTCATCACCAACAACCAGGGAATTCTTATTCGAGATCAATGAACCGGGAAGCAGGCAAGAAAAGACTTCACCTTTTGATAAAACTTTCACTTGTTTATTCATGATATTTACAACCGTAGCCTGAAAAGCATCTGTATTTATACCTTTATTGATTTTATTTTCTTTTTTCTTATTCACCTGTTTTACCTCCTGATCAGGGACAAGCACTGTGGCTGCACTTGCTCTTTTCATAAGATATTATAGGTTCTGTTTCTATTTAACAGCAACCGATTTCACGTTTCAGAAGCAAAGAAGCACCATACAGTTTCATGGTGCTTCTTTGTTTACTGGTTCTTCCGTTTTAATCTTGCAATAATTTTTTGTATGCTTTTTGGTGATAAATAGTAAGTCTCCGAAAGATGGTCAATTGATATTCCTTTTGTATATTTTTCGTAGATCTCCATGTTTCTGATAAGAATCATCTCTTTGCTACTGGTGTTTTCTCCCCATGCTTTTCGATTGATTTCTTTTCTTGGGACGTAAATATATTCACCGTCAATATAATCTTGTATTAAATCTATTATTTCTTTTGGCAGCACATCGGCTGCTTTGATATAGCTCATTATGCTCCTCCCTATCTATATGTTCAGGAATGGGCAAAGGCTATACAAGTATCAATTTTCTGATGCCATGCAATAGCCCTTGCTACGCATAGCTAACCGTGCTAAATATCATAAAATGCTTCCTCCCCTCGTAAAGGTTATTTATAAGCGGTATTTTCTGTTTCAAGCGGCTTCCATACCATCGTGAGCTCGCGTTCTTTTGTATCCTCCTCAATCTGTTCCGTCATAACCACAAAGCCTTCTCTCAAATAGTACGCTGCTGCCCTTTCATTTCGTTTATAAACATTTAAAAGAAGTTTGTTATGCCTCTCTTTGGCATAACCAAGCAGTTCTCTTCCAATTCCTTTGGATTGATAGTCTGCATCAACAAAAATCCCCTCAATGTAATCCCCGTTCAGTCCAAGGAATCCCTGGATCTGACCATTGGAATCATACACATAAACAGTTGCCTGGGGCAGAACTTTTTCAACTGTTACATAGCTTTTTAACCAATAGCTGCTGTCAATAAAATGATGCGCCTTGATATTCGTATCAAGCCATATTTTCATAATCTGATCGATATCGGTTTCTTTCAATTCTCTGATCATAATAAAAAATACATTCTCCTTTTGAGCGAAATAATTTATTTCCATTATGTGATATTCTGAACAATAAAAAACAGATAACTCTGTCACTTAGAGCTATCTGCTTACTTATCGCACCCTAGCGTAAAAAAACACGCTTTACTGGTTTCCACGGTATTGCGGCAGTCTCCTGGCGAACTTCCATTGATGTTCACCTGATTCATTGCCTGCGCAAATAAAACCTATAATTTTTCAACCGAATTACAGGCAGCCTGAGCTTCATATATCCGCAAAATAAGTACAACAAAAAACCCCTCGTGATATGAGAGCTAAATTTTATTGTTCATTATCTTAGCGAATAGACGACATCAAGCCACCTCCCTTTGTATCATTAAAATTATCATAACGATTTTTTCTAAACTTTGCAAGATGTTTTTTTGTTTTGCGCTGTTTTTCTAATGTTTTATTCGTTTTTGGCATGAACTAAACCCAAAAATCTGATTTTTCCGGCTCTATTTATGAGAATCAAGAACAAATAAGGAAGCATCATGCCCCATGAATATTTTACTTCCTGTATAAATTGTTTTCGATTGAATATCCCTGTACCCAATTTTTGACATAACATCCGTTAATTCTGCCTGGTCAAAACCATTATGAACCATATCTGAGGCGATTTTTTCATTTTTATCAAAATCTACAATTATTAAATGCCCATCCTTTTCTAAAGTCTCATATAATCTTGATAAGACTAAATCAAAGTCTTTGATATGGAGTAGCACCTGAGCCATAAAAATATAGTCAGCATGTAAATCTGTAAGGCTGTCTTTTTCAACGTCAAAACATAATGTAGCTGCATTCTGTATATTAAAGCTTAAAATTTTTTGCTCTATTTGATGAATCATGTTTTTTGATGTGTCCAGAAAGAGCATAGAATTAAAATCGTTTAGCAAATTCATTCCTACAAGGCCGGTTCCACACCCAAAATCAATGGCATTCTTACTTTTTGCATCAACCACGTATTCAAGAATGGCATTAGATGATACCTTTGCAATCTGGATTCTTTCCGGAGTGTCGTATCTATCAGCCATCATTTCAAACTTATCCGTATTCCCCATTCTTGTATCTCCAATCTACCTTATTAAAAATCCGTTATGATAACGCCTTATCTCCCGCCATCTTTAATGACTGACAGACGGCTGCTGCCTTATGGCAGACAATCGCGTGTATTTATCAGATGGCAAGGCCCTTGGCCCAACTGACAGCTTTCGGCAAATTTTCCTCTAAGCTTTTCTTTGGTTCTACAAAATCTATTTCACCGATGAATTCGTTCCCGGAAAGCTCTTTCTTTAGTTTTGTAAAGCACTTTTGGGCTCCGCCTCCTGCATGGCTGGCAAACAGAGCGATCCGTTTGCCCTGGATATTGTATTGACTGATAAAGCTTTTCATTGGCGGTGTAAATGACCCGGCCCAGATGGGGGTTCCAATTATAATCGTGTCATACTGATTTAAATCAACGAGTTCATTTGTTAATGTTGGCTTATCTCCAAATATGACACTCTTTCCTCCCCAAAAGTATTTCCGGAATCCTTCTTTCGGATAGTTTTTGCTTGTTTTTAACTCCGTAATGTCAGCGCCCAGCGTTTCTGCAATCTTTTCTGCGATGAATTTCGTACTGCCAGTAAACGAAAAATATACAACCAGAGTGCTCATAGCTATTCTCCTCATATAATAAGTTTATAGCCGGAAAAAAATGGGTTATAGGCTTATTCTTTTTGTGGTATAGATGAATGGGTGATTTTATGAGAGATCCCTCTCTCCTTAACTCATCTATACGGTTAATGGTTACATATTGTAAAAATTATTCTGTCAGTTATCATCTTCTTTCTCTATAATTATTTTCTTTGCCTCAACAGCCCAATCCCTCATTGCAGAATAAACATAAACGCCGCAAAGTGCGGTCAGCTGACTGTAGGAGCAGTCAATATCTTGTTCCTTAAACTGCCCGCAGAGCTCCATATAGCCGTTCATTTCTTTGACCAGCTTATCATTTCTTCTGATAAAATTGTCCAGATGATCAAGCAGCACCTCCGGCTCCGTGTTTTCACCAAAGGAAACTTTAAGCAATAGTTCGTACCTGATCCTCTCGATTTCCGGCTCCTCCCTCAGCCAATCTGAGAGCTCTTTTCTGCCTGCGTCAGTGATATTGTATACGATCTGTCCCCGCCCATTTCCAGTCGGCGTGTTATTAGAGGTGACGGCAAGCCCCTCAGCCACCATTTTCTTGAGAGTCGGATAGATCTGACCATAACTCTCCTGCCAGAAATGGCTGTATTCGTTCTCTATCCATTTTTTTATGGTATAACCAGTCTGCGGCATGCGGGCGAGCATTCCCAGCATTACATATTTTGATTTCCCTGTATTTTCTTTCATCTGTGCACCTTTTGTTTGCTTAATATATCATTATGATATATTATTATGATATATCTTGTCAAGACTTTCTGATTGCAAATTTTATTAATTATCTTCCGAGCTGACATTCTAATAGAATGCTTGTATGATATTGCCCTTAAGTTAATCGGAAGTTTTCCGCAGCAGGTGACTCTAAGCTTTTGAAACCTCCCCGCATATTAAGCGAAAAAGCCCACCTGCTTTCCAGCAAGTGGGCTTTCTATCTTTTGGACCTTCTATAAACTTATTTGCAGTATATCGCAACTGCGTCCCGCAGAAACGCTGCGCATCCGGGTGAGATCTTATCGTAATAAGCAGTAAAACGCGGATCATCCACATACATCTGCGTCACGCCTTTATGAGCTTCTTTGCTGTAATCGTCCCAATAAAAGCAGAGCCATCTTTTATGCAGCTTACAGGCTTTTTGCGCCAGTTCACTGGCTGGGTCGCCTTGCTCAAAGGCCGCTTTTAATGTTTCGTTCAAATCTTCCGTCAGCCTTTCCAGTTCAGTGAATTGTTCCTTGCTCATATTTAAAACCTTGGCGTTGGAGCGGTTTACGCGCTCATCCCCGTATTTTGCCCGGGCTTCCTCTCCATATTGATGCTCGTTATGGTCCACCAGCTTTTGAAGGAAGCCTTCAAACTTCTCCTGATCACTCATTATCATTTCTCCTTTCATGGTCTTAATGGTCTTTTCGACATTGGCGACAAGCAAATTCAATTGCTCTCGCCTGGCAAGCAAGGCAGTCAAATGGCTCTCCAGCGCCGATAGTCCGTCAAAGTCTTTGGAAGCAAGAATATTTCGGATTTCTTCCAGCGATACCCCCAGTTCACGGTAAAAAAGGATTTGCTGCAGCCGATCGATCTCCTTTTGCCCATAAATCCGGTATCCATTGGAACTGACTCGGGCGGGTGAAAGCAATCCTAACTCATCGTAATACCTCAGTGTTCTTGTACTAACCCCCGCTAATTTCGCCAGTTTATTTATGGTGTATTCCATCTTTTCACCCCCTTGCAAAAACCACTATAAACTATTACGCGGCGTCAATGTCAACCGTTTTATGAAAGATTTATCCTGATGTTAGAATTTTCTTCAGCCGGTTCAGACAAATACCTGTTTTCCTTTTTGATTCTAACGATTCCCGCTGCATGTTTGAAATATGGAACCCACTCTATCCTTTATATCAAAATACCCGGAATCCATCATGATAGTAGGGTTGACCTTTAAAGCATTTGGTTTGCCATTTTCCAGACAATCTTCATTCGCATAAGTCGCAACAATTTCTCCAAGAAACATTGTAAAATCAAAGATTGGAATCGTCTGAATTACTTTACAAAGATAATTTACCGGGCACTCTTTTATCATGGGTGCATTACCTGCATTATCGTAAAAAGACTCGAATATGTTTGATTTATCTGTTTGATTGCCCGTTGCAGTCCCGCAATAATCCGTTTTTTCTATATCATCGGAAGAGGGAATGTTTACAGAGAAGTATCCGTTTTCTATGACTCCGGCTGTTGTGTAATGGGTATTCTTTAGAGAAATATAAAGTACAGGCTTTTGACTTACAACTCCATACGCTCCAATGGTGGCATAGTTTGGCTTTCCCTTTACAGAAGCCCCTGCTAAAACAGTAACATACGGTCCATAAGGGATATTGGCTATCTTTGTTTTTGTCATTTTTATTCTCCTATTAATCTTTTATTTTTTGCAACAGTGAAAATTATATAATGAAATTTTATAAAAATATAGACTTTTTCTTTCCAATCGGTTATCATATAGATAGAGTGCGCCCCATGGGAATACTCTTTTTTATTTGATATCTCATGTTAAGATTATTATACCCTCAAAAGGGAACCCATACATCTGTCAGACATTGTTGACAAAGTAAGTTATGTACTATAAAATGAAAACATAAAATTTAAAAGAAAAGGTGATGGAAGTCCGGCATATCTGATGCCACATAATCGGTGGCATGGATATCACTGGAAAAGAGCAGATAAAATCAATTCAATAGGTTTAAAAACAAGCTGTTTACACAGTTTTGTTTTTGTGCCTGATGTTTGATTTTATTTTACTCTTAACTTCTTTTTTTCTTAGGAAGATTAGTCGTAGAGTAAAATCTACGGCTTTTTCTTTTGTTCATTTTGAAAGGAGAAAACATAATGCTTAAAAGTTTAATTCCATTTTTAGAAAAACCGCCTCTGTACACGAAAACAACCGTTCCATTTTGGGATGATGAGCATATATCCAAGCAAATGCTCAAAGCCCATCTGGATCCTGGCTTTGAAGGTGCCAGCAGAAAGTTAGCGTTCATTGATAAATCTGCTATTTGGATAAAAGAGATTGCACCACCGTCAAAGTGCAGGCAGCTTCTTGACATTGGCTGCGGGCCAGGAATATATGCGGAAAAATTTGCACAAATGGGCTATCAGGTGACAGGAATTGATTTTTCCAAACGATCTATAAATTATGCAATAGAATCTGCGAAAAAAAGTAATTTAGATATTCATTACTTATATCAGAATTATTTAACCATGGATTTGAATCGTAACTATGATTTTTCAACAATGATCTATTGTGACTACGGTGCTCTTTCAACTGAAGACAGGTTAACAGTAATGACCACGGTATATCGTCATCTAAAACCTGGGGGAAGGTTCTTATTGGATGTTTTTTCAATGGCTAAATATAACGATTTTGAAGAGAAACAAACATGGGAGATTTGTCAGGATGGGGGATTTTGGCGTAAAGAGAACTATATTGCATTTAACGGTTGCTATCGGTATCCTGAGAATGTAACGCTAGAACAAACTTCTATTGTTCACGATACAGGGGCTATCTCTTACTATTTATGGAATACCTGTTTTACAAGAGAAATGTTGATGAAAGAAGCAACTGATGTGGGTTTTAGAATATGCGAAGTGTTTGGAGATGTTGCAGGCAGCACTTATCGTGCAGATAACACAACAATTTCTATACTGCTGGAAAAATAAATGGAATAGTAGCTCATCATTGCACCCTGCCGAATAAAAAACTGTAATTCGGCAGGGTGGTTTATGAATGGCGGTTCGAAGATAACCGCTTATATTTACATCTTTTTGCTTACGGTAAAATGTTCCCTGCACTAATGTAAATCTCGTACCATTCCTCTCTGGTCAGCTTAATATCGGCGGCTTTGACACAATCCTTCAATCGCTCCACATTCATGGTCCCGGTCACAGGCTGCATATGGGCCGGATGGCGAAGCAGCCATGCCATGGCGATGGTCGTGTTGCTGACCTCATATTTAGCAGAAATTTCATCAATCTTGGCATTGAGCTTTGGAAACTTTTCATTGCCAAGGAATACACCCTCAAAAAATCCGTACTGGAACGGAGACCATGGCTGAATGGTGATGTCATTTAAGCGGCAGAAATCGATTACGCTGCCATCCCGGTTCACGGCCTGATCATCAAGCATATTGACATGAATCCCCTGGGAGATCATGTTGGCGTTTGTAATGCTTAACTGTAGCTGATTCGCAATAATCGGCTGTTTAACAAACTTCTTAAGCAGCTGTATCTGCATTGGGTTTTGATTGGAAACACCAAAGTTACGTACCTTACCTGTACTTTGCAGGATGTCAAATGCCTCGGCAACCTCTTCCGGCTCCACCAGAGCATCCGGACGATGGAGCAGCAATGCATCCAGATAATCCGTTTTCAGTCTTTTTAAGCTGCCGTCTACTGCTTCTAAAATATGTTTTTTAGAAAAATCAAACGCAATGCCTGGACGAATCCCGCATTTGGATTGCAGGAACATCTTTTCACGAACAGATGCGTTCATATGGGCCGCTTCTGCAAATATCTCCTCACACACGCCGCCGCCATAGATATCTGCATGATCAAAAAAGTTAGTGCCTAAATCCAGTGCTTCCTGTACGAAATGCTCTGCTTCGGACTTATCCAGTTTATTGATGCGCATGCAGCCGACTGCAATTACCGGTACCTGCAAATTTCCTAATTTAACTGTTCTCATGACCTTGTACCTCCTTAACTGAATTAAATTGTATTCTCTTATTTCAGACTAATTTTTATTGGGCCAGCTTATAAATCTCAAGTACATCCTGCCAGTACAGCTTTTTTAAGCCGCCAATGGGCCCCTCATTTCCAAATGCAGCACCTGTCGCTTTTTTAGCCATTATTTCAAGCTGGCTGGCGTCGATGCCGAGCTCTTCAAGAGTTGCCGGGAGTCCCATCTTGTAAAAAAATTCACGCAAACGTAAAATCGCTTCCTGGATCATTGCATCCGGATCGCGATAACTGCCCTTCACACCCATGACATTAACCGCAAACTGCACGAACATGTTCACGTTGTCCTTGTATACATACTGCATCCATGCAGGAGTCAGTACCGCCAGGCCTGCTCCGTGCGCCACATCGTAGATGGCACTGAGTTCATGCTCCATGCCATGGCAGGCCCAGTCCTGTTCACGTCCCATACCCACCAAACCATTATGGGCAACTGTACCTCCAAAACCTACCTCGCACCATGCATCGTAGTTCCCGGGATTTTCAAGGACAAGCGGAGCATTCTTTATGATGGTCTTTAATACTGTTTCGCACAAACCATCCGTCAGATCGGTATGTGTGGTGTTGGTAAAGTAACGTTCAAAAACATGGCTCATCATGTCGGCCACACCGTTTGCGATCTGATTCTTTGGCAGGGTGTAGAACAATTCCGGATTCATGACGCTGAGCAAAGGACGCAGGTGGGGGCTGCCATAACCGTATTTGAGCTGTTTTTCCTCATTGGTGATAACTGTGTCACCGCTTGCTTCGCTTCCAGCAGCAGGAATGGTGAGAATTGTGGCTACGGGCAGCGCCTTTTCAATTGCTTTGCCTTGTTCGTAAATCTCCCAGACATCACCATCATAATATACACCCATTGCAATGGCCTTGGCAGAATCAATGGCGCTTCCGCCGCCCACTGCCAGGATTAAATCCACCTTTTCTTCTTTGCATAAGGCAATTCCTTCATGTACCAGGGAAAGACGGGGATTTGGCACCACGCCGCCCAGTTCCACATAAGAAAGCCCATTCTCTTTCAGTGAAGTGATCACTGTGTCATATAGTCCGCTCTTTTTAATGCTGCCTCCACCGTAATGCAGCAGAACCTTGGTTGCATGGGGTTTTAAAAGAGCACCAATCTGATTCTCCGTGTCTTTTCCAAATAGTATACGTGCCGGTGAATAGAAATCAAAGTTAAGCATTATTTTTACCCTTTCTTTTGGTTTATTTTTTGGTTTGTTTATTTGTCTGTTTTACCATGTGATTGTATCAGGATCTGCAGAATATCCACAGCAGCCTTTTAAGTCGGCAATTGCCTGCACATCCTCAGGGGAAAGCTGGAAATCAAATACATCAGCATTTTCCCGGATACGTTCGGGCGTGATGGATTTTGGCAGCGGCAGATATCCGCGTTCCAGACTCCACCGCACGCAAATCTGGGCAATGGACTTTCCGTACTTTTGTGCCAGTGACTGCATCTGCGGAACTTCAAAAATCTTTCCTACGCCAAGGGGGCTGTATGCCTCCAGAAGAATCGAATGCTTTCTGCAATAATCTACCACGTTATCCTGTGTATCGCCGGGACAAAGCCGGATCTGATTGACCATTGGCTGAACTGCCGCCGTCTGCATAAGCGCATCAAAATGATGAGGTTGGAAATTGCTGACTCCTATCGCGCGAATGAGTCCGGCTTTGTGAAGCTCTTCAAAAGCTTTCCAGGTGCCGGCATTGGCTTCCTGCCACTGATCACGGTACTTGATTGGATTAGGCCAGTGAATCAGGTAAAGATCCAGATAATCCATTTCAAGATTTTTCATCGTCTTTTTAAAGGCTTCCATGGTATTTTCATATCCATGCATATCATTTTGAAGTTTGCTGGTAATAAAAATATCCTCGCGGGCAATACCACTTTCCTTTACAGCTATGCCTACGCTTTCCTCATTCCCATAACCTGCGGCGGTATCAATATGACGATAACCACATTTTAAAGCTTCTTTCACCGATGTGACGGCCATATCTCCATTTTGTGCCTGCCATGTGCCGAAGCCAATACATGGGATTTTCACACCGCCTGAAAGTTCATAACAATCTGTTAATGTTTTCACTATATTTTCCCCCAATCTGCAATTTGACAAACTGTTATTTTGATTGTATATTGGTATCATAAACCTTAATCTTAACTCTAAGTCAATAACAAATTGAAAAATTATTAAAATGAAAGGTTTAACCACAAAAAGCAGAAATTTGGGGCTATTTTTTCAGGAATTATCTCTGATGTTTATATTTTTTGAATAACAACTATAATTCCATTATAAGGGGAGGAAATCTATATGGGTTATACAATCAAACAGGTATCGGAACGTACAAACCTAAGCGCACACGTACTGCGTTACTATGAAAAAGAAGGTCTTTTGTTCAATATCAACAGAAGCACAAGCGGCATCCGAAGTTATACTGAAGATGATTTAGAATGGCTGGGATTGATCTGCTGTCTCAAGAACACAGGCATGTCCTTAAAACAAATCAAGGAATTTGTGGAATTAAGTGCAGAAGGCAGAGAGACACTCAAACAGCGGTGCGATATATTGATCGAACATAAGAAGAATGTGGAAGCTCAGATTCAGGAAATGAATAAGCATCTTGAAAAAGTATCTCATAAAATCAACCATTATACAAAGCAGTATCATGAGTACAACCATGACGCATCCCATCAAAATTCAGAAACCTAACATGTTTATGTAAAGAGCCTGTCCTTTTATAAATGGGACAGGCTCTTTATGTCTTGTACATTGATCCGCATCGCAGATAAACATCTTAAATTCTCAGCTTTACGCCTGGTGATGGCTATCCTCTTTATTTCTTTGGCATAAATGCTTTTTGATTTTTTGAAAAGTTTCATCGCTAATGATATGTTCCATTTGGCAGGCCTCTTTATCTGCGATTTGAGGGTCTATTCCAGCTGATACAAGCTGATTTTTAAAAAAGCAATGACGTTCATAAATCTTTTCTGCAATCTCCTGCCCTGAGTCAGTCAAAAGAAGGCACCCGTCCTCGTCGGTATCCAGAAAACCTCCTTTTTTCAGCATGGCAACAGCGTGACTGATGCTGGGCTTTGAATATCCCATGTATCGGGCAAGATCGACGGAGCGTACCGCGCCGGTTTGCTTCTTTAACACAAGAATTGCCTCCAGATAGTCCTCACCTGATGCATAAAGCAGCATATTTTCTCCTCCTGGCTTATTTTAATTTCCAGCCGATTGCCTTTTTCCGTATACCAATGAAATCAGAATAGATACCGTTCTGATTCACCAGTTCTTCATGAGCCCCTTTCTGCACAATATGCCCATTGGCTAAAACAAGGATCTGGTCAGCTCTCTGAACTGTCTTTAAGCGGTGAGCAATCATAATAACCGTTTTGTTTTTCGTCAATTCTGCAATTGCATTCATCAGCAGACTCTCATTCTCCGGATCAACACTGGAAGTGGCCTCATCCAAAATGATGATGGGAGCATCTTTTAAAATGGCGCGTGCAATGGAGATCCGCTGCTTTTCCCCGCCTGACAGTGTAGCACCGCCTTCTCCAATCACGGTTTTGTATCCGTTTGGCAGGCTCATAATGAAATCATGGCAGCAAGCCTTTTTTGCGGCAAGTACCACTTCCTTATGAGAAACATCCGGCCTTCCGAACTTCATGTTATTCTCTATGGTATCGGCAAACAGATATACTTTTTGGAATACCTCGCTGATATTCGTCAACAGACTGTCCAAGGTGTAGTCCCTGACATCAATACCGCCAATTGTAATTCGTCCGCTGTCCACATCCCAAAAACGGGCAATCAGATTACAGAGGGTGCTTTTGCCTGATCCGGAGGGCCCCACGATGGCTGTTGTTTTCTTTTGAGGAATCAGCAGGTTCACATGATCCAGGATCTTATGATCTCCATAAGAGAACGATACATCCTCAAAGGCAATATCAAAGTTAACGGGCTTTTGGGGTTTTCCCTGTTCATCCATCACAGGGGTTTTATTAATTTCCTCTACCTTATCCATGGATGCATCCAAAAGGCGAAGCAGGGAAGAGGTATTGCCGGCCGACTGAAGCTGCCCGAAAAGCATAAAAGAGGCCACTGCCATTAGCAGGCACATCGGAAGGTTCATGGATCCATTCAGGTAGAAAAGCAAAGCCTCCACAATCACTATGACGCTGGTTCCATAAAGGATGATCTGCTGAAGAACCGTATAGGGAATGAATAAATGCTCCAGCTTCAGATTTTTATTTTTACTCTCCACAATTGCATGCTTTATCTTGCTGTTGGAGTCACGCCCCAGGTTAAAGGATTTTACGATGAGCATTCCCTGTACATATTCCAGCACATTGGAAACAAGAGCTTCCTGTGCAGACTGCCGTTCCGGTGAAACCTTTTCCGATTTCTTTTGCAGGCTGCTGATACAATAAGTGAATAACAGGATGCCGCAGAAAATCGTCAGTCCAATCCGCCAGTCAATACAGAGCATAACGAGTGTGATGACCGCAGCGTGAATATAACCTCCCAGAATGTTTGTCAGTACCATGGAGGCGTTGTTTTCAATATCTCCCATCGTCGTGGTAACTGCAGAGGTGAGGCTGCCGAGATTATGGTCGCTGAAATAGCCCATAGGCATATATTTCATGCGGTCCCCAATGTGAATGCGTTTTTCCGCACACATAAAGTAGCCGATCTTTACTTTATTAAAATCAGTCATATAGCTGCAGCAGATTTTTAGAATCATGCCGGCAAAAGCAATGCCGAATATCTGCCAGATAGCAGCTGTCTCAAATCCATCGATTATGCCGGAAAAAACCAGGGCAAGGGCTGCAAAAGTCATCATATCAAAGATGGAATGAAGCACAGAAAACAGGATTGCTGTTTTCATGGTCCCCTGCATTCTGCCGGAAAAACCATATATTTTTCTTAAAGTACTTACCATTTTTTACACCTCCTTATGCGGCATCCTTGGTATCTAAATGTGCTCTCCACATGTTCTGATACAAGGCACAGGATGCAAGCAGTTCTTCATGAGTGCCTTCCGCTTCAATGTGTCCATTCTTTACCACTACAATTTTGTCCGCATCGGTGATTGTCGATAACCGGTGCGCTATCATAAGAACCGTTTTCCCGGCAATGACCTTTGCCATAGCCTCCTGGATCAGCGCTTCATTCTCTGCATCAATGTAGGCGGTAGCCTCGTCCAGTATGACGATAGGGGCATTTTTTAAGACAGCCCTGGCAATGGCAATTCGCTGGCGCTCACCGCCGGAAAGATGGCCTCCGGAACTTCCCACAACAGTCTGGAAGCCCTTTTCCAGCTTCAGGATAAACTCATAACAGCCGCAATCCTTTGTCGCCTGATACACCTCTTCATCGGTTGCTGAAGGTTTGCCCATTCGGATATTTTCAAGAACCGTTTCATCAAACAGATAATTGTCCTGGGAAATATAGGCAATCTGATCCATTAACTGCTCCAAAGGTATTTTGCGGATGTCGATGCCGTCAATCCTGACTGCCCCGGATGTCACATCCCAAAAACCGGCGATTAGTTTCGTAATGGTAGACTTTCCTCCTCCGCTTGGGCCGACAAATGCAGTGATGGTCTTTTCCGGAATAGATAAGTTTATCTCCTTAAGAAGAGAGGTTCCTTCCTCATAGGTAAAACTGACATTATCCATTGAGATATCTGATGAATGAATCATGGCAGGCCTTTCAGGCCGCTCCAATTCCTTTTCATCCAGAACGGAGCAGATTTCTCCTACTACAGATTTCATCTGGGCTATGCTGTCAGTAAAATTCATTGCATTAAGGACCGGGGTAATAATACCCAGCGACAAGATCATGCAGGTGACAAAAACCGGAACGCTGAGACTTCCGTTTCGGTACAGGATACAGCCGATGGGAAGAATGCTGACTAACACGCTGGGCCAGATTGTAAAGAGCATGGACTTATAGAGCTGGACACTTTTCATCCAGTTTACAGCATAAGCGGCATTGTCCTCTACCGCGTCAGAATATTTCTGATAGGAATTTGCGGATTGATTGAAGGCTTTAATAACTTCGATTCCTCCGATGTATTCCACAACCGTATTTGACATCTTGCGCCCACGCATCATAAGTCCCTGGAATTTTTCCTCATAGCCCTTTGCCATTCCTTTATAACAGAGCACTCCAATTGGAAATGTCACCAGGGAAGCAAGTGCCATTCTCCAGTCAAGGAATAGCAGGTAAATCAAAATACAAACGGGAACACAAAGATTTGCTGTCAGTTCAGGAATCAAATGGGCGAGAGTCGTCTCCATCCCTTCCACTCGGTCTACCAAAATGTTTTTAAGGTGACCGGAAGGGGTATTCATCATATAACCCATGGGAACCCTGGTGAGTTTGTCTGCAAGACTAAGGCGGATTTCGGCCAGAGTTTCAAAGGTCGCGGTATGGGAAACAAAAGTGGAAAGATTGGAAAAGCAAACTTTCGCCAGAAAACCGATACCGGCTGTCGCACAATACCCCATATAGGCAGAAACAGAGGTTTCCCCTTTCATCAGCAGCAGCGCGATTTGAGAAACAGCATAAAATGGTACGAATCCTGCGGCAACACCCAGGATTGCTAAAATGACTGATAGAACATATTTACTCTTGTATGGAGCAGCAAATTCCAACAGTCTGGACATAGGACTTTGTTCTTTATCCATGATACATTACTCCTTTGCTATAAAAATAGAGGTTGGTTAGCTAAAACTAACGAACCAACCTCTATTATAGTGTTTCATATTATTCCTGCTACTCTGATTAGGTGGTTACTCCCCCATTTGGACAATGGATGTTCATTCTTACCGGGCAGGCTGCACATTGTTAATATCAAAGAACTGGGGGACACTGGTAAAAGTATATCCTGCAACCTTAGCAGAATTATACAAAACCAGATCCTTAGAGTAGGAAATGGGCAGATCAATTCCATTGTCATTGGAAATATGAAGTGCTGCAGCGATTGCCTCTTTCACAACCACCGGGTCAGCCGTAGTGGAAAACAGCTTGACAGCAGCAGAATATTCCTCAAATTCATCCAGCGCCTGCAGGGAGACGGCGTGGGGATCCGCTCCAAGAGATTCCTGAAGGTATTTATGAGGTTCCGTATAAGAGCCCTCCGTATTCCAAGTGGTAATATCATAGTTTCCGGCAACACCCTCCGTCCACCAGGTCATCTGATCCTGGCCTGTGGTCTCCACATGGATACCTGCTTTGGCTAGCTGGGCTTTTATGGCAAGAGCCATTTCCTTTGCCAGAGAAAGGTCTGTCCAGTAGGTGTAGTTAAGTGTCAGGGTCTTGCCGTCTTTTTCCCGGAAACCGGTATTCTTATTCATTGTCCAGCCGGCTTCATTAAGAAGGGCGTTGGCCTTGTCCAGATCAAATTCCCTTACGGTATGATTAGCAATGTCGATATAAGGCGCGCCTTTGCTGAACAGGGCAGCCGCCGGAGTCTCATAGCCGTAGGTAAGGCCCTGGGTAATTTCTTGTTTGTTGACCGCATAGGCAACGGCTTCCCGTACCTTCCTATCATTCAGCATAGAACCGGCTGCATTTAACACCAGATTCCGGGTAAGGGTATTGCCCTCATTGATTTCTCCTGCAATGCCCTTTAGTGTAACCCCCTGATTATAATCATCATAGGTAATTAAGTCCGCACCATAAATCAAATCAACTTCGCCGGTCTGCAAAGCCTGGAGACGGGAAGATGCCTCCGGAATGTATTTGACAACAACCTCATCGTAGTATGGAGCCTCGCCCCAATAATTTTCATTCCGCACAAACCGGGTGCAGTCTCCGGATATCATTTCCTTCCGCACATAAGGGCCTGTTCCTACAAAATCTTTAAAGGTCTGAAAATTTTCCGCCTCGAACACATTGGGGGACATCATGCCTGCAACGTTCTGGAAGCAAAAGTCATTTAAGTAAGAGAAGCAGGGCGCGTCATAATGAACGGCAACCGTATATTCATCTACGATCTCAACCTTCTGAATGTTATGAATTCCTTTAATCCCGCTGAAATTGGGATTAGACCTGTCAAATTCCAATATCGCTTTTACGCTTTCTGCATGAAAAGCGGTTCCGTCAGTGAATGTAACGCCCTGACGGAGCCGGAAGGTGAGGACGGTGCTCGATTTGTCCCAGCTCCAGTCCTCTGCCAGTGCCGGTATTATGTTGCCGTTCTCATAGCTTACCAGCGTTTCATATAAAAGCCCGCAGGCAATGTTGTTTTCTTTGTTCATGGTCAGGGTGGTTAAATTATCCAACTCTTTTGCAGTAACTATGGTTAGAACCTTGCCGGGGCCTGCATCAGAGATTTGAGTCTCTGGCACCCCTGATGGACTGTTATCGGTAGCAGAGGCATTCTTGCTGCAACCGGTCAGGCAAAGCGCCAGGAACGCGCAGCTTAAGGATGCCGAGATGAGTTTCTTACAGGTGTTTTTCATATTACAATATCCTTTCTTTTTTAAATTGATTGATTCGATGACCCTGTTCCACAATCCTGCCTTTTTGCATGATTATGATCTTGTCAGAAATCCGCATAGCTTCCTTCCGGCTATGGGTAATAAAGATGCAGGAGCAACAGTAAAGCTTTGCAGTGTTCTCCACTAAAGTTAGTACGGCATCGGCCGAAATTAAATCTAGACCGCTTGTCACTTCGTCCATAATTAAGTAATCCGGCTGGACGGCAATGGCACGAAGCAGCGAAAGGCGGCGCTGTTCACCGCCTGAGAGCTGACGCACAGGGGTATGAAGCAGTTTGTGATCCATATGAACCGCATCCATCAAATCGCAGATACGCTGCTTTCGCTCCCCGCTGTTATAGTCCGTCAGATTTACCAGTGCTTCTTCAACATTGGCAAAGGCCGATCTTGCCGGATTTAATGTGCCCGAGGTATCCTGAAACACAGCTTGTATCTTTCTTCGATGGCTTTTCCATGTACCATAGTTCCAACGTGTAATATCTTGCCCATCCATAAGGATTTTTCCGGAAACGGGCTTTACAAGACCGATCAGCAGTCTTGCCAAGGTGCTTTTACCGGAACCGCTTTCTCCTTCTATTGCCAGATTTTTACCTTTTTCAATCCGCAGGCTAATTTCGGATAATGCATGGAAATCCCCAAGGGAATCGTCATGATAAACCTGATTTACCTTCTGCATTACAATTTCTCCCACTTCCACTCTCCCCTGCTTTCTTTTTTATTTAATCCTGAAAAATGCTTCATCCATTCTGTCTTCGGCGCCGATAGCAACTGCTCCATGGAGCCCTGCTCAATGATCGTTCCGGCACCAAGCACATATACGGTATCGCAAAGTCCCCGAAGCGCTTCCACGTCGTGAGATACTAGCAGAATCCCCTTATCCCGCATCTGTGTCCGCATTACCTCTAACAGTAGATTGCGGTTTTCTTCATCAAGAGCCGCCGTTGGTTCGTCTGCAAGAATATAGTCCGGCGACATTCCAAGCAGGATCGCAGCTGCTACCCTTTGAAGCATTCCTCCTGATAGTTCTACCGGATACGCGTTTAAAATCCTATGGGTATCTTTTAAATTGACCAAAGAAAGCATGTCTTTTGCCAGCTGGGAGGCGGCCGTTTTATCCAGCTTCAGCCGTTTCCGGAAGGTTTCTTGTATTTGACAGCCAATCTTCAGCCGGCTGTCAAATGCGGTCATAGGCGCCTGAGGGATATAGGAGATTGTTTTTCCGCACAGTTCCCGATGCTCTTTCTGTGAAAGTCTGGATATCTCCTTGTCATTCAATAAGATTTCACCGCTGCTGATCTGACAGTCTCTATGGAGCATACCGAAAACACTTCTCAATAATGTGGTTTTTCCTGAACCGCTGTGTCCCGTGAGCCCAACCACCCGCCCCGGCATTATTTTTATGGACACTTCATTTAGCAAAAGGCGGCCGGTTTTTTCTTTTACACTTAATTGGCTGACTGTCAGCATCATGCCTCCCCCCTCTCCGTCAATCGTCTGCCCAGAATATTAAAACAGAGTGTCGATAGGATCACAGCACCGATTGGATACAAAATCATGGCAGGATGAAGAACCAGCGCTCCACGCGCCTCCAAAATCATGCTGCCCCAATCAACCACATTATCGCCCAGCCCCAATCCAATGAAGGAAAATCCTGTAATCGCCAATATCATATCTGCGCAGGACAGGCATAAGAAACGGATCATCTCAGCAATCAGGTTAGGGAAAATATGAACAGTCAATATTCTGAGTTTAGAAGCTCCCGCTGCAATCCCGCACATGACATAGGCTTTTCCCATTTCCATATCAGTACGGGTACGAACCAGTTTTATGTAACGCAGTACATAAGACACCGTCAATGCAAACAGGGTGGTTCTCGCACCGCTTCCCCAGGCACCGATGAATACAATCAAATAGGCAATCGGGGGAATTGCTGTAACCGCATTGATAAGGCCATCAACGAAAGCATTCTCTTTCATAATTACCCGGCTGGTCATCATACCAAGGACAGTTCCTGTGAAAAAAACGATCAGGGAACCGCCAAGCACAATTCCAAGTGTTGTCCAGCCGCCATAGAGAATCCGCGATAATATACAGCGGCCTAATCCATCGGTCCCCAATGGATATCCCTCGCCTGGTTTCTGATACCTGTTCAAAAGATCCGCATCCATTGGATCGTTCTGTGCAAACAGGAATCCAATAAAGAAAAAAGCAATTATCAGGAAAGGAATCGCAATAGAAAGCAGGCGCATCATCTTTCGCATATGCATTTACGCCACCTCCTTTTTCCGTCCGATTCCCCACTGTATCAAATCTGCCCCAATATTGCATAGGGCTATTGCCAGAGCGAGGAAGAACACTTCCGCGTGTATCATTGGTGTATCACGGTCCAGTACATGATTGACTATTAAGTATCCAAATCCGGGAATGGAGAAAATCTGCTCAACTATGGTTGCATTCGCCAGTGCCAGTCCTATGCTTTGAAGGAAATTGGGGATCAGCCCTACCGCTGCGCGCGGAAGAAGGTGAAAGAACAAAAGCCTGCGTTCTGAAAGACCGCGGCATCGGGTATAGAACGCATAATCCTCATTGCTTTCATGCTCCAGGGCATCCATCAGCATCGGTGTATAAAAAGATGCACCAAATACACCAATACAAATTGCGGGCGAGAGATAGCTTAGAAAGGTTGTATTACCCGCCACAGAAATCAGCGATTTTTGGACAGCAAAATAGTCCAGATACACAGTGGCCAAATAAAAGGAAGGAATGGATACTCCTAAAATACAGATGGCCCTTACCCCCGACTTAGGGATCTGCCACGGCAATAAAAAAGCAGAACAGCTTATGACTGTAATAAAAATAATTTGAAAGACGGAAGCCAGAAAAACGATTCCCAGGGTTTTAGGAAAGGCTGTTGCAATATCGGTCCAGACATCATGTCCGTTTGCCAGGGAGGTTCCAAGATCGAAATGAAGCAGGTCTGCTGCCCAGCGCCCATACTGCACAATCAGAGGCTTGTCAAATCCTAACTGTACCCGGATTTTTTCAATCTGTTCCGGTGTAGGATTTCCAATCATTCGTTTTGCATATGCGGTAGCCGGATCTACAGCAGACAGCCGCATAAGGAGAAACGATAGCAGTGTTACAAACAGCAAAGTAATTATTAGCTCAATCAATTTTCCCAGGATGTATTTTCTCATATCCTGTTTCATGCACGTCCACTCCTTTGTTTTAGTTAGGCTTGGCTAACTAAAGCCCTGAAAAAAGAGCGCCTTGCAGCGCCCTCAAATCATCTGCCCACACAGTTGGCAGTATATCGTATTCTATTTTTTTGCACCACTCCAAAAAGACCAAATCCCCTCTATTTGGACAACGTCTTTCTGAATTCGGACGGCAGTTCCCCAAATTCCTTTTTAAAAACCTCAGAAAACTTACTTGGGTTATCATATCCCATTTTCATGGCGATCTCTGTTATGCTTGCCGTTGTATCCCTCAGTAAAATTTTGGCTGCCTGCATACGGTAAGATTTCATATAAGAATAAATAGAACAGCCGTAAATTCCCTTAAAACACACTTTCATCGATGTAAGAGGAATATCGAATTTTTTTGACAGCTCCTGCAGGGTATGATGGATTTGTAAGTCAGAAGTCATGTATTTCTGCATTTTCTTGATCACCTGAACCTGATTTTTTGAAAAGTACCGCCGTTCTTCCGGATATTCGTCAACCTGGACATCATTTAAGAACATGAACAATTCTAATACTTTCACTTTTAAATAGCGTGCTGCCATTTTGGGCGTAACCTTATACAACTCAGAGAAAATATGTTCAATATTGCTATGCCCCCGCAGGACAAAGCAAGTATCTTTTCTGCAAAGGCGCTCTGTTATCTGGTGTAAATCAATATGCAGCCCGCCCAGTACATGTTCCACCAGCTTCATTGTTTCCGCTGCCTCATTCAAATCGATCGTAATGGAAATCCCATGATAGTGGGATAACGGGAACGTGGTCGATGTGGTTTCATTGGTAAGCCGATTGATGGAAAGATCGCCGGCTCCCACATATTGACAATCACCATTACCGAACACGCACTCAAACCGGCCTTCCCTGCAGTGATTGATCTCAAATACATCTGGATGGGGAAGCTTATTCTTATTTTGCCCATCCCGCATATGAAAATCATTATAAAACAGTTCGATGCCAGGTAAGATTTGATACCGGGTAATAACACCCTCTCCAGTTTCGTTTTGCATCCTGTATATCGAACAGCCTGCTTCACTTGCTGTCTTTTGCACCTCCGGATCAAAAAAATCCGTGAAATTCTTATTATTCATGATATGACATCGCCTTTACTTTTTTTAATTAGGTACGACTAACCGATAATATCATATCAGTTTTCAAGCTTACCGTCCAGAATAAATGAAGTTTTTCAGCAGTCTGCAATGGAAAACCCGTATCCTTTTAACAATTTCATTGCATAATCAATCTCTTGCTTAGTGGTATATCTGCCCACACTAAAGCGTACAGCACCAAATGCAATTTCCTCTTCAACACCCATAGCAGCTAAAACAGGAGAAATGGTTTTTGAACCAGAATGGCAGGCAGAGCCGGTTGAGGCACACAGTTCAGGCAGCGCCGCCAATATCTGGGCGCCATTTTCTCCCACAAAGCTGACATTAAGAGTATTTGGCAAGCGATGAACCGGGTCACCGTTGAGGTGAATATTACTGCCGAACACTTCCTTTAGCTGATTATAAAAATAATCTCTTATCGGCATCAAATCATTTTGATCCAAATGGTTCCTCGCCTGTACCGCTGCCTCTCCCAAAGCTACAATATAAGGCACATTTTCCGTACCGGCACGCCTGCCATTCTCCTGGCTTGCGCCATGCAGAAATGATTCTATTTCAACTCCATCACGAATAAACAATGCGCCAATTCCTTTTGGAGCATAGAGTTTATGACCGGCAAGAGTCAGAAAATCCACTGGTAACCGGGAAACGTTAATATCCACCTTTCCAATGGACTGAGATGCATCTGTGTGAAACAAAACATCTCGTTCTCTGCAAATCCCCCCCAACTCCCTGATTGGCTGCAAGGTACCAACCTCATTATTGGAATGCATAATACTAACCAAAATCGTTTCCTCACAGATGGCATTTCTTAAATCCTGAGGATTCACAGATCCTTGCCGGTTTACTGGAAGATAGGTAACTTTATAACCGTTTTTCTTTAAAAACGAGAGTGGTTCCATGATGGAAGGATGTTCGATGCAAGAAGTAATAATATGCTTTCCCTTATTCCTAAAAGTGTAGGCGACTCCCTTGATTACGGCATTATTGGATTCACTGCCGCAGCTTGTGAATAAAATCTCGCTGCTTTTGGCACCCAGCAATTCCGAGACCTGTTTCCTGGCCTTCTCAACTGCACCTTTCGCAAGCAGTCCCAATTCATAACCGTTGGATGGGTTTCCAAACTCTGACTCCAGATAGGGAAGCATGGCATGATATACCTTTTTGTCGATAGGGGTCGTGGCATTATAGTCTAGATAAATCATAAATTATCCTCCTTAAACAGATAATATTCCGCATTTAATAAACCAACATAGAACATATTTATGTTAATTTTATTATTCATCTCATTGCCTTTTTCTAATAATAAAAAAACAATCCTGTGAGCAATATGCAAAGATTCAACATGCTGTTTCATTACATGCTAGGTTTGACAGCAAAATACTTTCTTATGACAGTCTATAATCGCATTTAAATAAATATAGCATATATTAATATTAGCGTAAACACCATATTACGCACATTCCTATTAATAATATTTCGTATAAGGAGTGATAAATAAATGTACGATATAACAAACTGCAGGCATGGATATGCCGTTTACTCTATGACAAATAACGCTGATGAAAATGAAATAATAGCGATTCGTCAGAAATTCAACGATGATTTTACATTTATAAAGGCTTACAAGACAGGCGGTCAAGGCACAGGAACCCCCATTGTTGATCCTCTTGGTTCACAGGGATCAATTGTAATATCCGATGACGGACATTTCCTTTTTGTCGTGAATGCTGGCAGCAACAATATCTCCAGCTTCAAAATCACCAGATCGGGAGCCTTGATTCTTGCAGACGTGAAGCCGTCCGGTGGTTTCCTTCCAATAAGCCTGACAACTCACCGTAATCTTCTCTATGTGGCAAATGCAGGCAATGGAAGCAGTATTGCATCCAATGTTACCGGTTTTCATATAGACGAAAACGGCATGCTTACCGAAATCATTGGCTCTGCTAAACCATTAAGTTCAGTAAATGCCAAGCCAACCTGCATTGTCATCAATTATAACGGCAAAAAAATAGCTGTTTCCGAGCAGAACACAAACCTAATCAGTGTATTTACCGTTCAACAAGATGGATCCCTCACTGGCCCTATTCTCAGCAACTCCAGCGGTCCCGGACCTTTTGGCTCTGTATTCTTAACAAATGATATCTTGCTGGTTACGGAAGTTGGAATAAATGCATTATCTTCCTACAAAATTAATCATGACGGAACACTTTCAGTCATTAGTCCATCTGTATTGAATTTTCAATCAGCTACCTGTTGGGTCTCACTATCTGAAAACGGACGATTTGCTTATACTTCCAATGCTGGCGGCCACACAATAACGACGTATGAAGTTGAACGTAACGGACGTCTTAGAGTTACAAATATTACCTATAGTACGAATGATGGATCTGGTGCACCAATTGACAGCGGTATTTGTTCCAATAACTTGTATGTACTCAACGGAAATGAGGGCTCCATCAGTGTTTTCTTTACTGACCGGAATGGCAGACTAATCCGGACAGAGGTGATCCGCGATACACCGTTACCGAATTTAGGTTCACAAGGTTTGGCAATCCTATGCTTGCCAAAGAGATATTAAATAATAGCTTATAAATCATTTTAATCTCAATTTGCCTGATATCATTTACACAATCCTGTCAGGCAAATTGTGATTGCTCCGAACATTATTACATCTTTCTATATTTGTGCTGCGGTCTTCCAACCTTTCCGTATTCCACTAATTTATATATCTTTTCTTCCTTTTCCATAAGCTCCAGATATCTTCTTACCGTGACTCTTGCGATCTGCAGCATTTCTGCAAGATTTTCCGCTGTATAATACGCTTCTCTGCCCTGCTCAATTTTTTCCCAGATGGCATGATAGGTGTACTTATTAAAGCCCTTGGTAAAATCCGCTTCGCTCTGGGCAGCAATCTGGCCGGATAAGTACCGGTCCAGATCCTTCTGCTCAATCATTTCGCTGTTTTTAAAGCTGTCATACCGGTCCTTAAACTGCAGTAAGGCTTCCTTAAAGCGCTCAAAGCGAAAAGGCTTAATCAGATAATCTACCACCCCATACCGAAATGCCTCCTGGATTCGTTCTATGGATTTATCTGCTGTAATTAAAATGATATCTGCATTCATTTCCTGGCTTCGGATCCATTTTAAAAAATCCATTCCATTTTCATTGGGAAGATACACATCAAGCAGAATCAAATCCGGCTTTTTGGAAAGCATCGCCTTTTTTGCTTCCTCCAGATTTGATACCCCTTTGTATAGAATAAATCCTTCCACTCTTCTTAAAAACTTCGAGTTGATTTCCAGAACCATTGGATCATCTTCCACAATCATGACTCCAATCAAATTCTTCCCTCCTTTCCATAGGAATTGTAATATCCCATTGTGCTCCTTCTTCTGATGTTAAGTGAATTGATCCCCCGTATTCCTCAATGATCTTTTTCACAATGAACAATCCGCATCCACGCTGCCCCTCTTTGGTAGAAAAGCCCTGTTCAAATATCTTTTCGTGAAGCTCTGGAGGGATTCCTTTTCCATTATCCTTGATCCGGACCGTAAGAAACTGCTTCTCCTCAGCAATTTTGATATCGATCCTGCCAGTCCCGTCATTTTTCACTTCATCCAGTGAATTTTCGATCAGATTTCCGATGACCGAACCCAGATCCTGGGAATTCATGCCACAGGGCAGTTTGTTCAGTCTGGAGCTTTCATCTATGGTTAACTTAATTCTGCATTCCTCCGCTTTATTATACTTGGACAAAAGAAGAGCGGACACGGCTGAATCCTTGATATGATCCGTGAGAATGTGGCTCATTTCCGTTCTTATCCTGGCAACATCGGATATAAACTGCAGGGCTTCTTCATACTCCTCAAGCTGTATGAGACCGGCAATGGTATGAAGCTTATTCATAAATTCATGATTCTGTGCCCGTAAAGACCAGGCCAGTTTTTTTACTCCGGTCAGCTCCTCCGCCAGTTTGGTTATCTCTGTTTTGTCCCGGAAGCTGGCTATGACCCCGATCACCTGTCCCCGATTCATGATAGGAATCCGGTTGGTGACAATCAAAGTATCATGAAGCCTTTGTTCATCATCAAATTCTGCCTGTTTCGTGCTTAATATATTTGTCATACGGGTATTGGGGATTATCTCTTCAATACCGCGTCCAATTACCTGATCCTTCATTTCATCTTTATTAAATCCAAGAATCTGTAACGCCGAATCGTTCATCAATGTGATCCGGCCTTCCTGGTCAATGGCTACCAGACCTTCATGAATGGCATCCAGTATTCCCATCTTCTCATGATAAAGCTTTGCGATCTCATCGGGCTCTAATCCCAGCAGCATCTTTTTGATATGTTTCGCCAGAAGAAAGGCTCCCACGCTTCCTGCCGACAGCCCTCCAAAACCGATTAACATGATATAGAAAACAGCCACGTGCTTCGCCTTTTCGATCCGCGCAATCAGCGTACCGACAGAGACAAAACCGATCTCTTGATGGTGCTCATCATAAATCGGTGCAAAGGCACGCAGGGATTTCCCCATAGTTCCGGTTGCTTCGGATACATAAGTCTCTCCCAGGCGCACCACACGGTACTCATCTCCGCCCTCAAACGCTTTTCCGATCATTTGAGGATTGGGATGGGAATAACGGATTCCCTGGTTATCCGCCACTGTAATATAATCCACCAGCTCCAGATTCTTAAGCTGCATGTCAACATAAGAAGCAATTACCAGAGTATCCTTTTTTCCCAGCGCACCGATCACCTCGCTGGAATGTGCAACAAGCTCCGCCACGTTCATGACATTGGTCTTCGCTTCCTTTTCGATACTCCTGGTCATCCATGAAGCAACAAAAGAAATAATGATGGCAATTGAAACAAAAACAACTGCAATGACGAATAAACTCAGCATGGTCTGCAGCTTCATTGGTTTTTTTCTTTCCATAGCGCACAGTTGTCCTTTCTCCCTCTATTTTACCAAATAATCCGGCGGATCACAATGTCCTTTCTCTTACGCAAAAGAATACTCCCACGGGGCGCAAACATGTTATTTTCTAGTCTGCCTCCGTGGGAGCATCGTATTCGCTATTGGTTTCTTAAACCGTTTTTATCCAGCCGCCTCAGCCCTGTCATTATGTTTAACCGCATTCGACTGATTCTGTCTAAGCTTTTTAAATACAAAGGAAACAATAAACGGACAGATGATTGCCGATACCACGCAGGCTGCGGCTACTTGTGCAGTTGCTGCGGCTGCAACTACGGCAAGAGTCGGGTCGGCTGCTGCAACCGCCTCAGGCGTTGCCACCGCATTCCCTGCCGTAGAACCGGTCGCCAGGCCGATGATGGGTTCTTCTTTAAACAGCTTAAGGAGTATGTATGCCCCTATACCGGTAAATGATGCCACAATCCCAAGCAAAATACCAGGACCTCCTGCTTTTACGATTGTTTCCAGGTTCATTCCAGCTCCCAGAGGGAAGGAAAAGAACGGAATCAACAGTAATTTACTGCTGCCTAAGAAAGCTCTCATATCGGAATCCAGATTTCCCAAGATCATTCCGATGACAATGGGGATCATCACTGCCAGCAATGCTTTAAAAGGAACCTGTGCCAGACCAGAAGCTCCAAGTGCCACCAGGGTAAAGAACGGACCATCCTTAATTGACAGCAGAGCATACGCTCCCACATCAGTCTCATCCCCATACTGTGAGGCAAGTGAAGCATAAAGGCCTCCGTTGCAGTTGGTTAATCCCGCAAGAATGGCTAACGGGGAAAGTCCAAGCACACCGGCAGAGCCAAAGACCTTTCCGACGAAAATACCAAGTCCCGCTCCTACGATAAATTTACCTGTGATCAATAAAGCCCCCTTTTTTATTGCCTTTGGAGCCAGTTTAAAATGAATCTGTGAACCGATCAGAAACATAAAACATGCTAAAATCGGCGTGGACGCAGTTTTACTGAATAAGGCGGTGGTAAAGCCTCCCATTTCCAAAAACTGAGGGAAAAAGGTGTTGACCAGAACCCCTAAAAACAAGGGAACCACCATCATTCCTCCCGGAATTTTATCCAGTGTTTTTTTGATTGGAATCTGCATATTTCAATCCTCCTATTTTATAAAGCCTATTCTTATCTGCTTTGTGACTGCTGCAGGTAATTTGAATCCTTCTGTTATATTCTGGCTGCACCGCTCTCTCTTGCCGCCTTTTTTACTGCTTCCGCCACGTTTTCAGAAACCTTTTTATCCAATGCATTCGGAATGACGCATTCCTCATTTAACTCCTCATCGGAAACCATGGAAGCAATGGCATAGGCTGCCGCAAGCTTCATTTCCTCATTGATTTCCCTGGCCCTTACCTCCAATGCGCCTTTGAAGATTCCCGGAAAAGCAAGAACATTGTTTACCTGATTTGGGAAATCCGAACGGCCGGTTCCAATGACTCTGGCGCCTGCTTCTCTTGCCTTCTCCGGCATAATTTCAGGAGTGGGATTTGCCATGGCAAAGAGGATGGCATCCTGGTTCATGGAGCTTACCATTTCCCTGCTTACAATGTCAGGAGCAGAAACTCCGATAAACACATCTGCACCCTTTAATGCATCGCTTAAATCTCCTTTTAACTGATCCGGATTTGTTATTTTCGCCAGCGCCTGCTTGGCATAGTCAACACCTTCTATTCCCTGATAAAGAATGCCTACTTTATCACAGACAATCAGTTTTGAAACGCCGCAGGCAAGCAGTAGCTTAGCAATGGCGGTACCCGCTGCTCCTGCACCGTTTACCACAACTTTAATTTCTCTAATATCTTTGCCCACTACCTTTAACGCATTGATAATTCCTGCCAGCACCACAATAGCGGTTCCGTGCTGATCATCGTGGAACACGGGAATATCAAGCTCTTTTTTTAACCGTTCTTCTACCTCAAAGCACCTTGGTGCTGAAATATCCTCCAGATTGATGCCTCCAAATCCCGGTGCAATCCATTTAACTGCTGTTACAATTTCATCCGTATCTTTGGTATCCAGGCAAATCGGAATCGCATTGACATCCGCAAATTCTTTAAATAAAATCGCCTTTCCTTCCATAACCGGAAGACCTGCTTTTGGTCCGATGTCTCCAAGCCCAAGCACTGCGGTTCCGTCAGTTACGACTGCGACCAGATTTCCTTTCGAGGTATACTTATATACATCTTCCTCATTGGCATGAATTTTCCGGCATGGCTCCGCTACTCCAGGGGTATAAGCAAGGCTTAAGTCCTCTCTGGTAACTACAGGAACCTTAGATCTGATTTCGATTTTTCCTGCATGGCGTTCATGCAATTTTAAGCTCTCTTCAAAATAATTCATTATGAATCCCCTTCCCTTCCAACACTTCCTTTGGTTGTTTTTGCCACAAACCGAGGATAACACAAACGAATTATGATGAAAATATTATTAACATAAAGAAAACATATTGTTCATATTGTATAATTTGTTAAATATTAAACGCTTTTAATAGAGTTTTTATATACTCCAAACAATAGTTCACCCAACACACTTTCCTGCTACTGGAACAAACGCTGCTATGCATCAATGAGGCGCTGCTCCAGTCCTGGCTGTATCAGTAAGAATCAAGTCCGAATACAAAATCCGAAAGCGAATAATATCCTTTTACCTGTAGATAATAACCTTATTAATATTAAGGAGAATAATTATGGCAAAAGATTCACAACTTGACCCAAAATCAATCCGTAAGAAAAAAGCCAATGGTGGCCCTACCATGGCTGAGAGCGCATTAGATGGAGAAAGCCGAAATACTAAGAAGCAGTCCGGCAGCCGTCACAAACCCGGTAATGATAAATAATTAATTTTTTATGCAAAGGAGTAAATTGTATGAACCGTGATAAGCTCATATCCCAAGTAAAAGACGAATATGCACGAATAGCCTCGTCTGAATCCCAGCAGCATTTCCACCAGACCACAACCGAAATAACACCGGAAGCGTACTATGAAAACTTGCTGGGCAAAGCCATTAGTGAAATTAACAGAGGCACCTTTGATAATTTCAAATCAGGGGAAGAGATCGTAAATGCAATTGCAAATGACAAGTCATGGCTTTCTGATTGGAAGTAACTTTAGTCTGCAAATGAAAACCGCAGTCCTTTTTAAAGGATTGCGGTTTTCATTAAATTTCAGTATAAGTACTTTCGTTTGTAAAGATCCTTTCTCTCAGTCAGCGTTATAATGCCAGTTCCAATCTCCATGATAAATCATCCGTTTATTCATTCCCCCATCCACGGTGATGGTCTCCCCTGTAATAAAATCTTGTTCACATAAAAACAACACCAAAGTAAAACAGATTTGGATTTTCTTCTGCAAATTCAGCAGATCTCTTTTCATCTATATCAAGAAAGCACACTTGATCGCCCGCCTCAATAAAGTCCAGGCATATCTGTTTTCCTATCCCATGTGAGCCACCGGTAACAACAATTCCTCTATTCATGATATCCTCCTTTTTATAACAACATATTGATGATAAAGACAATATAACATTAGAGTTATCATTAATGTCAAGAGATTCTTTAGTTCTGGAAAAACCCCTGAACGGTAATCAAAGCAAGTGTTCCGGCCTTTACGACAGTTTAGGGGTTCAACTCCATTTTAGTTATTATAATGAGTTGAAAAAGGATTATTTTTATAATCATATTTTTCAAGGGCTACCGGTCCTCTAACTACTGTCCTGTGAACACGCAATTCTCCTTTTTCATTGGCAGCAATTCTCCAGTCAACCATTTGTATCATGCCATTTATAATCTCAATCCCATTAATCCCACGGGTACGTGTGCAGCAGCCAGTATTAAAGTATGGAAGGTCATCTTCTTTCGGAAACTTTGGTCTGTGAGTATGTCCACAGATCAGCATCATTTTATTTTTTTCTATCCATCTGTCATAAACCTTCTCAACTTTATGTCTTTTAAATAAATTACGGGCCGGGCTGGTTGGATTGCCGAATCCAACGATATGCAGATACCTCCAAAAGTATCGAAGTAATAACATGGAAAAAAGCCATAGCTGATCATTCATAATGTCACCCTGATGCCCATGAAGCACAAAAATCTTCTGTTTGGTTTTCTTGTGTTTAAGAATGATTGCCTCCTTCGGCTTCAGTCCCCTGTATAAGTCCACTCGCATTTGATTGTATTCATCATAATATTGATAATAATTTTCTCTGATAAATAGCTTTGACTTTAAATAAATATTATGATTCCCATATAACATGATAAAGCGGCCTTCATCATAAAACTTTTTGATTACTGTAAAAACATCGCTGTGGGCTAAACGGATAACACTAAAATTCTTGTATTCCCAAAGCTCATCTCCATCTCCAACTTCTATATATTCATATCCTTCTTTATAATAGTAATTTAATGCATGCAAAAAAACATTCTGATTTCTGGTAAATTCATCTGAGATGCTGTCATCCCCTCTGTGGATATCACTAAAAAATATATATTTTGAATTATCATCAAAATACACAACATCAGCATTTTTATATGCATGATTCAATCGTCTGTCAGTCTTCATGTTACCTCCTTTCCGATTTCCCATTCCTGTTGCTTTGGGAATCTGTCTCCCAGGAACAGCAAAACAAGGTACTATACGATAACCAGATGCTTTTCTCCGTCATCCACAAGCAAAACCCTATTCCCTTTTATGAGCTTGTCATCTACAGTGATTGCTTCCGTTGTCAGCGTTCCCTTGCTTCTGCTTTCGACTCTGATTTCATAGATAGACCTGCCATACTTATACTCAATGGAAAAATCGCCGAAGCTTGCCGGCGTGGCCGGATCAATGACCAGTTCATTTACCTCTTTCCGAATGCCAAGAAACCAGCTTAATAATCCCTGGTACATCCAGCCTGCGGATCCGGTATACCAGCTCCATCCGCCTCTTCCGGTATAAGGAGGGCTTAAGGAGATATCCGCCGTCATGACATAAGGCTCCTTCTCGTACCTGAGCACATCCTTCCTGGTTTGCGTCACGTGAATCGGATTAAGTATGGTGAACAGAGTTTGTGCCATGTGATAGTCACGGAGCATTGACGTGGCAATCGCCAGCCAAACCGCCGCATGGGTATACTGGCCTCCGTTTTCCCGCATACCTGGGATGTAATTTTTGATATAACCTGGGTTTTTGCTTGTTTTATTAAAGGGCGGCGTCAAAAGCAGGGAAATAGCCTCTTCCTCTCTTAGGAGATAACGCCATGCCGACTGCATTGCCGTTTTTGCCCGATCCTCTTTTGCTCCCTTTGATATCACGCTCCAGGACTGACTGATGGAATCGATCCGGCACTCATCATTTTCCTTGGATCCCAGCTTCGAGCCGTCGTCGTAAAAGGCACGAAGATACCACTCCCCATCCCAGGTGTGTTCTTCGATGCTTTGAAGCAGGCCTTCCCGTTTCTGCTCCAGTTCCCGGCCGTAAGCCTCATCATTCTCCTGACTGCACAAAGGAATGAAATCCCCCAGCACCGTATAGAAAAACCATGCCAGCCAGACACTCTCTCCCTTTCCCTCTATTCCTACCTCATTCATACCGTCATTCCAGTCGCCGCCCCCCATGAGAGGAAGTCCATGCTCTCCGAAGTTTGTCCGGCCGATGGCTTTTTTGCAATGTTCATAAACACTTTCAAAGCTTTGGGATATATCCGGGGTAAACATCATATCGTGCTCCCCCTCCTTAAGCAACGGACCCTTGATATAAGGGACCTGCTCTTTTAAAATTGTAGTATCTCCGGTACTTCGGATATAAGCAGCGGTGCAATAAGGCAGCCACAGCAAATCATCGGTGATTCTCGTTCTCACACCGATCCCCATAGGAGGATGCCACCAGTGCTGGACATCGCCCTCTTCAAACTGCCTGCTGCAGGCAATAAGAATTTGCCTGCGCAAAATACTGGAATCCGCAAAGAGAAGGGAAAGGGTATCCTGCAGCTGGTCCCGGTATCCATAGGCTCCTCCACACTGATAAAAGCCTGCTCTTGCCTGAATGCGGCAGGATACCGTCTGATAAAGCAGCCAGCCATTCACCAGGATGTCCACTGCCCTGTCCTTTGTTTTGACTTTAACCGTCCCTAATAAACCGTCCCAATAGGTTCTCACCCTTTCAAGCTCCTTTTCAGAAGCGGCGGTTTCCCTGTACTTATTTCTGATTTTGTATATCTCTTCAAGGCTGGTGCTCTGCCCCAGGCCAAACAACACTGTCTTGCTCTCTTGCGGCTGTAATGCAACGGATACCTGAATAGCTCCGCAGGGATCATAGCATACCCCCGTATTGCAGGATAGCTTGACCTCCGCTCCCCGCGGCTCCCGGACACTGCCCTTTTGCCCCAGAAACTCCTTCCTGTCCCCGGTATAACCGATGATGGTTTCACTGGAAAACAGGTAGGAATAGGTGTTTTGAAAGTTCATGGTATAAATGTTCTTTGAATATAAACATTCATGCTCATTGTTATAGGAGGTCAGTATATAGGGATTGGTTTGCTCTCCCTGGGTTCCCAAAACCCATTCCACATAATAGGTCAGGCTTAAATATTTCACTTTATCCGAGCGGTTGGTAAGCGTAAGGCTCCATAGCTTTAATGACTCATCCAAAGGAGTAAAAACAGTCAGCTCCTGATTAATAAGAGCTTCCTCATGAAGGAACCTGCTGTATCCAAAGCCATGCCTTACCCGGTAAGTGCCCCGGTCAGACCTTCCTAAGGACATGGGAGTCATTACCTCACCGGATATTTCATCCAGAATATAGATTGCCTCAGAGGCTCTGTCACTGACTGGGTCATTGGACCATGGAGTCAGCTTATTCTCCCTGCTGTTGATACTCCAGGTAAATCCGGCACCAGACTCCGATATCTGGAATCCAAAGTTTTTATTTGAGACAACATTAATCCAGGGTGCCGGCGGCCGGTTATTACCCTCCAGCAGAATTTCATATTCCCTGCCTTCACAGGCAAATGCCCCGAAGCCGTTAAAAAATTCATAATTCTCTGTTTCTTTCTCCTGTGTTATAGGTGCATATGCTGTGTCCAAAACCCTTCCTCCTTAAAGCCTAATATTCTTCAAGCAATTCATACTGTTGTTCTTTGCCATTGGTAAAATAGATCCCAGTTTTCTCTGAAAATACGACCCGTGCTACCGTATACAGCAAATCAAGCTCCGCCGGTTTCATCTCATACGTATGCAGCGTAAAGAAGCTTGGCTTCTCGCTTCTGGAATCATAGATTCGAAGAGAGCTTGTCATATCGTTGATTAATTCATCCACCTCCTGATGATACCCATGCTTGGAATCAATCAGGATAATTAAATCCACCATAACACGGTTAATTCTTAAATATTCGTAAGCCTTTAATGCATCCTTTACGATTCTTTCCTCTTTCATGGAGCGGACCATTAAAAGCAGAATGGGGTTATCCCCTGACACACCGAATTTCCACAGGAAGCTTTGATTCATAAAGTTCCGCCTTATATTTTCAGCCGGCCCCCGGTAAATGCCCGAAGGATAGAAGACAGGGCTGATTAAGTCCTGAAAAGCGTTTAACTGGGCTCTGGTAATCTCCAGATACTTTAACTCCAGGTTCGTTTGAAGCCGGAATTTTTCCAGGATATCATCGATCCGGTAGCTTACATTTAATTCCCCTGCGATTTTTATTGCTTCCTCTTTACTTCCGCACACTCCGGTAATAAATGAAATGCAGGCGGTTTCACCTGCCCCTATGCAGATCTGTGCCCGCAGGCTCATGATTGGGTCATTGCAAAAGCCTGAATTATTTAAAAAGGCAATGCTATTAACCACTGAATCTGGATTTTCCAGGGTGTTGTTTCTTCCGATAAAGCGTTTTCTATCATTTTCATATTCCAGTTTTTTGCATAGCTTTGTTCCGGTTCTAACCATGTGCATCATATAAGAATTATCATCATCATCATTATCCTTCCGCCGTCTTTTTGCCAGAAAGATGTCCTGCTCTTCCAGGTACTCACTCTCCAGGAAAAGTTTATTGAATGCAGGATGGCTTATTTCTGCCAGATGGGTATCATCCACCACCTCTAAATAGCTGGTCACCTCCAAGTGTTTTTCCTCATTCCCGTGATTGGTGAAGATGACTTTACGTATCTCATAGTTTTGGTCCGCATTTAAGCTGACAATCATGTGCGATGAGATATCTCCATCCCTGCGTTTAAATTCGGCCTGGTGCGGGCTGAAAATTACCTGGTAAGCATCCGGTGTCTTTCTGGTCGGATGATAAGCGGCACTCCAGACCTTCCCCCGCTTCATATCTTTGATATAGATATAATTACCTGTATTCGCATAAATATCCGACCGGAAACGGTAAAGCATCCGGTCTTCATATTTACTGAAGCCATCCCCATCGGTGGTTATCATCAGTGAATAATTACCATTTGATAAATAATTCACAACCGGCGGATTCATGCCGGTACGGTTGACATACCGGTTGCTGTAAATGTCTTCTTTAAAAAGAGGCTTTCCGATCTTTATGGTATATCCCTGCTTTGCAATGGAAATCAAATAGGACTGACGTTTTTCTTCCAGCAGAACTTCTGTGGCTTTTATCATCATCTCCCCGTGAAACCTCTCCCGAAGGATTCCCCCATTCAGGTAATTATTAATTGCAGCCAGATTCATCCCCTGATGATGGGCCATATAGGATTTTACAATGCAATAAGGGGTCAGTTCCACAGAATTCGGCACATTAAAATCTACGGATTCATAGAAACCGTAAGTGCCGTAAGCGCCTAATTCCTTCAGACGTTTTAAGTTTTCCATACACTCTTCTTCTGCAATATCCAGTGCCAGCATCGTCGCATAGGGAGCAACCACCATGGAATTCTTACGGACCGGCTGAAGCCTTATCTTCGGAACACCGAAGGCTTTGTACTGGTAATTCGAGTTTAAATCGAACCGGTAATACTGGGATTCCGATATTCCCCAGGGTATTTCCGCCTCTTTTGCATACTTCATATGCTGGAGCACCGCCGCCCTGGAAGTCTGTGCATAGACGGAGTCTTCATATTCTTTGAATACGAGATTTGGCATCAGATATTCAAACATCGTACCGCTCCAGGACACAAAGCAGGGAATGCCTCCCACAATGGTCAGCGGTCTTCCCAGTTTATTCCAATGCTTTAACGGCACTTCTCCCATGGCTATGGCAAGAAGGCTTGTAAGCGCCGATTCAGACGCCATAAGGTCATAGCAGCCTTCATCTAGCGTGTGGGAGGAAACATGATACCCGATGTGGAACAGCATTCTCTTTTCGTTAAATAGAAAACGGAAATCTACATTTGTTAAAATGCCGTCTATTTTATTGCTGAGCGCTCTGATCCGTTCTATCATGCTATCCGCAAATTTATTGTCCTCCGATGTAATAATGCGAAGGGAAGGATAAGAAAAATAGGTCTTCTCCTTCAGTTTTAAAGCTTCAGCTTCTTTTACAGTGCTGTCAATGAGATTCATTAACTGTCTGGTCCAGGGGTAGTCTTCCGGCGATGAAAGCTCCCTATGGTTTAAATCTTCCCTGATTTGCGCAATATCGTCTATCAGCTCCCCTATCCTTTGATACCTTGGTTTCAGTTCATGTCCGGCAGGGCTGCCTTTTCTTATCCGAAGTTCTCCATTGCAGTTATGAACCGCAATCCTGAGCTCGGACAGAAAATTCTCCGGATATACCGGCCTGTCTATCTGTTCCAGAAGTCCATTTTTCAGCGCCACCAGATGACCCAGGAAATTGCCGCTGTCAACGGTTGATATATAGGCAGGGTTTAATACCTCCAGGGTCCCGATATGATACCAGTTATAAAGATGCCCATTAAATTTGGGCATTTTCTGAATCGTTTCCATCAGATTTTCCACCACTTCAACCGTAGAGCTTAACGTTTCGAAACCAAAATCCCTGGCTGACAGGATTGCCAGAAACTGAAGTCCCATATTGGTCGGCGATGTTTTATCGCTGACTTTTTCCACCATTGAAATCTGGTAATTATCCGGACAGAGCCAGTTATTTTCCTTCGTGGAAAGCTCCTTAAAAAACTGCCAGGTTCTGCGTGCAGTATCCAGGAGCAGTTCATTGTTCTGTGCTATATTCTTAAGTTGAAGCTTTTTATCCGGCTGACTGATCCCGTAGGCGATTTGGGAGGCAAAGCACCAGTCGGCAATTACGATTGCTGTCAAAATCATTCCGGCCGGGTTTAAATGTCCCATAAATAAGATTATTAAAAGGGCAGCCGCCGGAAGAAGAGAACTCCACATAGTGATAAAATATCCCCTTCTGGTATTGACTATGGAGGCGTCCACTGCTTCCGCCGTATTCCAGCGAAGCAGATTTTTTTTGCTGATAAAGATCCGGTACATGGTTCTGATCATTGCATCCGTTGCGACATAAGCTCGGTAAGGAGTAATTGTAAACTCCAGGAGTGCCCGATAAAGCATTGCAGCAAGTTCTCTAAAAAAGCATTTATAAACAAGGGCAAGTTTTGGACGTATCAGCTTCTGGGTGATAACTGCAAGCAAAAGAATCACCAGAGTAAATATATCATTAAAGAATACAATGGGTAACCAAAGATAATATGCCTTAGGCATCCATGCCAGATTAAACAATACAAATAACGTCTTACTTAAAGGAACCATGCTTCTTCTTAAGTTGTCAAAGATCTTCCATTTTGACAGCGCACATAAGTTTTTACCATCCTGGGTTTTTCTTAAAAACAGCCAGGGCAGCAGCTGCCAGTCCCCGCGCAGCCATCGGTGTTCCCTTTTGGTAAAGGATAAAACACTGGTTGGAAAATTGTCCATAATCTTGACTGTACTGGAAAAAGCCGTCCTTGCATAGCAGCTCTCAAAAAGGTCATGACTGAGAATCCTGTTTTCCGGTACCTTGTTCTGAAGCACCTTGTGAAAGGCCTCCCGATCGTAGATGCCCTTTCCGGTATAGATTCCCTTATTAAAAATATCCTGGTAAATATCTGATATTACGGTTCCGTAATGAGCCAGGCCCGATTCCCCACCGAAGATTTTCGCAAACCTGCTGCCGTTCTTATCCACAATATGGTTTCTTACTGAAGGTTGAATGATGACATAGCCTTCTTCTACCTTTTGGCCTGCCGGGTCAAGAATCGGCTTATTTAAAGGATGATCAATCAGACCGACCAGTTTTGCGGCATTGTCACGAAGCAGATTGGTATCCGCATCCAGCGTGATTACATACCGGAAGGTGGAAAGGAGCTTTTCGTCGCAGTAAATAGAGGAAAAGGTGGTATTCTCCTTTTCTTCTCCATTTAAAAGGTTATTAAACTCTTCCAGCTTTCCTCTTTTACGCTCCCAGCCCATATAACAGTTCTCCGCTTTATTCCATTTGCGGCAGCGGAAGAATAAGGAAAAGCGCTGCTGTTCCGACGGATAGAGCTCATTTAACTCCTTCATACGTGCAGCAAGGGCGTTCTCAATCACCTTGTCATTTTCCATGAACTCGTCCGGGGAATCCGCAAAATCAAGCAGCAATGCAAAGTAAAGATTGGACTGACTGTTTGCCAGATAATGCTTTTGAAGACGTTCCATGTACCCCAGGCCCTGTTCCTTAGAGGAGACAATAACCGGCATAACCACAAAAGTTTTTGCATCCTCTGGTATTTCCTCCAGATAGTTCAGAGAAGGAATCTTCTTTACTTTAATTCTTCTAGTAAAAATAAAATTTGTAAGCTCTATGGAAATACCCATTAACAGCGGCATTACCGATAAAAAGAGAATGACTAGCCGGCTGATATTCCTAAGCCCCCCAAGGTTCCAAAAGGCATAAAGCAGACAGGCACAAAGTATCGGAATAATAAGGAACATGGTTAGGAAATAAAGGAAGCCGCTTACATTCATCCTTTTTTTAATATTTTGAGGAATCGGCTTTCCTAACGCCTTTGCTTTTAAAATCGGATACCCCTTACCCAAAAGATAGGAACCCACATGATGGGAACAATGCAGGTCCTCTCTGCCCTGAACCGCCAGCTCCAGACAGTCTCCCGCTATCTTTTCCTCCAACAGCCGGTAACGGTGCGATAATATAACGATTACCCCACGGTACATGCCCCTGGATTCCAAATCCATCTTTGGATATACCCCATCCGGATCCTGTGATAAAATCTGCTCCAAATAGGAATATTCCTCAAAGAACTTTTCTTCATCAACTTCATTGATATCCCTCAGGCTGACAATCAAGGTCCGGATATTTGTCTCAAGAAATGATTCAATCTTTCCTTCCTCCATGAATATGCCGGAGGTCTTTACCTGTCTCTCCAGGGAAGAAAAGTGATGTTCCAGGTATTTTTGAATGGAAGCCTCATCAAAAGACAGGTTCTTCAGCAGGTGTATTACATGGGCATGGAAAGAGTAATTAAGCCTTAAGTTATCCTCTGTTTTGCAAAGCAGCGCGGATATATCGGCCGGTCCCTTTTTATCTGCCAGCTTATCACGGAGAAACTTTTCTGCCTTTGATTTCACATCAATCATATGAAGAATTTCTTCCGCAATTACAATGATTTCTTCAAGTATACAAAAAGCCAGCACTTCCGGCAAAACCCAGATTTCCTTGTCTGTAAGGGGGATCTTCTGCTGATAAGCCTTTAACATCACAGAAATGTTTTCTTCACTTAAGTGCCCGCCGGAAAGAGCCACCATTTTTTTTGCCACAACATAGATACGGGGGAAGTTCCGGTATTCCTTTCCCTCCAGAACCGGCAAAACGGCATAGCTGGTTCCTGATGTACGGACCTTTTTAATTTCCCGGTACAGCATCTGGAAATTGTCAAAGAGCCAGCGTGCTGCCGGTATCAGGGAAATGATATCCGTAGATACGGCAGAGATGCTGTCTCTTATTTTATTCAGTTTTTTATAAGCAGCCTGATTATAATCATTAAGAACAAAGCTGCGTCCCACCAGCCTGACCTGGCCATGACCTTCTGCAAGAACAAGCATCTGCTTCTCCCACTCGCTTGGGTCAAGTTTATTTTCTTCTCCCTGGAAGCAGTCCGGGAAATGCACGTTCTTACTAAAATGATAACGCCGGTAATACAAAATGAATAGTACAAGGCAGATCGACGCAGCCAGCAGCAATAGAATATTCAGCAGAAACGGTGAATTTATATAAAACTTAATTTTTTCCAAAAAGCTCTGCAATTGAAGCTCCTCCTTATTTAAGAAATCCTTCCGGCATAACAAATCTTTTTACAGATAGTTTGTCTGTTTTTCTATAAAAAATAGCGCAGTATTATATTGTAGCACTTTTTATGTTTTTTTATTAATTTCCTGTCAGATTTATAAAATTTAAACGAACTCCGTGTTCCTTTGGATACGTAAATGAGTTGATAATCAATAAATAATGGAAAAGAAAGAGCATCCCCATACATGAAAGGATGCTCTTTCCTCTATTTATTTATAAATTTTATTTTTCAAATCGCCATAGAAGTCCGTACCTGGTTGATGGATTTTTCCTGAATCCTATGATGCATCCAAAGAATTTTGCACTCATAACGCCACAATTATTCCGCATTACGTAAACTTCCGGTCATAGAGCAGCGCCGCATTCAGTACCACCAGTACAGAACCAGCATTATGTACCAATGCACCGGTGACCGGATTTAGTACGCCTGTTATCGATAAAAGTATGGCGGCAAAATTAATTGCCATTGACACAGTAATGTTGAATTTTATGGTGTGAACCGTGGAATTGGACAGCTTTTTCAAATATGGAATCATTGAAATATCGTCTCTTGTCAAAGTAATGTCCGCCGCTTCGATAGCGATATCACTTCCCATACTCCCCATAGCCACTCCTACATCTGCGAGTTTAAGCGCAGGTGCGTCATTGACACCATCCCCGATCATGCACACCCTTTTCCCTTGTTTTTTAAGCTCTGCGATATTACTGACCTTATCCTCAGGAAGCAGCCCGGCTTTTACCGTCGTAATGCCGGTCTTCTCAGCAAAATATCCTGCCGCTTGAATATGGTCTCCAGTCAGAAGCACAACCTGGGTATTCATGCCATGGAGTTCCTTTACCACACCATAAGCGGTATCCCGCAGCGTATCGGAAAGGGTAATCGCTCCGATCAATGACCTTTCTCTTGCTACAAGTATCATCGCTTTTCCCTGTGCACGATACTTCTCTAATTTGATGGACACCAATTCATCCACAAGTATCTGCTTTTCTTTTAAAAAGCTTACGGTTCCGCATAGCAGGGTCTGTCCGTTGACCGTTGCCGAGATGCCTTTACCCGGCAGCATCTGAAAATTCTCTGCAGGTTCTATTGTCATCTGCAATTCTTTCGCATGAGAGATAATCGCTTTGGCCAAGGGATGTTCTGAATAGGCTTCTGCAGAGGCCGTCAGTCTTAAAAGCTGTTCTTCCCCTACTTCTTCTTTCAAAGGAACCACATCTGCGACCACCAGATTGCCGCTGGTCAGTGTCCCGGTTTTATCAAAGGCAATGCAGTCCACTTTTCCCATGTTTTCCAATGTTTCACCGGATTTAATGATAACTCCGTGCTTTGTTGCCTGTCCGATGGCCGCCATAATAGAGGTGGGGGTGGCCAGAGCCAATGCACATGGACAGAAAACCACAAGGACGGTAACGGCGCGGTTTAAGGCTTCCATGATTTCATATCCAAGGGCCCATGTGATACCAAATGCAGCCACAGAAATCCCTAATGCCACCGGCACAAGCCAGGTTGCCCATTGATCCGCAATACGCTGCATAGGTGCTTTTTTATTTTCAGCTTCCTGAACCATTCGGATCAGTTTTTGCAGGGAAGAATCCTCATTCGCCCTGGCAGTAACAACCTCAATCGAGCCGTAACGGTTGATGGTTCCGCAGAAAACCTGATCTCCTACACTTTTATCCACCGGGAGTGATTCTCTGGTTATGACTGATTGGTCGATTGAAGTGTTACCTTCCGTTATTTCGCCGTCTACGGGGATCGTTTCCCCAGGCAGTATCCGAAGAATATCGCCCGGCAGGATCTGTTCCAGGGGGATTGTTTCTTCCCGGCTTCCAGATGCATCAGTAAGAATTCTTCTTCCCATCATGGGGGTAAGACTGATTAACTGCTTTAATCCTCTTTTTGATCGTTCGACCGTCTTTTCCTCTAAAATTGCACCAATTGCCATGATAAAGGCAACCTCACCGGCAGCAAAGAACTCACCGATGGCAACTGAGGCAGCCATCGCAATAGAGATCAGCAATGCGGAAGAGATCCATTTTTCATATACCAATCGGGTGACTGCAAGATAAATAAGCGGGTATCCGGATAAAAGAATAGTTATACATGCCGGATTTAAAGGGACCTCCTTCCCCGTTAGCAGCAGTATCAGGCTGAGCACCAGAAACGCACCGGAAATAATCGTCATAGTAAGACCAGCGAATAAGTCGCTTATTTTTTTCAACATGATCTGTCCTCCAAAATTATCCCTTGATTCTTTCATCATTTTTCAGTACAATAAGTTCGTAACAGAACATATTGTTCTTTAAATAGTATAACAATGGCATTTAAGCGATACAAGAAACGATTTTTTCAAAATGTACGATACCGAACAAATCTGCAAAATTGTTCAAAATGGAGAGGTATATGGACAGACGACAAAGAAAAACCAGGGAAGCTATTTTCGATGCATTCAGCAAACTGCTGATTCATAACAGCTATTCGCAAATCACCGTACAGGAAATCATTGATGAGGCCAACGTAGGCCGGACAACCTTTTATGCCCATTTTCCAACAAAGGACGATCTTTTGCGGGAAATGTGTGCCGAACTGTTTGAGCATGTTTTCTCTCATAAGCCAGAAGCAGAACCGACTCATGACTTTTCAATGGCAACCGGCGATCCAAAGGCGATAGTGACCCATATTCTATACCACTTAAGAGAGCATGGGCGGACGATGATTATCCTTTTGACCTGTGAAAACGGGGAACTGTTCCAGCGTTACTTTCATCAATACTTCCATGAGCTTGTTACGCTGCACATATTTAGCGGAAGCACCCGTAAGAATACCATTGTACCGGAAGACTTTCTCATCGATCATATATCAGGGAGCTTTGTTAATCTGGTGCGGTGGTGGCTGAAAAATCATATGAAGCAGCCGCCGGAGGAAATCGCAGACTACTTTTGGGCTGTAATACAGCCGGTTGTGTAAGGGAGAAAAAAAGATGACATTACAACAGTTAAAATATTTTATTGAAGTGGCAAACTGCGGTTCCATCAACAAAGCCGCCGAACGATTGTTTATTGCCCAGCCAAGCCTTTCAAATGCTCTTCGCGAATTAGAAACAGAAATCGGACACGAACTTCTCACCCGGACTCCCAGAGGCATATCTTTAACCACTGACGGAGCTGAGTTTCTGGGCTACGCCCGGCAGGTCGTGGAACAAGCGAGTCTCTTAGAACAACGGTGGCTGAATAAGAAACCGTCACGGCGGCTGTGCTCCATATCCACCCAGCACTATGCCTTTGCTGTGAATGCATTTGTCAATATGGTAAAAAAAACCGATGCAGAAGAATATGAGTACACACTGCGGGAAGCAAGGACTTTTGAGATTGTGGAGGATGTGAAAAACCTGCGAAGCGAACTCGGTATCCTATACATGAACAATTTTAACCGCCAGGTGTTAGAAAAGCTGCTGCGGGAAAACAATCTGACGTTTCATCCGCTGTTTGCCGCTGTTCCTCATGTTTTTATAAGCACCTCCAATCCCCTTGCCAGGAAAAAATATGTGACTCTTGAAGACCTGGCTGATTACCCCCGATTGTCGTTTGAGCAGGGGGATTACAACTCCTTTTATTTCTCAGAAGAAATACTCAGCACGGAATACGCCAGGAAAGATATTCATGTCGGTGACAGAGCCACTATTTTTAACCTTATGATAGGGCTTAACGGCTATACAATTTCTACAGGAATTGTGAGCGCAGACTTAAACGGGGATAATATCACGGCAGTGCCTCTTCGCGTCAACGATTCGATAGAGGTTGGCTGGATTTCCCACAAAGATATTCAGTTGTCACGGCAGGCGGCAATGTACCTTGAGGAATTGAAAGCAGTTGTGGCCGAATATGGCGTTGATATTAAAAATGAGTTATAGCCTGGAGCTATAACTTGACATATTTTTTTCATGTTACCAATAAGTCCTCCCTGGATGGTACAATCAGTTTACTAAATTGATGTACCTGATAAAGGAGGATTTTTCTATGAGCAAAAAATTCCAGACAGTAGGCAGTCTGCTGCGCCCGGCAGCTTTGCTGAAATACAAGAACCAGATAGAGAAGCAGGATGATATTACCTACCCGTTCTACAACGATTTTGAAGGCTATAAGCAGTGTGAAGCAGAGTCTACGAAAGATGTCGTCGCAAAACAAATCGAACATGGATTAACAGTCATTACCGATGGCGAGTATTCCAAGTCCATGTGGCATCTGGACTTTGTTTGGGGATTTCACGGCGTCAGCCGTTACATTGCGGAACACGGCTACTTTTTCCGTGACAAAGATGATATCCGTAAATACGAAACCCGCCGGGACATCGGTCTTAAAATCACGGAACCGCTATGCGGCAGGAATCACCATTTCATCAAAGTCTTTGAGCAGCTTAAATCCATTGCCGGAGATAAGGAAACAAAGCTTTGCATCCCATCCCCATCCCATATCTTTGGAGAACTGTTATGGTCAGATAACATCGGCGGAAATGGCTCTGTTTACAATAACCCGCAGGAGCTGAAAGCAGGACTGACCCAGGCGTACATAGAATTTGTAGAGGAATACGCTTCTGCCGGCGGAAAAATCCTGCAGTTAGATGACTGTCTTTGGGAGCTTTTTGCAGACGATAATCCCAATTCCCCCTACACGGGCGAACACATCAACCAGGATGAAGTTAAGGCACTTGCGGCTGAATTTATCGAAATCAATAATACAGTGATTGATTTCGGCCACAGCCTGGGGCTTGCTATGTGGACCCACAACTGCCGCGGCAACTACGATTCACGGAATATGGGCGGCGGATCCTATGCAAAGATTGCCAATCTGTTTTTAAAACAGTTAAAATATGACCGCTTTTTCCTGGAATGGGATGACGACCGTGCGGGATCCCTAGAGGCGCTAAAAGTTTTTCAGGATAGGCCGGATACCGAGATTGTTCTGGGCTTATTGTCATCAAAAACCAATACGCTGGATGACGAAGCCCGTGTGATCCGGTTGCTTAACGAGGCATCTGAAATCATCCCAAAAGACCGCCTGCTCCTCTCTCACCAGTGCGGATTTGCTTCCTGTGACGGCGGCAACGAGCTGACGGAAGAAGAACAGTGGGCAAAAATTGATCAGGGGCAGAGAATCGCACTGTCATACTGGGGAGAATGAGTTTGTTCAGCTTAATAAGCATGACAAATACCGGCAGGAAAACCTGCCGGTATTTAGTATTCTGATTCCCTGAATCCCAGCCATTTTAGTCTTTATCCTCAATGACAGCAATTCCGTCCACTTCAAGTAAGCACCCTGGACGCCCGACTCCTGAAACAAATAAAACAGTGACTAACGGCGGATTATCTGATAAACCAGCCATTTCCTGAAACGCTTTGTAGCCAACTTGCGGGTCGCATCCATTTTGTAAATAAATATTGAGTTTAATCAGATTGGCAAAGCTTGCATGTTCAGAAGCTAATATGGCTGCAATATTATGAAGCACCTGCTTTGTCTGTAATTCCAAATCACCGGCCCCTACAAGCTCTCCTTTTGAATTAGTCGCATTTTGTCCGCCTATATAAATTGTTTTTGCCTTACCGCTTACGGTAATCGCCTGACTAAATGCTTTTGATACGAATAAACCCTCCGGATTCTTATAGTCCACTTTAAATTCGCTCATAATTTCTTCTCCTTTCAATAAACCAGATCTTATCACTCCATTGAAACCTTAACGCTTATCCCCTCATGATTGAATTGAATCCATCAACTCATAGAAATATTCCGCTTTATGTGTCTTATAAAGATGATACCAGGAATCTAATGTTTTTGCAGAAAATACATCCAGAGCTTTCAGGATATGGAGGGAAAATTCCAGGGGAGCTATTCCGGAAGCAGTTATCAAGTTCCCGTCAGCTACGGCAGGTTCCTGCTTATAGTACTGTTCCCCCTCATAGCCTGGGCAGATCATCTTAAGATATCCCAGATCATTGCTCGTATGCCGGCTGGAATCCAGCAATCCTTTCCGGGCAAGACCTATTGTAGCTCCGCAAATAGCTGCCACAATAATACCTCCCTTTAAAAACTGCTCTGCCATAGATAAAATGGGATCGTGAACCTGTTCTGTCCATGTATTTCCGCCAGGTAAAATCAAGGCGTCTGCGTTTTCCATGGTACACTCATGAAGTTCTATATCCGGTAATATGCTCAGGCCTCCCATTGTTATAACAGGAGTCTTACTAGTTCCGACCGTAACGATTTTTGATGGGGCTAAGCCTTTCTTATAATATCTTCCGGAATTCAGTTCCGCAGTTAAATAACCTATTTCCCAATCAGCCATTGTATCAAAAACATAAAGATATACAACGTTTTTATTCATACACACATCCTCCATTTTTTTATTTTCCAAGCGCGGATCAAACAATTGGCCGCGAGAGAAAACGATGTTATCTTTATAATAAAACAACTTCACTGACAACTACTGTCAGTGAAGCTGTTAAAATTAATTTTCTATTAATTCCCGATCTATTTTATGGAAACGGTTTAATTTTTCTTCTGCATGGAATAGTACATTTATAAAATCCAATGTACTGTCGTAATGCATTGTTTTGAAATACAGGCACCTTATGAAGTTCTTTGAATTGACTCTTGCAATATACTGCATCCGGTTATTCTGCCAGCCCGCACATTCACTTAGCTCTTCGATCCAATTGATAATCCCTTGGTTTGATATCAGATTCCCTTTCATGATTCTAAAAACAACACGGCAGATACGCTCGTCTTCTTCTGTATGAAAAATATAGGTTCCATTATGCAAGATTTTCTTAAAGGCATTTAAAATTTCTTTCATTATATCCTCGCTGCATTCACGGCATTGTACCAACTCATCCATTACATCTGCGCCATGCGCTGCTGCATGTGCCCATTCTGATTTCTGAACATATCCCCTTAAGTCCTTTTCCGAAGTGTAGTATTCTATCACTTTGTTCTTGATATCAATAAACTCATCAATACTTAACAATGCCTTTTTTCTATGCCTATTTAAAACCAGAACTATGACCAGCGCTGAAAACGTCCTGGTAAAAACGCTGTCATTTCCGTCGCTGCCTATTTGATAAAATAGATGTTCCTTATCCATAAGGATGGTAAGAATATATTTAAGCTGCTCTTCGTTGAAAAATTCCTTCTCTTCTATCCACTCACTGAAGGTATTATATATTAACTCATCACGAAACTCGGAATCCGTATCACCGATATGGTCAAGCATCTGCAATACATAATCCCACGGATCCTGCTCTCCTGCTACCATATATTGATTTTCCTGGATCTTTCTTAATTCTAATATAAGTTGTTCTCTTGTATTGTTCAATCGCTCTACTCCTTTAGCATTAATCCCCCATGATCCATAAATCATGATTTAACTACTTCAATCCGATTCCGTCCATTCCTTTTTGCCGCATACAAAGCATCATCATTTATTTTATACAGTGTGTTTATAGAAGTGTGTTCATCTGGAATAACGGTGACGATTCCTATACTTATCGTATATTTTATAATATAATCTCTGCCAACGTTGACAGAAGCTTTCTCTGCAATCCTTCTTAATCTTTCTGCAACTTCTAAAGCCTCCTTTTCATTCGTTCCAGGAAGCAGTACTGTAAACTCTTCGCCGCCAATTCTGCCAAACAGATCATAATCCCGTAATTGATTTTTTATTTTCACTGCAAAATCTTTTAGTACCATATCTCCTGCAAAATGGCCATAAACATCATTGATTTTTTTAAAATTATCCAGATCAATAAGAAAGAATGATATAGGCTCCTTTCTTCTTGAGAATAAGGAGATGTTCTCTTTTGCCCGCAGTAAAAATGCTCTTCGGTTGAATATATCCGTCAGTTCGTCATATGTAGCAACCTTAGTCAATTCCAAATCCGACTTTTCCTTTGCCATAAGGATAAAACCAATATTCCCGATCAGCATAATCAGATATAAGCAAATGAAAAACAAAACATTGTAAATATTATTCGACATCAAAGACACGGATTCACTTAATCTGATTCCCATAAAAGCTCTTAGAATAAGCAAAATAAATCCTGTTAAATAAATGAAAGCGACTGTCTTTTGTAAAACCGATGAATTTTTATCCTTTAAAAACACATAAATCGGGAAGCACCAAAGTATAATCATACTGACGGACATAATTGAAATCCGCACACCCTCCGCATATTGCAGCAATAAGGCCAGATGGATCACCGCAATCGAAATGACGGAAGCAATGACATATACCCGTTTTATCAATCTGTTACAGCGTTTCTTTATAATCAAGAACGCAATAATCTGCGTGGTCTGAGCAATAATTAAAAAGGAATTACCAAAGGATACTGAAATAGATAGATTGATAACGTCCCTTAACCCAAGAAGAACCCATGCAAAGGTATCAAACAGTCTTGCAAATAAAAAGATATATAAAGAAGAATCCTTTTTATGTTGGATCATGTAGGCGATACCTAAAATTCCAGAAAAAAGATGTCCTATCACAATTGTAAATATAAGAGTTTTGATGCTGAAGTCTAAACTCATTTTATTGCTCCCCACCTTCATGTTGAAATTCCAAGCTGAAATTATAAACAATTAACCTTCTCAAGCAAGCCGGACCTAAAGCCTACTGAACTATTACCATTATAATCTATAAATACTGAGCGTTACAGCTTCCACATGTCATGAGATTCTGCCTGAATTACTCTCCCCATCATATACCTTCATCATTAAAAATTCGTCTATCTCTTTACGATAAAGGCTTGGAATTGTTGCCAGGTACTTATATCCTGATTTCTCATAAAAAATCTTTGCATCTGGATTGTAATCACCAACCAATAAGAATATTTTATCTCTGCTTTTAAAAAGTATATTTTCTATAAACTCCAGTAATTTCTTTCCTATCCCTTTTCCCCTGTATTCCTCTTTAATAGCAATGAGATGCAGGTAATGAAATGCGTGAAAGGCACCTTCTGGAATAAAATATGCAAATCCGGCGCATTCACCGCTGCACAGAACCACATACAAAGTTCCTCTATGTATACCTTCCATTACTGCATTCGCTCTGCTCTCTTCCGATTGAAAATAAGCCGTACACATTGATGAATGTTCCATCGCTTTTATACAACTATCTAAATATTCTTCCGTTCCTTTTCTAAATTGTATGTCCACACTCGCCCCTCCCCAGATATCTGAAACTATTTCATCGTTCTTATTGAAATCAACCAAATGTTCCTTGTTACGTCGTTCGGTTGGTATTCCCCCAATTACACATGATATCAAGAATCGGAATCAGGGATTTACCCCGTTCGGTTAAGCTGTATTCAACCTTAGGCGGAATTTGCGGATATTCCTCCCGATGGACAAGCCCGTCTGCTTCTAATTCTTTCAGCATTGTACTCAAAGTCTTATATGATATCGTTTTGATATATTTTCTCATTTCATTATATCTTACTACTTCAAACTCCTTCAAACAATACAATATTACCATTTTATATTTTCCGTTGATCAGAGATAAGGTATAGCTAAATCCTGTATTCTCTAAATCTTCAGCTTTTGAAATACACGAAAAACTCATTTACACTCTCCTTTTTGTAAGTACTACACCTTAATACCAGTATTGAACATTTATGTGCGTACTTGAATAATAGCTAGTTTACAATATAATTAAAGCAGACATACTGGTTGGTGTCAACATTCTTTGTAATAAACACCGCCCGGTTTTGTCATCAATCTAAGCAGAAAGGTAGATTATATGAAAAAAAGCAAAAAAATCGTTATACTTACCGGAAGTCCTCGAAAAACCGGCAATAGCATTGCTATGGCGGAAGCATTTACCAAGGAGGCAGAAAAGAAAGGGCACAGTGTCACACGCTTTGATGCAGCTGATATGACTATTAAGGGATGTACCGCTTGCGAAACCTGTTTTAACAGGTAAGGCTTGCAGTTTTGATGACGATTTTAATAAAATAGCTCCTGAGCTTTTAGAAGCTGATGTAATTGTTTTTGCCACACCTCTGTATTGGTATTCATACCCGGCAAAATTAAAAGCCGTAATTGACAAATTTTATGCATTTTTAGTAGGCAAGAGAGGGGTCGGCAATAAGGAATGTGCTCTCATTGTCTGTTGCGAAGATAAAGATATGCCAATGTTTGACGGAATCCGCTTTTCTTACAAGCAAACCACTGATTTACTTCAATGGAAGTCCGTGGGTGAGGTTTTGGTGCCATCGGTTGCTGCACCTGGGGATATTTACAAGACAAATGGGTTGGAACAGGCCATAGCATAGCAGATAAGTTCTAAGTCAGAAAGATGATTCTATCCCAGCCAGGCAAATTCCTGCCATAAAAAAACCTCCAAACTGAGTAATTCTCTCTTACATCAGTTTGGAGGTTTGACTATACTTAATCTAGTAGATATCTCCTAAAATCCCTATCCAGTCAATATCTGCCGCAAGACCGGGTACTGCATAATCTGCCTGCAGCTGTGCATGCTCTGGCCCGACTCCCAGGGTTTTCATATGTACTGCTTTTGCGGCTGCAATACCGGCCATGGAATCCTCTACTACAAGGCAATCCTCATTTTTTAAACCCAATTTATTTGCAGCAACTTCAAAAACTTCAGGATCCGGTTTCGACCTTGTAATATCAAGTCCGCAGCTTACCTTATCAATGTGAGAAAGAAGTCCTGTTCTTTTAAGAATGAGAGGTGCATTTCTGCTCACTGAACCTACACCGATTAATAAGCCTTTATTTTTTATCATTTTTAAACACTCGATAGCCCCAGGAAGGATCGCCTGCTCATCCAGCTTCTCTAAGAGTTCTTTATAATAATTATTTTTCCTCTCAGCAAACTCCTCTTTCTCATCCCGGGTATAAATCTTACTACCCTTTCCCAGCACCACTTCAAGAGATTCCATTCTGCTAACACCTTTTTGCTTCTTGTTATCTTCCTTTGTGAATGTATCAATTCCAAGTTCCTCTGCCAGTATCTTCCATGCTTTAAAGTGCAATTCATCCGTAGAAACCAATACTCCATCTAAATCAAAAATCACTCCGAGAATCATAATTATCTCTCCTTATATTTTTGGGGTCACTCATTTCATCTGTACAATCTCTTTCAATTATGCTAAACTATTACTAATTCAGTTTAACATTAAACTTACGGAAGAAAGGAGCATAAAATGGCCACAATAAAAGATATTGCACAGGCTGTAGGGGTAAGCTGCACCACCGTCTCCAATGTGATTCATGGAAGGGCCGGGCGTGTATCAACAGAGACCATTACCCTTATTAATGAAGCCATCGATCAATTGGGTTATGTTCCAAATATGTCCGCCCGTGCTCTTGTGTCTAGCTCCTCTAAAGTCATCGGGATGATCAGTCACCTGACTTCAAATAAAAAAGAAAGTATCGTAGAAGATCCCTTTCATTCTGCCTTTATAGGTTCCATTGAAAAAACCTTAAGGGAAAACGGTTATTATCTAATGCTCCGTACCGTGGAAACCACTTCCGATTTAATGAATTTTCTTCATAACTGGAATGTTGACGGTCTTTTTTGTACCGGTGTTTTTCAGGATGAATTTTTTGAAGCACTTACCAAACTTAAAATACCCGTGGTATTAATCGATAGCTATGTAGCTCATCCGAATATCTGCAATGTGGGCCTTCAGGACTATAACGGTGGATATACCGCCACCAAATATCTCATAGACAAAGGTCATAAAAATATTGCATTTGCCTCTCCTCCCATCAAAAAGAAGGGCGTTGTTGACGAACGTTTTCAGGGTTATAAAAACGCTCTGGCGGATGCTTCCATTCCTTTTCGTAAAAATCTGGTTTTTGAACAGGAGCTTGATACGGCAACAACTATAACCCTTGGCACACAATTAGCAGCCAGAAAAGATATAACAGCCATATTTGCTACAGCGGATATTTTGGCCGCGGGAATCATGGCAGGTCTTAAACAAGCCGGTAAAAGGGTCCCTGAAGATTTTTCTGTCATGGGTTTTGATGATATTAACCTGTGTCAGCTTACATCACCAACACTTACCACTATTCATCAGGATGCTCCTTTAAAGGGCAAACTGGCTGTTTACTTCCTCATGGATAAGCTTGATAACAAACCGATAACAGACAATGAGATCATTCTTCCAATTCATCTTGTTGAAAGAGAAAGTGTGATATCACTCTGATCTTAGTAAGAAGGGAATGTTAAAACGCATTCCCTCTCCTTATTTTTATCTGATTTTTTCTACCTGCGCTTCATCCTTAGTTACAGTAATCTGATACAAATCTCCCAGATAATAAACCTTAAAGCTTAATCTGATCCAGGCGGCCGGAAGCCGGGAGGATACTTTTAGCTTTCCGTCCTCGATCCGCAGACCGGCAAACCCTTCCACTGCAGTCATATACGCTCCGCCGCTGGCTGCTGGATGGGTGCCGCCGATATAGATAAGTCCGGCCCATTGCTTTCCGCCGTCTCCAAGATCTGCTCCGGCTGACTTGATAAAGAAGGGATAGGCTTTATCCGCCATACCGCATTTGCAGGCAAGCATGGAATACATGCAGGCACTTAAGGAAGAACCGTGTTCCGTCCTGGGTTCATAATAAGTCCAGTTTTTATAACGTGTTTCAGCATCATATTCGTCGGAGAATAGATTGATCATGGTTACAACATCCGCCTGCTTTATGATCTTGGTATGGGATGCCACGCCATAAGCTCCTCCCCAGTATTCTTTTTCGTGAAGAAGCCTTTCCTTAATCTCAGCGATTGAAACTTCCTCCAGTTGCTCGTAGCCGTCAAACTGTTCAATAATACCGGATTTTTCGTCGGGCGCTGGGATGTAAAGATGTTCTGCTGCATCCTGCAGTCTCTCTAACAGCTCTTTCTTCTGTAATGAATCTTTATTTGCTTCTTTCATTTCTTCTATTAGAACTTCAACTGCTGCATCAAAGGTATACTTAGCCATTCGGTTTGTATAAGCATTATTGTTTACTCTCTCATGATACTCATCTGGACCGATTACATCCCAAAGTTCATAACGCTCATCTTTGATTCTCTTGATCAAAAGGCTGTAATAGAACTTCGCACATTCCAATATTACTTCTGCCCCGCCCTCTGACAGCAAATCTCTTTTTCCGGTAAATAAGGTATAACGCATAATACCGTAAACCACTGCTGCCGATATATGGATCTGCTTATCCTTAAAATAAGTTCTCATGGGACGGCCGGTAAATACATCAGTTACATTGTAATCAGAGCAGGCATCATATCCACCCTCCTGACTCTCCCACGGGTAAAAAGCACCGTCAAACCCGTAGCTTTCAGCTTTCTTTTGGGCACCGGGCAGCGTATCAATCCGGTATTTTAACAGCGTTTTCGCTATTTGTGGCTCTGTAAAGAGGAAAAAATCCAGCATAAACATCTCAGTATCCCAGAATACCGCTCCCTTATAGGTCTGACCTGATAGCCCTCTGGCTGCGATGGACAGGCTTTCAGAGTGTCTTGGCGCAATGCTGTGGAGATGGTAAAGAGAATAGTTAAGAGCTTCCATTGCCTCATCGTCTCCTTCAATTGATACTTCTGATACCTTCCATTTCTCTTCCCAGTTGTTTTTATGGTCTGACAGCAGCTTTTCATATCCAGCTTCCTTTGCTTTCAGTGAAAGCTTTTCTGCTTCTGACTGATAGTTCTCACCGTCTTTGCTGGTATAAACAGCTATGTATTTATAAAATCTATACTGCCCACCGGCTTTTAAAGGGATACTGATGCGCCGCATTACTTTTCTGTCACCATTGCTGACCATCTGATCTGTCTTCTCAGGAAGCCCAATGGCCTCAATCACGGCCACATGATCCTGATTCTCGTGTGTAGTACCAAATGTATACAGGCATTCATTCAAAGAACCGGTATCTATGCTGTCATAATGGGGACCGTTAATATCCCAAACATCACCGTCAATACCTGTTATAATCTCAGCCTCTCCGTCAAAGGAAGGAGTAAGCGTTACCATTAAGGCGATCAGGTGTTTTTCTTCCATACTTGCAAATCTTTCCGTCTGTAACGATATGCATCCTTTTTTCGTCTGAAATATAGTCTCACGGCTAAATAGTCCATGTCTGTAGTTCAGACTCATCTTATGGGACAGCCACTCCTTTTTTAGCAGGCTATATTCTTCCCCTTCGACCAGAAGTCTGGTATATAGGCCATTGGGAGCATTTAAAGGTTCTCTCCATCCATTTGCCCGATCATAAATACCTGCAAGATTTATCGCGGGAAACTGTTCTTTTGTGTACTCCTCCAGGGTTCCCCTGATTCCCATATAACCATTGCCGGTTAGAAATTTATTTCCCAGATTCGTTGCTTTCCGGGGATCATATCCATTCTCTTCGATCTTCCAGCTAATCATGTATCATTCCTCTCATTCTGCCGCTTAAACAGCATAAAATCTAATGGAATGAGCCGCCATAGGGCGGCTCATTACCTAACGGATTATAGGGATTACCACTTCTTCCTGACCTATGGCATATTCTTTTTCATAAATCAGAACCTTAATGCTGCTTCCTTTCTTAGAGGATATTCTCATTTGATCCTTGTCAATGGCAACGAATAAGATATCTCCTTTCAAATGCACCCGAAAGGAGTATCCTTCCCACTGCTTCGGCAAAGAAGGAGCAAAGGTCAATTCTTTCCCGTCAGATCTCATTCCTCCGAATCCGTATACAATATTCATCCAAGCGGCTGCAATGGAAGTAGTATGCAGTCCTTCCCCGGTATTTCTGTTATAATTATCAAGATCCATTCTGGTTGCAAAACCAAAGAATTTATATGCTTCCTCCTCTTTTTTAAGCTGAGAAGCCAAAATAGAGTGGACCGATGGGGAAAGTGAGCTTTCATGGATACATCTGGGTTCATAGTAGTTATAGTTACTCTCCAACTGATCCCTGGTAAAATCTTTGTTGTAAAGAAGCATCAGCATTAAGACATCCGGCTGCTTTAACATGTTATTGCGGTATATCCTGTCATAGCTCCAATGGTGGTAAAGAGGAAATTCTTCCACAGGTATTTTATCAACGTCAATCTGAGGAAGATTAAAATATCCCTCATGCTGTTCAAAAATTCCTGTTTCTTTCTCATAAGGAATGTACATATTTTCTGCTATCTTACGAAAGTTCTCAATTTCTTTCTCTGTCAGGTCCCTGTCCTTAGTGACAGCACCATAGATGTCAGGTGCCGTTTCAGAGCATCTCTTTAATACATTCAAAGTATATTCCAGGGTTTTCTTCCCCATATAATTGGTATAGCAGTTATTATTTACCATCATCTGGAACTCATCCGGTCCCATGACTCCATAGAATCCGTACCGGGTACCGTCACCGCTCCAATTCCCTCTGGAAGCCAGCATTCGGCTGACCTCAATCAGAATCGGAAGACCCTTTTCAAAAATAAATCCGTTGTCACCTGTAATATTCTCATAATGCCAGTAACCATAAGCGACTGCTGTGGATGCCTGCAGCTGAAGGCTTGCATGCTGCCAGAGAGAACAGCATTCCCTTCCTGTTATGGTAGCAATAGGATAGAAGGCCCCTTCACAGTCAAGTTCTTTCGCCCTGTCCATGGCTTCTGAAAGAGTCAGATAACGGAACTCCAGCAAATGCTTCGCTGCCTGTGGATTGTTAAAGATATAAAATGGCAGACAGTACGCTTCTGTATCCCAGAATGTATTGCCGCTGTAAGCTTCTCCTGTTAATCCTTTCGCACCGATGATCGTTCCCTGATCCGCACCGTGATACGTCTGATGCAGCTGGAAGATACAGTATCTGATCCCCTGCTGGTTCCGCTCATCTCCTTTTATCTCTATATCAGATTCCTGCCAGGCTGCATCCCACCATGCAAGTGTATCCTCTTTCAATTTGTTATAAGTAAATGCATTTAAAACTGCTGCATTCTCTTCACATTTCTTTTTAAAAGCTTTCTTATCAGACTCTGTTGTACCCTTCCTGCTGATATTTCTGATAATCTTGGTGAATTCCAATTCTTTACTTTCTTCAAGAGAAAGTGTGAATTTTCTGACGTATCGTTTCTCTTCCTGTTCATCTTCCCTGTTTACATAATCGCAGAGGAATTTACAGCTAACGAAAAGAGACTGATCTGTACCAATGGTAGTTCCAAGCATACTGATTGTATTTTCATCTGCTGACTTAGACACGACATTCCACATATTGCGTCCAGTCATTTGATGAATCCCGGTAAAATTAATGCCGGAATGAAGCGTTATTTCTCCTGAAAAGTTAAGAGGAGTTATGATTATCTTCTGCGCTGCAGACTCAGCTTCTTTCATAGACAGGAAGCGTATGAATTCAAGTCTTATTTCCTTGCCGCTTGTTAATATCCATAGATAGGATCTGGTCAGAATGCCACTTTTTAAATCTAATTCCCTGTAGAAGTCTTTAAACTGTACCGTGTTTAAATCTAATAATTCTCCGTCTGCTTCTATTCGGGTGTATAACCAGTCTGCAGAATTTACAATGAACTCTGTTTCGTCTACAATACCTTTGTAACTTGATTTTTCAAGCTGCGTCCTTTCATAAATGCCGTTAAAATAATACCCCATAAGACTGTCGCCGGAATACCCTTCCTCAAAACTGCCTCTGGTGCCCATGTATTCATTACCCAGTGAAAAAATAGATTCAGAAACCAAGGCATAGTCCTTGTTAAATCCCTCTTCGGTAATTTTCCACGGATGTACCTTATAATAAAAATCTGCTGATTTTGCCATATTCTACCCCTTTAATGCTCCTGCTGCTGCACCTTCTGTTATTTGTTTTTGGAATAAAGTAAATAATACGATAGGAGGTATTATTGAGAATGCTACCGCTCTTAATATCTCTACGTCCGTTGCATTGGAAGTGCGGAACATAAACAGTCTTACCATAACCGTTTCCTTACCGGAACCATTAAGAACCAGATAGGGAAGAAGGAAATCAGACCAGGCAGCATTAATTGCAAAGATAACCACTACCACAACAATGGACTTTGACAGGGGAAGCACGATTCTGGCAAACGTCTTTAAATAACTGCATCCGTCTAACTTAGCTGCTTCAATTAATTCCTGGGGCAGACTTTCAAAGAACTGTTTAAACAATATTACATAAAATGCATTGGCTCCAAATGAAAGCCAAAGTGGTAAAAAGGATTGATTCAATCCGATTCTGTTAATGTTGACAAATAAAGCTACAACACTGGTTGTGGCGGGAATCAAAAGACTCCACATAACCAGTCCGAAAACGATTTTATGTCCCTTTGGCTTTATAATGCCAAGTACATAAGCAATAAGACCATTAAAAATAACAGCACTTACAACACTGCCTAACACAGAAGTAAAAGAGTTTATATAAAACTTACCGAACTTTAAATCATTCCAGGTCTTTATATATGTACCAAAATCAAAATTGGAAGGCAGAAGTGTTGCGCTTCTTCTAAACTCCTTAATATCCTTAAAGCTCGCTAAGAATACCCATAAAAGAGGAAACAAAGAAGCGATGACTATGCCAATGCATAACAAATAGATAACGATAAGCAAAGTTCTGGTGCGTTTGGAATGAAGGTCATAAAAACGGACGACTCCGTCTTCTTTTTTTCTATAACTGTCAAATAACATTCAAATCCCCCCTAATCTTCTTTTGACGCGGTGAATTTAAAATACAAACCGCTTAGAATAATTAAAACAATGCTCATCATTACGGATAATGCAGCCGCAATGGGATAATTAAAATCCCTGAAGGCGTAATTATATACCAATTGCATAATCGAAATACTTGCATTATTAGGCCCGCCATTGGTCATAACAAGCGGTTCATAAATAATCTGGAAGACTGCAATAATTTGAAGAATCAGTAATGTCTTACCAAGAGCAAAAATATTTGGAATGGTAATATAACGCATCCTGTTTATAATTCCTGCACCATCTATGGTGGCTGCCTCATAAAGCTCAGGATTGATGTTGGATATGCCTGCCATATAGATAAATGCAGTAGAACCGGCACCTTTCCAGGTCATCACAGCTACAATTAAAGGAATCGTCCACTTAGGATTAGTAAGCCATATCTGCGGTGCTGCCCCGATTTTATCCAAAAGAATGTTTAAAACACCGGTATTGCCGGGGCGGAAAAAGAAGCCCCACATCAAAACCATGGCAAGACCCGGCATAACATTAGGGAAATATATTCCAACACGGAAAAAGCTCTTTAAACACGTTGTTTCTGTTATGAGAATTGCCAGTACGATAGGTACAAAGAACCCGATGATCAAGGACCATAAAATATAGACAAATGTATTGGAAAACGCCGCAAGAAAGTCCGGGTGTTTCAAAACTTTCGCATAATTCTGAAGGCCCACAAACTCCTGAAGACGAATTCCTTTCGCTGTATAAAGAGAGAGTCGGATACTTTCAATCAATGGCTCCCACACAAAAAATGCAAATAACAGGATTGTAGGCAGCATGATAAACCATCCCGTCAGATCTCTTCTTTTTAGCCCCGTCCAAGGTTTCTTATTTGCCAGTTTATGTTTTATTTCAGCCACGTTATCTGCCCTCCTTATGTTTTAATGTCTTATCAAAGCTGATGGGCATCTTGCAAAAGATCCCCATCAGCCTGATTGCTATATTTATTTGTTAACTTTTTGGTCTAACATCTCCTGATAGTTATCGTTTGCTGTTTTCATAAGTGATGGAATATCCGCATTCTTATCTGTGATGACTGCCTGAAGAACTTTTGTGAGTTCCGCATATAAATCCTGTGCGGAACCGGGCTCTTCGGCTCTTAAGTTGCCATTCGTTTTGATAATATTAAAGTAGTCGTTGTAAAGCTTCATATCAACGTTACTATATTCTTCCGTTACTGCCGTTTCCGCATCTAAAACTTTCTGATCGACCCAGCAGGGGAAACGGGGAATTACAGGTACATTGTTATTAACTTTGTTCTGATCATCCGCTTTCATGCCGGCAATCGCTACATCTGTTGCAACAGGTGCTTTCCCCATAATCTCAAGGTAATCAAGAGCAGCATTAATCTGTTCCGGTGTTGCATCCTTTGAAAACATATAAGGTGTACCCCCAGATAAGGAGTATTGTCCTTTCGGTCCTGCCGGAATGGGAACGATCGATAACTTATCAACAGGAAGACCGTTAACCTGTGTCGGCTGGTTTACGGCATCGTTAGCAGCCATATACATAGCAGCTGTTCCGGTTCCTAACGCACCGAAACCAGTCCCCCAGTCTTCATTGGTTGGATCAGCAGTAAGTACGTCATAATCCCATTTTAACGATTTCACATATTCCATAGCTGCAATCGCCTCAGGACTATTTACATTAGCAGCATATTTTCCGTCTTTTAAAAGTGTAAATGTTGCCCCAAATCCCCAGGCAATGTTGCTGAAGTGCCACCCGCCTGCACCATCTTTCGCTAAGAGGCAAAAACCTGCCTGACCAGTCTTATCTTTGATTATCTTAGCTGTTTTAGCTAGTTCATCCCAAGTCTTTGGATACTGGGGATATCCGTTTGCATCAACTAAGCCGGCTTCTTCAAAAAGCTCAACATTAAGCATCAGACCAAGTGCGTATCCATCACGGGGAAGTCCATAGATCCTGCCGTCTTTGGAAAGCATATCACGGATAGAAGGATTCATTGCTGCATCCCAGCCCCTGGCTTTTAATTCATCTGTAATATCAGCCACAAAGCCTCCATTAATTAACTTCTGGGGCTCTGTAAACCAAGTATCAAAAATAGTAGGCAGATTCCCTGACTCTGCTAAGGATACGAACGTATCCGTTGCGTATTTGTAATATGCAGGAATCACTTCTACATTAGGGTGAGCCGCATTGAAGGTTTTTACATATCCTTCATGAAGCTTAACATCATCAGTTAATGTATCTTCAGGCCAGATACCAAGCTTGATCTGGAACTTCTCAACAGGCGCCCCCGCTGCTGCTCCCTCTGTAGATGCTGCCACTGCAGACGTTTCGTTTTTTTTGCATCCAACTAACGTTGTTGCGACCAGCAGTAAGCACATAAGCATACTGACAAGCCTTTTCATTTTTTTCATAAATCTTCCCCTTCCTTTGAAATGCTTTTATGTAGTTTTACGTTAAACTTGCATCGCAGTATGTTATGTATTGTTGATTTAACGTTAAACCTATTATAGCAGTTGTGAATTTTGTTGTCAATGAGTTTTAATTATTATTTATTATTGTATATATTGCATTAAACGACATAATATTTGAACTGATACCATAGGTTTCATACTGCTGCTTTTGGCTTATTCAAGCACTTAATGCAAAATAGCATATATATTTCTAGTTGACAAATGAAAAACACATAGTATAATGAGTTTTAATTGAATAATATCTTCAGGGCAGGGTTCAATTCCCTACCGGTGGTAAAGCCCACGAGCCGCAAGGCATGATTCGGTGTAATTCCGAAGCCGACAGTATAGTCTGGATAAAAGAAGATGATAAGTCACAGTATCTCTGTGTATATGTAAATTTGCTCTGGAACTAGTTTTTTGTTCCAGAGTTTTTTTATTTTAGTATATACCCTTCTGTACACGTGATTTTTATATGCCTTGAACGACTTTGTTCAAGGCATTTTGTTTTTTGGAGGTGTTGTATGACTGATACAGAATACATGCGATTAGCTTTACAGCTTGCAAAGAAAGGATGTGGTTGGACAAATCCAAATCCCATGGTGGGGGCAGTGATTGTAAAGGACGGTAAGATGATTGGTCAGGGATATCACCAGAAGTACGGGGGCCTTCATGCGGAACGCAACGCCCTGGCCAGCTGCGAGACATCGCCGGCGGGGGCAACCATGTATGTGACACTGGAGCCTTGCTGCCATACTGGAAAAACACCCCCCTGCACCGACGCGATCCTGGAAAGTGGTATCCGGCGTGTAGTAATCGGCTCTTGTGACCCGAACCCGCTGGTAGGGGGGAAAGGCATTGAGCTGTTGTGTTCCAGTGGAATCGAAGTCACAAAAGGAATTTTAAAAGATGAATGTGACGCATTAAACCAAAGCTTCTTTCACTACATCCAAAACAAAACACCTTATGTGATCATGAAGTACGCCATGACTCTGGATGGGAAGATTGCGACACGTACTGGAAAATCCCAATGGATCACCGGTGAAGCGGCACGGCATCGTGTTCATGAGGACCGGCACCGCTATTCTGCCATTATGACAGGGGTTGGCACCGTCCTTGCAGATGATCCGCTGCTGACCAGCCGGCTGGAGAACAGTAGAAACCCGCTCCGCATCATCTGTGACACCCATCTTAAAACGCCCCTAAGCGCAAAGCTTGTTACTACAGCAGGCATGACCGCTACCCTCCTTGCTACGGCAGACACGGATCTTGACAAGCATCGGCCATATCTGGAAGCAGGCTGTAACATTTTGGTACTTCCTGAAAAGGAAGGGCATATTGATCTAAACTGCCTTATGAAAGCTCTGGGCGAAAGAAAAATTGACAGTGTATTACTGGAAGGAGGCGGTACTTTAAACTGGTCTGCCCTGCAATGCGGAATCGTCAACAAAGTACAGACCTACATCGCCCCTAAGCTGTTTGGAGGCAGCGGGAAAACCCCGGTAATGGGCCTTGGAGTAGACAGCCCGAACCAGGCGTTTCATCTAAGCAAGCCGGTCATCTCATGGGTGGAGGAGGATCTTTTATTGGAAAGCGAGGTAATCAGGTGTTCACAGGAATTATAGAAGAAATCGGCAGAATACAAACCGTCCGCAAAGGTGCAGAGTCCTCTTCTATCTCTGTTCAGGCAAAGAAAATCATGCAGGAGGTCCGCATTGGGGACAGTATCGCTGTCAACGGCGTGTGTCTCACGGTTACAATATTTTCTCAGAGCGGATTTACTGCCGATGTTATGCACGAAACCTTTAACCGCTCCTCTCTCGGAAGTTTACCAACGGGTAGTCCTGTCAATCTGGAACGTGCAATGCCGGCTAACGGAAGATTTGGGGGGCATATTGTTTCAGGCCATATTGATGGTACCGGAACGGTTTCTGCCATTGAAAAAGACGATAATGCCGTCTGGTATACGATCAAAACCACCCCTGGCATTCTGCGGTATATCATTGAAAAGGGATCTGTTGCGATAGACGGAATCAGTCTTACCGTTGCAAACGTAGGAAGAGACTACTTCCGCGTTTCTATCATACCCCATACTGCATCAATAACTACTTTGTCACATAGACGCGTTGGCGACAGGGTCAATCTTGAGAACGACTGCATCGGTAAATATGTGGAACGGCTGATGGGCATACAGCAATCCAAACATAATATCACCGCCGAATTTCTTACAAAATATGGATTTTAGGAGGAATTAAAATGGTTCAATTTAACACCATAGAAGAAGCACTGGAGGATCTGCGGCAAGGAAAAATTGTTCTGGTGACAGACGATGAAAACCGGGAAAACGAAGGAGATTTTATTTGTGCCGCTGAATTTGCTACCACGGACCATGTGAATTTTATGGCAATCCATGGCAAAGGTCTCATTTGCATGCCAATGAGCGCAGAGTTATGTAAAAAGCTGAAGCTCCCTCAGATGGTCTCTGATAATAATGATAACCACGAAACGGCCTTTACTGTATCCATCGATCATGTCGGTACCACCACCGGAATTTCAGCAGCAGAACGCAGTCTTACTGCCATGAAATGCGTGGAGGACAACGTAAGGCCGGAAGATTTCCGCCGGCCCGGTCATATGTTCCCTCTTCTTGCAAGAAAAAATGGCGTTTTGGAGCGTAACGGACATACCGAAGCTACGGTGGATCTCATGCGGCTGGCCGGATTAAAGGAATGCGGTCTGTGCTGCGAGATCATGCGGGAGGACGGAACCATGATGCGCACGCCGGAATTAATAACACTGGCAGAAACGTGGGGGCTAAAAATAATTACCATAAAAGCCTTACAGGAGTACCGCAAAAGAAAAGATAAACTCGTTGAACAGGCTACCTGCGCGGATCTTCCCACAAAATACGGTGATTTCAAGGTTTATGGGTACATCAATAAGCTAAACGGTGAGCATCATGTGGCGCTAGTAAAGGGTGAGATCGGTGATGGCCTAAATCTTTTATGCCGTGTTCATTCCGAGTGCCTTACCGGCGACGCGTTCGGCTCTGAGCGCTGTGATTGCGGACAGCAGTTTGCTGCGGCAATGACACAAATAGAGAAGGAAGGCCGCGGAATTCTACTATATATGCGCCAGGAAGGCCGCGGAATTGGATTGATCAATAAACTGCGGGCCTATGCCCTTCAGGATAAGGGTATGGATACTCTGGAAGCAAATCTCGCCCTTGGTTTTGATGGGGATATGCGGGAATATTTTATCGGTGCGCAGATTCTGCGTGACCTTGGGGTAAAAACATTGCGTCTGCTCACAAACAACCCGGACAAAGTCTATCAGCTTTCCGGCTTTGGGATAGAGATTACAGAGAGAATTCCCATCCAGATGGATGCTAACGCTAATGATCTGTTTTATCTAAAAACCAAGCAGGAAAAGATGGGACATATTTTGAATTATTAATATATTTTTTAAAGGAGAGCTTAGAATGAAAACATTTGAAGGAAAACTCGTATCAAAGGATATTAAAATCGGCATTGTTGCTGCACGTTTCAATGAATTTATAACTGGAAAATTACTAAGCGGTGCCTTGGATGGACTAAAGCGCCATGAGGTCAGTGATGACAGCATAGACATCGCATGGGTTCCCGGAGCCTTTGAAATTCCGCTGATTACCTCTAAAATGGCAAAAAGCGGGAAATATGATGCGGTGATCTGCCTTGGTGCAGTCATTCGCGGCAGCACATCTCACTACGATTATGTGTGCAACGAGGTGTCCAAAGGCATTGCCAGTATATCCTTAAGCAGTGATATTCCTGTTATGTTTGGTGTGCTGACCACAGAAAACATTGAGCAGGCCATTGAGCGTGCCGGCACCAAGGCCGGCAACAAAGGCTTTGACTGTGCGGTCGGAGCCATTGAAATGGTCAACCTCATCCGTGAGATTGATGCCCGTTAAGGCCACTCTGATCCATTCCATAAAACATGGGGCGGGTAAAGACACTAATTCCTAACATGATCAAGGCAGCCATATAAAAAGGAAGGTATGTACTGCTTCCGATCTTTTCAAACACAATACCATAGAGGAACTGTCCAAGAGGATTCGTACACATGCAAATACACATAACACAGGAAATGACTTTCCCTGTTAATTCTTTTGGCGTTAATATCTGAAGATATGTCATTACCTGTATTTGGAATAATGTTGACAATACCAACATCAGAGAACACCCCATAAGCAAAACAATATAAATCTCCATTGGCCCTTTTAGAACCTGAAGTGCAGCCCCTCCTAAAAGAATGGAAAGCGCACATCCCATTAAGAGAAATGGACTTGTCTTTGATTTTAGTTTCTTAGAAAATACTCCGGCGAGCAGACCACCTAATATGCATCCGGCAGCGATGGTACCTTGCGCAAATCCATATAACCGATTGGCAGTATTAGGGGCAAACCCCAAACGCTGAGTAATTAGAACTGGAACTCCTATTAAAACCAGAGAAGTCAAAAAAAGATTGATAGAAGCAAATATTAATGACAGCTTCCACAAAATCGGCTGCTCCTTAAACATAAAACCAAAACTTTCTTTTAAGTCGTTGAAGCCGGTAATGATTATATTTCCTTCTGCCTGCCTTTTTTCAAATGGAATATGAATAAAAATCTCCATTACGGCAGCCAGGAAAAAGCAGCCGATACTTACATATAGAATCGGCACTAACCCAACAATGGAAAATAATATACCGCCAATAACCGGCCCAACCATACCGGCCAGTGAGCTTATTAAATCAACAATGGAATTAGCCTGCATGATATTTTCTGTATCTACCAGAACAGGTACGCTTGCCTTTACTGCCGGCTGATATGCACCCTGTATACCGTACAGGATTATCATTGTTATTGTCATAAGCGGAACAACATCTATTTTCCCTACCATCAGACAAAACAGGGAAATAAGTAATGCTGTGCTAAAATCCAGAATCACCATGATGTTTCTCTTGTTCACACGGTCAGCAATGATTCCTCCTACAGGAAACAGGAATAGCATCGGAATAAAAGAGCAGGCCAGAATTGTCCCAAACAAAACAGACGAACCCGTTTGATTTAACAAGTAAAGAGGTAGGGCATATCTTAAAATCTGATTACCAAACAAGGAAATGACCTGACCGATTGCAACAAGTATAAAATCTTTTGATAATATCGCTATCGTTTGCATAATTATTTATTCTCCTTTCGCGGCACCTTTTGTGTCCTCGGAAACATACTTTATCACTTTTTTGGGTCCTTGTCAACAATAATAGTGACAAAAAAGCAGCCCGCTCTCTATAGAGCCGGGCTGCCTGTGGTTTCACATAACTATAGTTTATCATAGCATTCCGTCTTAATATCTACACCTAGTTTTTTTATTTCCGCATCCAAATGCTTATTATATTTTTCAGCAAAACCAATCATGCTGTCTAATTGTTTCTCAGTTACATGATCAAATACGGCCTTATCCCGTTCTTGGAACTCTTTGTGCAGTTCCTCGTGGACTTTGTAAATTGCTTTCCCTTGTTCCGTAAGCTTAAAATAAATTTCTTTCTTGTTATCAGGCCTCTGATAGCTTTCGATAAGGCCTTTTTCTATGAGTTTTTTCGTTATTTTACTTATGCCGCTTCTGGTCATATAAAAGGTCTCTGCAAGCTTTGTCACGTTGGAATCTTCACTTTTTCCGATGTATTCAATGCAATGTATTTCAGAAGGCTTATAATCCTTAAGGCTCTCTTTCATCTTATACCCATCAAGCCAGATCTTCTTGCTAAATAAGTCCCAGAAACCAGCTATGACCTGCTCTTCTTTTTTCATGGCCTATCCTCCCACCCATTGGTGTATTAACAATATTATACTGAAAATATGTTTCTATTTCAACATCATAAAGGAATTGATTTATAAATAAAAAAGCCCTTGCATTTATACATCTTTGGATCTTATTTCATTTAACAGTCCTTCAAACCATTCAACATTTACTAAATGGTGAGCAAGTGAATTATTCAACATGTGTTTAAAATAGGCAGGATTCCTATCATCTTGTTCAAGGGATTTTTCTAGTAGAGTAATCTTCTCTCTGGTTTGCATGATTTGCATGTTTAATAATTGAATAAAATCCTCTGTTTTATATTCATTGGCAAACAACATGGTTGTATAAAATGATAAATTTACATACTCTGTCTTCGAACCATACTGATACATTAATTTCTCAAATTCTTTATTTCCCAATTCAGTAATGATATAATTGTGCGTTTCCCTGGTGCGGTCGCTCTTGTCAACTTCCACTTTTTTAATAAGTTGTTTTTCTTCTAATTGTTGAAGATTGTAATAAAAGGATCCTTTTGTAAAGTTCACTATATATTTGTAATGATTTTCTTCCATTAGAGCTAATAATTCGTAACCATAAGAACCTGGATTTTGCTTCAATAAGCCTAATATTAATAGCGGTATCAAGAGTTACCTCCTTTGCTTATAACATACTGACAGCCTTTTCATTAAAAGGTTAATCATTGCTGATTTGTGTGAGTTGAGATTGGAATTCCTCAAACGACATTTTTCCTGATGCAAAATCCTTGCTTATGATATAGATCTTTTCAATTTTTGTATGAGTTCTGGTGTCGTTACGTTTTATCAGTTCATTTTCATTCACTAATGGCTCCATTATATGCTGCCTTTTATCAAACGCTTCAAAATATCTTAAACCAAATTTTCTTTGGGAAACTGCATTAATATGGATCCCATCTGGATTAGAAGTTAAACCTGCAGCGGTAACGAAGTAACAATTGTCTTGCTCAAGGGCAAATTTCTGCAATTCTTGATTGATATAATTATATTCCGAGCAGCTTTTTCCAAACCCTTCTTTACCTAAGAAATCTCCTAACCCGCCAATGATCAGAGGAATATTGGGAGAATTCAATTCTTTCCTAAGAGTTTCAATGATTGAAAGTAATTTTTTATAATAAACTTTATAATTTCCATTGGTACTATCACTTTCCCCCTGATGCCATAAAATTCCTGTCAGCTCACTATTCTGGACTGCAAATTTAGCTTCATTCACTGCATGTTTAAAAAGCACCTCATCGGTAGCCCATTCATCAAGAGTGCTTCCGCCCTCAGCACAAGGAATCAATCCAATGGTATCCTTCTCATTTACCTGGCACCATGCGTCTGCAAAGGATGCTGCAAGGCTTATTCCCGAAACAGGACGGTCATAGTTGATGGGTTCCGTCATCATCTGCCATCTGCCATTGCGCAGCATCTGTATCCTTTCATTAAAAATAGGGGATACTTCGTGAATAAATCCCCGACCAGCCATATTAGACTGTCCTAACATTAAAAATGATTTAACCATTTTTTTACCCTCTTTTTCAATATCGTACTATAGTCATGTGATCTGATTAGACTATATATTTTTATCTTAGTCTAATTAGACTATCTTGTCAACTTCTATTGCAATGATGGAAGAACTCTACGGAGCGTTTATTGAAAAACCAAATATCAGGGGTTACAATAGTTCGTGGGGAGATCATTACATTTAATATAGATGATACGAAAATGAATTGAAAAGGAGAAAATGAATTTGGATAAAATTAAAATAGATAAATTTCTTGATGATCAAGGTAAAATTACGCAATTACCACAAAAGCAATCCACCAGAGCTGCAACGCTCTGTTATCTGGCGGAAAAATTTGAATCAGACCGCAATTATACAGAAAAAGAAGTAAACTCCATCTGTGAAGATTGGCATACGTTCGGGGATTATTTCATACTCAGGCGGGAACTGATTGACAATGGTTTATTATGCCGTGAGCCAAACGGATCACGTTATTGGAAACCCAAAACCGATCTGCTGAATAAAACAGATAAAGAATTACGATTAAATACTGCCTTTCATCCTATTGATTTTGATAATTGGGACAGGAAACAATATTTTTATTATTTTACTAAGATGTTACCTACCGGTTTTTCCATTAGTGTTGATGTAGACATCACCAACACCTTTAACATGATAAAAAAGCAAAACAAAAAGTTCTTCCCTGCTTATTTATATCTGGCTTCAAAACTAATCGCTGAGCAGCAGGAGTTTCGTATCTCCAATTTAAATGATCAGCTGGGATATTATGAGGTTTTACATCCCTCTTATGCATGCTTCCATGAAGACGACAAGACGATGTCAAATATGTGGACGAAGTATGACCCCAATTTTGAGACTTTCTATCATAATTACATGGAAGATCAAAAAAAATATGCAGATAACCATGGGATATTGGCAAAGCCTGATAATCCACCCCAGAATAGCTTTATGATAGGTATGCTGCCATGGATAAAGTTTACAAGTTATACACCGGTACCTTATGCCGATATCAATAATTACTTTCCGGTAATACAGGCAGGGCAATTTTTTGATAGAGAAGGAAAAAAAATCATGCCTCTTTCCATTACCGTTCACCATGCTGTGGCTGACGGATATCATGTGGGGTTATTTCTAGAAAAGTTCAAGACTGGTATCGCTGCCCCCGAAAGCTGGTTGTAGTTACTGCAATTATATTAATGCGATTGTGAATGGTGAATTGGCAACAGCAACAAAAAAATATGCAAATCAATGGGTATGCAGGTAACTAAAAAGATGTGTATTACCAAAACAGGCGGGCCTATGGCAAATGTCACAGACCCGCTATTATTTACGATCTGTTATTTTTACTTTTCCAATTCCTGATTTTCACTCCTCATTATAGGGACTACTATACTTCATTAAAAAATATAACCCCTCATTACCCATTTCTTCTTTTTCATTTTTCCAATTATGCGCTTTATAGTAATCGAAGGCCTTAGTATTTTCTTTCACACATTTTAAAGTTAATGGCAGTCCTACCCTTTTAGCGGCTTCATTAATAAGAGCTGTTCCAACACCTTTGCCTTGAAAGTCTTGAAGTACAAATAAATTATGAATAAATTTATCTGGTACCCAAATTGATACAAACCCAACTAATTTATTATTTATAAATGCAGCCAATATTAGCTCATCTTTAGTGCTTTCATCATAATCTGACAATTTCAGCTCTTTTGGTTCTATCCAGTGAAAAGTATCTTTACGTACCGTAAAAAATAACTCTCGCAATTCCTCATGATTTGATTGTTTGGCTTCTAAAATTAAAATATTATCTTTCATTTATAATCTCCGTCGTATGTCCTGATTTATATGTTCATATAGTTTTTACGTATTATATTATTCCACAAACTGATGTCCCCATTTACACATTGCGTCTAGCACCGGCATAAGGGACTCCCCTTTATCCGTCAGCTGGTATTCTACCTTAGGCGGTACCTGTGGATATTCTTTCCGAATGATTAATCCATCAGCTTCAAGTTCCTTTAATTGATTACTGAGCATTTTATGGGTGATATTTTTGAGAACCTTTTTTATCTCACTATACCTCATCACTTTACGGTGCCATAGCCAGAATAGAATATGCATTTTCCATTTTCCCCCACTAAAGACAATGTATATTCAAATGGCTTGGAATAGACCTCTTCTTGTTGATCCATTCTAACTCTCCTTTTTCATAGTATCTAACCTAAAAGTGCATACTTGCTAATATAATTATCCTATCATAATATAATAATTATAAAATGACAAGGAGGATCACACAATGAAAAAAGAAATTGAAGTATTTGATTATACCAATGAGATTATGAAAGCACTAAAAACAGGTGTTTTGTTAACCACAAAGGCTGATGACAAAGTGAATTCTATGACAATTTCCTGGGGTACCCTGGGAATTGAATGGTCAAGGCCGATCTTTACTGTTTTCGTTAGAGAGAATCGTTTTACAAAATTTCAACTGGAAAAAAATCCTGAGTTCACGATAAATATACCATATGGCGATTTTGACAAAAAAATCTTAGGGGTTTGCGGGACAAAATCCGGTCATTCCACTGATAAAATCAAAGAACTTAACCTGACGCTTGAAACACCCAATACCATTTCTGTTCCTGGTATTAAGGAACTTCCTTTAACGCTTGAGTGCAGGGTTGTATATAAGCAAAAGCAAGATGAGCATGAAATTACCGAAGAATACAGAAACGCATTTTACCCGCAGGATGTAGACAGTTCATTCCACGGTGCAAACAAAGATTTTCATACCGCTTATTACGGAGAGATTCTAAGTGCATATATGATCGAATAATATCAATATCAGGCCTGTTTTTGTGCGTATGCGGCCAATATTATATAGCTTTCAGGCATGACTAAAACCTCCTGTCGTATTCTAATCCTACGACAAGAGGTCTTTTGGGGCAATATCCATCTTATTAGATTTAAAATTTGTTGTAATGAAGCTTTTGATATGGCAGCGTACGTTCTTCATATGGCTTTTTCTCCTCTGCAGGATAGCCAATGGCAATCATACATTCAACACTATATTGCTCAGGTATTTCCAGTACTTCTCTTATATAATCTCCTGCTGTCTTCTGTTCTGTATGGAATCTCTCTCTTACTTGAATCCAACACGACCCAAGATCTAAATCCTGTGCCGTCAATTGAATAATCGCTGCCGCTATGGACGTATCCTCAATCCATACGTCACTTGAACCTTTATCCGCTAATACTGCTATTGCCAAAGGAGCACCTGCTAAAAACTGAGAACCAGGGTCTCTGCAAAGAGAGAGCTGGCGGATCAGATCCGCATCGGTGACGGCGATAAAATGCCAGGGTCTGATGGACCGGGATGACGGAGACAGCAGGGCACTTTTAAGAATCACATTAATTTTTTCTTTTTCAACTTCCTTATTTTGAAACTTTCTAATGCTTCTCCTGGATTTTAAAATGTCAAATAGCATAAATTGTCCTTTCTATGTGCTTTGCGTTTATTACCTTATTAATTTTATCCCTACATATGAAGAAAGTCAATGATACAAACACCTTATACTGCCATCTGCAGTCAGGAGGTATTCTTATCTTTATCAATGCACAGATATTATTTCATTGTATTTAGTATGGAATCCATTACAATTTTTAACTGCTGCAATACAGGCTCTTCCATACCGAGTTTTTTTCATCTCCTCTACATCTTATTTTAAATGTATCATTTGTAGAATTAAATTTACATATCCAAATAATAAGATATAATAAAATAAGAAAAAATTGAAAGGAGTATCACTATGCATACAGCAGATTATTTTATTAAAAACTTGAACATGACAGCACATCCGGAAGGTGGGTTTTACAAAGAAATTTATGCGTCGGAAGAAACTATAACATCAAAAGAGTTAAAGGTTGACTTTGAAGGTTCACGAATACTTTGGACAAGTATCTATTTTTTACTCAGGGACGGAGAAGTATCTAATTTTCACAGACTAAAATCAGATGAAATGTGGTACTATCATTCGGGTTCTCCCCTGACGATTTATATGATCAGCCCAAAGGGAGAGTTTTTCACCGAACAGCTGGGACTTGATATTGAAAATAATGAAAAACCTCAAGTATTGGTGCCAAAGGATTATATATTTGGTTCCGCTATGAATAATAAAGGATATGCATTAGTGGGCTGTATGGTATCGCCAGGATTTGAATTTAAAGACTTTGAGTTATTCAAAAGAAGTGAGTTGATAGAAAAATATCCTCAGCATCAGCAGATCATTCTTAAACTGACTTCCAATGAATAAATGTTGACTTCGATGATCATATTTATTGGGTTTTAAAGCGTCCGAAACTTTGGGCCTTAAAAATCAGACTTAAGATCCGTAATACTTCTTCTTTTGGTACTCCCTGAGCGCATAAAATTACATCTTGGTTTATTCTGCAGCTCTTATTATAGCAAAGATTTACTTGACTGTTCTATACGATTCTCCAGTATTTTGCCTATTGTAAGGGCTGCGGACAAAACAACCTAAAGGCAGCCCCTACAATCAGTTCTTCCTTGGCAATCATGGCGAACAAATCTGTTCAGTGATGCAGGAAATGTTTCAGTTATTTAAATAGTCAGCTACGGCCTCATTTGCTTTCCGAACCAAATTCTCTTCGTCCATTCGCACCAGCCGGCCTTCTTTCACAACAATATTGCCATTTACAACCGTATAGTCCACACTGCCCTTAAGCCCTACCGTGCTCAAAATCGACATTGGATCAAACTGAGCGCCTATCATATCAATACGGTTTAAATCGACCAGGAAAAAATCCGCCGCCATACCTGCAGAAATTTCTCCTAAATTTTCCCGGCCCAGCACTCTAGCACTTCCCTTGGTTGCGATTTTCAGCATATCATATCCGCTAGGTGCCTTCCGGCTGTCATTTAGCCTGTGGAGAAGGTAGCCCACTCTCATTTCTTCCAGAAGATTGGAGCCGTCGTTGCTGGCTGATCCGTCCACAGCCAAGCCTACAGGGACATCCAGATTAAGCATTTCCGGGATGGAAGCAATGCCTGAAGACAGCTTCATGTTGGAGATGGGACAATGAGCTACACCTGTCTGAGTTCTGGCCAAAAGCTCCAGTTCATCCTCGTTAAAATGAATCCCGTGGGCATACCATACATCAGGGCCGACCCAGCCCAGGCTTTCCATATATGCTAAAGGCCGCATACCGAAGTGAGAAAGGGTAAATTGTTCTTCATCCTTTGTCTCTGCCAAATGAGTGTGTAGTCTTACCCCCAGCTTTCTGGCCAACTTTGCCGATTCCTTCAAAAGTTCCCCGGTCACACTGAAGGGGGAACAGGGAGCCAATGCCACCTGGCGCATGGAATAAGGGCTGCCATCATGGAATTTTTTCACAGCAGCTTCGGAATCCTTTAAAATCTCATCCACTGTCTGGACAACGGAATCCGGCGGCAAACCGCCGTCCTTCACACTCAAGTCCATACTGCCTCTTGTGGCGTGAAAACGGATGCCAAGCGCCTCCGCTGCAGAAAACTGGGCATCCAATAGCCCTGTTCCAGCATGCTTTGGGAACACGTAATGATGGTCCAAACAGGTGGTACACCCTGTTTTTAACAGCTCCCCAAGTCCTGTAAGGGAACTGTAATAAACCACGTTCTCATCTACGTGCTTCCAGATTTCATATAAAGTTTTTAACCACGGGAATAATTCCATCCTCTGAACCTGAGGCAAATTACGGCTGAAGGTTTGATATAAATGATGGTGAGTATTAATAAGTCCCGGATACATCACCATATTAGATGCGTCGATCACATCATCAGCTGTTTGTTCATTGCTGCCGACTTCGGCTATTACACCGTTCTTTATCAGCACATTCACTCCCTCCAGCAGTCTGTCATCAGCGTCACATGTCACAAGATGTTTTACATTCTTTACAAGCAGGGTTCCTTTCATCATTACCTCCTGGTATTAAATACATAACAAGCTTTGTTTCATAGACTATATGACTGGTGTACTGCCGGCGGTTCGGGTGGCCACGAAACACCCTCATACGCTAATCGGTATATATGATACCAGCAGTATGCCGCGTGTTCCCAGCTACGTTTTAAACAGCTATATAGATATGATTTTTTCAAAGAACAATTGATACTCTGTTATTATATTGGTTTTCTTTTTATTATTCAATGTTAATTATATAATAATTATTAGAATTATTTTTGTGTAAAAATCACAATTATTCAGTTTATTGCAGTCTTCTCCCACCGACTTTAGTTGCAGAACGTAATAAAGAAGAGGATACTCCAAAATCATTTCCGGACTATCCTCTTCTTTTCTTCGATTTTAATATTACCATATGCCTCTTACACCTGTAACCTATCAATTTATCCCTTATTCATATCCCTGAGCAGATGATTAAAGATAGCAATGATAAAGGCAGCCAGAAGTGAATTAAGAAAGCCGCCCATGCTTATGTCTGCTACAAATTGATCTGCAATCATAATCGTCCAGGCATTCACAATAAAACTGAATAATCCTAAGGTCAGTAAGTTGACCGGCAGTGTAAACAACAGCAGAATCGGCTTTAATATAAAGTTTACTACCAACAGTACCAATCCCATAATAAGAAGTGCCGGGATGCTGCCAATATAAACCGAGTGTGATACATATGACATCAGATATATGGTTAATACGATTGATATATATTTTATGAACGGCTTCGTCATTTTTACCTCCAATAGACATGCTTTACCTGATTTTAATTAATACTTTGACTTTGTCTGTTGTGACATCGACAAGATTATATGGTTCATCCTCGGATAATGAATCCAGCAGCTTCATGGCTGCAATATTGAGCACTTTCACTGAATGGATGGTGATTGAGGAGGATGAGCCGGGATCAGGCACTTTCGGTACAAAGAAACATGCGACAGTCAGTAAATCCTGAAAACAGTCCAATAATTCCTGAAAAATATACAGGGGAATGGGAAAGGGAATTCTTATGAACCTTCTGTTCTCAATCTGGAGCTTGATCCGCAAAAAATGACAGCCCTTAATCGACATATACTTTCACCTTTACCATTGCTTTATGGCTTTCATCCCAGGCTTCCACATCAACGATATTCGGATCATCCAAGGTGCCGTTTATGATCTCTTCGATTATCTTTGCAAAATCGATGCTGGAAATATCGATCCCCTTTGCTTCCATCTCTCTTCTGGCATCAGCAGGAACCATAGTAGTCATCTTATCAGCGATTTCACTGATCGTAGTCAGCAATCGTAACGGTATATTTACGTTAACATTAACGGAATTGTCATCCGACGTTACTTTTACTTTAAGGAACTTATAGTTTCGTCTTGCAGCTGTTACAGTTTCAACCCTTTGGATTGCTTCCGTTCCCTTAGTCACATTCAGAGCTTCCAAAAGCTCCATGCCTTCTGCAGCGGTAATCTGCCCTTTTTCTATCATTTCCAGTATTTTTTGTTGTTCACTCATGGACTGACCCTCCTATTAATTATAGATTTTTAATTCGTTCCGTTGCTTCCTTTGGGGAGATTTCACCTTTTGATAATTGGTCAAGAATTTCATTCCTGGCGGTTGCCTTATCTTCATTCTCCTTCATTGATTCTTTTGATGATACTTCATACCCAAGGCCTCTTATGACCGAATCCAGTTTACCCCGGACCGTGGGATAAGAGATGCCCAGTTCTTTCTCAACATCCTTGATATTACCGCGGCATCTTATGAATACCTTGACAAACTCGAGATCCTCTTCTGGAAGACGGCAGAATTCACAAGGCTGGAAATCGCCTTCAATGGCTGTAGAACACCTGGGACAGCTTAGCTTGGTTATGGAAAGCTTCTCACCACATACGGGACATTTACCCGGAGCTTTGTATTTCATATTTTCACCTTTCTGATGTAGTATTTGATTATAATATACAACCGTAAATTAAATATGTCAATATATAAATCAATAATATTAATATTATTATTAAAATAGTTGATTCAAATGTCAAATATATTAAATCAGTCTTTTAAGAATATTAATAAAGCCTGCCCATTTGATAATAAAAATCCACCATATGCTCTTTCGTGTCATTTTTTCCTTAAAAATTCTATTATTCTTTAAACTTACTGATATCACTTGATAATCTACTGTTAGATTATGTGATTATGCAGTCAATCTTGCCTTTAACAGCCTTCCTAAACATAATATCAAGTTTTCTGGAATCAACATGCTTTTATTGTACATGTTCGCTCATGCTACTTTAGATATCCTTTCTGCATCTTTGTAAAAAGAGGCTAAGTTTAAAGGTCCCTAAAGCTGACCTAAAAACTTAGCCTTTTGATTTTTTGTAAGCTATATCTTGAAATTACTCCTCATTTTTTCTGCATACATTTTATGACCTTTTTGTGCTTTTATTTGACAGCAATTTATCCAAATATATGGATTTAAACTGTTTGCTAGCCATCATCTGCTTTAATGGGGGTAATTTAAGTATAACACCAAGTACTGCTGCCATCGCACGATGATTGTTAAATGCCTGATTATCAAATATGAGATTTTGGAGGGTTCCCTTTTCGATTGCTTGCAGCACAAATCTATGAGTACTATTTACCGGTGTAATGACTTGTACCTCTCTTCGCACTAATTCAATGGCATTTTTAGGACAGCTCCGCACACATACACCACAGCCAAGACATACCTCCTCGTCCACCTGAGCTGCAGCTTTCCCCTCTTTGTTTTTTTGCATGGAAATAGCCAATACCGGACATACCTTTGCACATTTACCACATCCTATACATTGTTCCGAAATCTTAGGTATAAAATTTGTAGTAGCCACAGGCTGCATTGGACTGAATTTTCTTGCTGCCTGCAAAGCTTCGCAACAGCAACCGCAGCAATTGCAGATAAAAGCCGGAGCTTCACGAACATTTTCGCCAATTTGTACAAGATTTGCTGCATAAGAACGTTCTAATACATCCATTGCTTCTTTCTTATCAATTAATCTTGCATGCTGTCCATTTTCTGCAAGAGAACGGGCCACATTTCCAAGGGTGAGGCAAACATCCAGCGGGGCATTTATTTCACATGGATGGCCTGCATGCAGCATCTTATGCCTGCAATAACAGGTTCCAAGGCCTATATAAGCTGCATCTTCAATTATATGACTGGCTCTTTCATAATCCAAAATATGAATTGTGTTTTCACTTGTCAGGACCGGCTCCTGAACATAGACTCGTCCAAGATACGTCTCTGTTGCGAAAAATAAATCCTTAACAAAATCTTCTTCTACATTCATGTATTGATAATACAATTCACTTAAATATTTCTGATCAATATCGCCTCTTGTGCGCATCAATGCAAATTCAATGAACCCTGCCATTGGCGGCGGCATAACAAATTGACGTACCCCATTATAAAATGAATCCACAAGTAACGCTTTCTCGCAAAGATGTTCTAAAAAAGCTTCTGCTTTCCATTCACTGGTGTTCCATATTTTAGCTGCTTTTTTTGCTGTAAATGGACGAACCGGCAATAATGCGACCCATTTAGCTTCCTTTTCTGTATATAGAACCTGCAAAATTTTATATAGGCTTTCCGTTGGCGGAGCCCCTTGTGTGAACCAATTGATTCTTTCTTCTAAATTCTTATAGGCATCTTTGCTTGTAATATGTCCCATGGATTCACCTTCCTAATATCAAGTATGGATCGTGTATATATAATTTATCAATCTTCTTTAATCAGTGCATACATTTTCATATCGAGAATAACCCCATTTTTTATTGCATTCTTTCTCAAGATACCTTCACATTGGAAACCGGCCTTTTCAAGAATATGGCAAGATGCATTATTATAAGCAAAGGGTTCTGCAAATATCCTGATAATATCCGTATTTTCAAAAATATACCTGCAGGTCTGTTCCACTGCACTTGTGCCAATTCCTTTCCCCCAATAGGATTCTGCTATATAATAACCCATTTCAGCACTTCTGAAATGAATGTTGTTACAGCGGAACACTCCAATGCTTCCGATCGCTTTATCATCTACCGTAATTGCAAAAGCATATGTCTCATCCTTGTCCGCCGATAACATAGAAGTAATGTATTCTTTCGCATTTTCAACGGTATAGGGATAAGGCAGCCCATCTCTTAGGTTATCCTGGATTTTTTTGTTATTTATCACTAATGCTAAATTTTCGGCATCCTCTATCTGCCATTCCCGTATTTTACACTCCATTTATATATCTCCCTTCCAACTGGAATTCATCTCAGAAAAGATACTCCATTATGAACTCCTTCATAGTTTCATCAATAATTTTGAATCCTGCCTTATGATACATACGCACCGCATAATTGTCCTTTTGTACGTAAGTGATGCTTTTTTATATCCCTTGCATTTAAGTAACTTCAGCATTCGCTTCATCAATTCGGTTCCAATACCAAACCCACGATATTTTTTGTTTAGAGAGATTGAAACCTCTGGTATATCATCGTGTTGTTTTTTCAGACGAGTCCCTCCAAACACCCCTGCTGCACCAATAATTCATCCACTGGCGCCAGCTTATACTTATGCAGCTGCTCCTTCTCCACCCATGCAGTTTCACTATGCACACTGAGTCGGAAGTTTTCATCTAATAAAACTGCCTTGTACAAAACCATCATATATTCTTTTCTATCAACAAAAAACTGCTGTTCACCAAGACACTCTTCTATCTTGAGTTTCACAGATAATTCTTCCATAATTTCTCTCTTTAAGCATTCTGCATCTGTTTCATTACCTTCTACTTTTCCACCTGGAAATTCCCAATAGCCTGCCAGCGATCCGTAATTGCGCCTCGCTATAAAAGTCTTACCTTCTTTTACAATGGCTGCCGCTATAATTCTATTCATACTAATCACCTCAAGCTCATTATACAACATACCTGCCATTTATTTCCACCCCGGGAAAATCTGATTCTAACACATAAACAGAATTATGCTGGGTTATGGGGAAAGTATATTTCTACAAAATACTCATGGTCCATACTTTTATGAGGCAACGCAAATCGAAATTTAATTAACAAAACGGTATCGTGCAAATCAAAATGACGGCATAATTCATATAGATATTCCACTAAATCTTTTTGAGTTCCCCAAAATGAAATGATTCCATAACAACCGGCTACGTGGTGCCGCGATACAAAATCAGACTTAGATGCAAATTCTAAACTCCTTTGCAATATCTTCGTATTTATCATATTGTCAAGAACGGAAAGTCCGATTGTCTCGCCGTTTTCTACAATTGTTCCGTTTGCTTTAACATGATAAGAAAACCATTGCTCAAAAGATTCCATTCCATCTATTTGATGCAGGATTGTATTTTCACCTAGAAGTGTTTGCAAATCCACGTTGTAAATAGTCAAATTCATATCTTTATTAATGGTAACGGTAGAAAAGCTGTAATCATTTTTAAATTCAGTGATCGTTTTCAGTAGTTCCAGCATACCCTCCGTATATTGCCCAAGCTGGTTTAATATCTTTTGTTTTTCATAGATGCGGCTGCTCTGTTCTTGTATCATGGACAAATATCCATTAATGCTTTCCGAATCTATTTTTTCCTTCATTTGATCCAGGGGGATTTCAGTATATTTTCCTACCAGAATCATTTCTAAAATATCCAGATGTTCCAGAGAATAATACCGGTAACCACTTTGGGAATCAACGATTGGTTCAAGCAACCCCTTTCGATCATAGTGGCGTAAAGTATCCAAAGATATACCATACAATTTACTTACTTGTCCTATACGTAACAATCCGTGCATCTTGCCCTCCTTAAAATTGAATTGAGCCATTGACTCTTGAGCCGCTCAAGGGTTTATGGTAAGTATAGTACCTAAATAATCGTTTGTAAAGGAAGGCCTGTCATGGATCATATTATTATTGAAGAGTATCAAGACAAAGATTTCGAAAGCGTAATTTCCTTATTAGTTCATTCTTTTAACAGCAAGTTTTGCCATCGTCAGAATTTAAGCGTTAGCGAAATAAAAGATATTATATATGCTTCTTGGGATTTAAAAGCCGGTGATCCCTCCTATCTCCATTTTGTTGCAAGACAAAATCAGAATATTGTTGGAGTGATATTAATACTCTGCGGTAAAAAAGAAAAAGGAAATAAAAGAATACCGGTCATTTCCTTATGCAAAAGGTACGGCGTCATTAATACCGTACTGCTGTTTTTTAAAATGCTGCTGCTAGATGCTAACACGCCAAATGAATGCTATATAGAGCACATCGCAGTTAGTGAGGCATTACGTGGGAAAGGAATTGGCAGGCTGCTGCTTCAACACGCCGAACAGGCATTATTGGATCGGGGCCATGCTACTTGGTCATTAGCGGTTGCTGAAGATAATTCTGCAAAAAACCTTTATTCCATGTTAGGATTTAAAGAAATAAAAAAGATAAAAAGCCCCTTAAAAGGATTTTTTGTCGGAACATGTCAGTGGACTTTTATGCGGAAGAATTTTTATCCTGAACTGAAAAAGAAGCATTGAATATGAGAGCAATCCTCTTATAAAGATGCGGCATGCTCACGGCAAAAATTCCGATATGATGTAGGGGATAGCCCTCTTTTAGCTGTAAATTGTTTTATAAAGTAAGTGTCATATTCAAATCCTGTTGAACGTGCAATTTCATTGAGACTCATGTCTGTGTGGATCAGAAGATCCCCTGCTACCTGCATTCGGTACAACTGCAAATAGCCCATTGCTGTACAACCGCATCTTTCTTTAAACAGTTCATTTAAAGATACCCGGTTTAAGTGTGCACAGCTGGTTAAGTCCTCCAATATAATTTTATTTGAATAATTCGTGTATATATATTCTAGTACTACATCAACTGGTGATTGTTCCGCCTGGTGGCTTAGATTTTCAAGCAAACCCAATATTTGTATAAGGTATTTTTTTATTCTGCATACCCAAAGTGCATCGCTTTGGGCAGACACTTCTGTTCCAAGCACAAAAAACCACTCAAATAACTGCGGATATGCTTTAGCGGTTACAAGGGGTACCCCGGTTTGTGTATGATCTCGGCGAAAAAGTGAAAGACCGGTTTGTATTCTTAAATTAGTTGAAACGTTGTCCAACTTTTCAGAAATTCGTGTACTGTTTAAAAAATCCGTATGAAAGCTGAAGGATTGTGCTGATACTTTGTTACTGTCAGATATTTTTATTGTATCTTCTTTCGACAAACACAAAACACCTGGTGCAGATATTTTCATTGGGCGGTCATTCAATATCCCTGTGATACTTCCATCCGTAATAAAAATAATTGTAAAACGCTCCTTATATGGAAGAGTTTTAAAGTCCTCGGCAGTAACAAATTCAATCTTTACTGTCCGGTTTTTATGACGGTCAAATTGAGGCATAGCAGTCTACCCCCTCTCTGCAGATAGTATAGTTAGAAACTACATTTCTCTCATTGTATCATATTTTTAAAATGGTACACTTTAAATATAATTAATTTTTCATCAAATTATGGTAAAACATTTGCATGAACCTATAAATGAAGGGAGAAAAATAATGGACATTGAACGTTTTCATATCCAAATATCCAATGAAACATTAGATGACCTAAAATACAGGCTGGAGCATGTTCGCTGGCCAGACCAATTTGTAAACACCAGCTGGGAACGAGGGACTGAAATTGGTTACTTAAAATCTCTGATTACGTATTGGCGGGATCAGTATGATTGGCGCGCACAGGAAGCCGAATTAAACCGCTTTTCTCAGTTTCAAAGTGATATCGATGGTATCAATGTGCACTTCATTCACGAACGCGGTAAGGGGCCGTGCCCTTTGCCAATTATTCTTACTCACGGCTGGCCTGACAGTTATTTGCGTTACCGGAAGATTATCCCTCTTCTCACTGATCCGGCTCGTCACGGCGGTGACCCGGAAGACTCTTTCGATGTAATCGTCCCTTCCATACCTGGATTTGGTTTTTCCAGTCGCCCTGAGCATGGCGGTGTGAACAATTGTCGGGTTTCTGAGCTTTGGTCTAAACTAATGACCGAAAAACTCGGCTATGAAAAGTTTGCTGCTGCAGGCGGAGATATGGGATCTGGTGTTACGAGATATTTAGCCTTAAACCATCCGGAGCTTCTATACGGTATTCACCTGACAGACATCGGAATAATCAGAAGTCTCGTATATACGAAAGAACAAGAGGATCTTTCGGAAGAAGAGCTGCAGTACAAAAGAAATGCGCAGGAATGGATTTCCAATGAGGGAGCCTATATGTCGATTCAATCCACAAAACCTCAAACCATTTCCTACGGACTTTCCGACTCACCAGTTGGTTTGGCTGGTTGGATTATTGAAAAATTCCGTTCATGGAGCGATTGTAACGGCGACCTTCGACAAAGGTTTAGCGAGGATGAACTACTCACGAATATAATGATCTATTGGGTTACTAATACTATAGGGTCATCAGCTAATATGTATTATGAAAACGTGCATTCTTTGCCTTTGATGGGGCGCATAGAGGTTCCCACAGGCATTGCCCTTTTCCCGGCTGATGTCTTATTGCCACCTAAAAAATGGGCTGAGCAAAATCTGAATATAACCCGCTGGACTTCAATGCCTCGCGGCGGACATTTTACTGCTATGGAGGAACCCGAAGTTATGGCCGATGATATTCGCGCATTCTTCAGACCATTTAGAACGAAAAATACAACGAAATAATAAATTCCCGGATTCATAAATTCTTGGGTTAATAGGAACTAACGCCGAGCAGCATGGAGGCTGCTCGGCGTAATGCGCTTGTTTTATCTTCCTTAATCCGTAAAATCTGGAATTCTTGATAAAACCTATTATAACTTTCCTCTCAGGCTATACAAATAAAATCTATTGATTTTTATAAAGCACAATTAAATTGTGAATTCCTCTAATCTTCTATTGAAACCGGCACCCCGATTTCATAGGACGGATGATACAATCCCGTCGGTTCATAAAAATTCAAACCAATATATTGAAAACCCAGTCTCAAGAGCAGCTTTTCTGAAGCCTTATTTTGCGGATGATGTCCTGCATACAATTTAACTGTCTTTAAAATATCAAAACTGTAATTTATGACGGCTCTTGCTGCCTCAGAGGCATATCCCATGCCCCAGTATTTTTTTCGTAGATGAGAACCAAACTCATAGGAATGCGTATCCGTTTTAAAGGGGCGGATACCGCAACAGCCAATCAGTTCATCTGTAGCAAGCTCAAAAATAGGCCAATACTGTATATGAAACTCCTCATCATTATGAATTTCAGTATCCAGGCGGTTAACGATATCCTGACGTGTAAACTTTCCGGAAGCGCAAATAAACTGTGTGACCTCTTTATCTCCCCATAGCTGAGCAGCCAAATCCAAATCGGAAGCACTCCACTTCGAGAAACCAATCCGGTTTGTTTTTAGAAAATACTCTCGCATCGTACAATTCCTCCCTTACTATAAAAAACTTCCCCACTTGTTTTCATTCCGTATATGGTTTTGCAAATCTTTTTTCATAAGCACCATTCTTCTTAAGATTGAAATCCCAATAGTAGTTCGTTAATCCGGTTAATGAGAATATAGAAAATAATAATTGAGTCCCTTTTGAAAGATACTCTGATTTTTCATATTCTTTTTTCAGGTTTAAATCCATGATTCCTTTGCTGGCATATGTTCTTCCTATTAACTCCATTTGATCAAAGAACTTTTTGTTGGCATTTTCTGGTTTCATTTGGATACCTTCCACACCGCCTTTTATAATGGTTCCGTCAAAGGATACCCCCAGCCTTTTTGTAATTAGTTCAAGATAAGGTCTCAAATAGTACGACTGACTAGTCTCTGGAAAACCGGACTGAACTAAAAATGCCATATGTACCTCTTTATCGTTAATTGGCTTTAGTAGTTCAAAGAATTTCATTACTGATCCCGGCATAGCGTGAACATAAAGCGGAAATACAAATAAATTATTTTCAACGGAGCTGAAATTCTCAGCCCAATTTTTCTGTTCTTTTATATTTATCAAATTCCTAACTTCTATATTTTCTGCTCCCTGTGCCTTCATTCCCATTATTATCTTTTCAATGATCAGTTTACTGTTAGAATGATTCCCCCTTGGAGATCCATTATAAATCACCCATTTGCCGCTTGGTTTTCTTTCAATAACTTCCTTTGACAAAACCTCAGCCATAAGCTTTGTGCTTTCTAAGTCAGCTGTTTGTATGCTTTCATTTTCATACAATATTTCTTTACAAGGGCTTTGGAAATGGTATGCCATGCGGGTGAGATAGTCCTTTATGATTTTCACTTCCTCTGTACTTAACCCACTCTTTTCAAAATAGAAGTTCATAACAGGATATTTATCATATCGTTTCAAGTGACAGCATTCACCATTTCTTAATTTAATGTAGGGTAGATAATGTTGAATTAATCGATCCAGAAATGTTTTTCCCTTTCCATCAATAAATCCATTTGCTGTATGAAACAAAATAACTACTTCATCACTGTTTATATAGTCCTTATACAATTTAAATGCATCATCGTTCAACGCACATTTTCCAGGGGTCTTCCACCAGCAGCTCCAACAACCGATACAATCCTTCATTTCGGTATCCATAGAATGATAGATGACTACCTCTGTTTCCTTTTTTGTTTCCAGATAGTAATTCTTAATTTCCTGAGCCAGTGATTCATTTCTATTGTTTTGTCCTAAATCAAAAATTGATATTTTCATGACTCCCCCTCTATCCTTTTAAAATAATCTTCAAACCACTTTATCACAAAGCTGGTATACGCAAGGCCAAACGCAAGAGCATCATTTTCATATTTTGCCGGTCTGTGGTTTTCCAGAGATCCCCCCATTTCCTCAAGGCGCAAATTCCCTTCATCTCTAATGTTTACAAGGTCTTTCTGCATATTTTTAAAGTTCTTAATATGGATGCTAATCGATTCCAACCGTTCCTCTTTGTTTAATTCATTAAAGAATAGCATCTTTAGCAATTGTGTGGACTTATACTTATCAAAACCCAAATCCTGTCTCATCAGCATGCTAAATCGTTCTCTTCCAGAATCCGTAATTCTGTATAACTTTTTTGTCCTATTATTTTTAACTTCCTCTTTTGAAGTTATATATCCATTCTTCTCAAGTTTCACTAAAGCCGGATGGATTGCGCCTTGACTTGTACTTGCAAAATATTCGGTGCTTCTTTCCATTCCCTTTTTTATGTCGTATAAGGTAAGAGGATTATTATAAGATAAAAATCCTAAAATAATTAACTCTATCATGCAATTACTCCTTTATAAAGTTGTAGGTTATATGTCGTTTAGACATATAAAAACATTACTCCAATTTCTATATTTTGTCAAGAATATATTAAAATCCCTCGATATGTTTTCATAAACACATATCGAGGGATAAAAACAAGACGAAATATTAACTTTTATAATACAGTATCCGTGAACCCTAGTATTTTCAAGACTTTAAAAGCTGCACACTTTTGAAATCAATACCAAGGGTTCCATGTTTTGATCCGTCAAAAATGATCCGAATGCCAGTTTATTCTCCCAAAAGGTAATTGTTTTCGTCATTAGCTGGTTCCAGCGTTCTGATTTCAAAAGATTTACATCCGGAAGCAATGAAAGGATCTGATTTCGCAATCTTCGTTGCTTCTGCCAAATCTTCAGCTAAACGGGGTAATCGATAAAAGGCCCGCAAAATACAAGTCTGCCTTGATTCTTTAATTCTTTTAGATGATCCACATGACTCTTTATGAGTTCCTTATTTAATGGTTTTACATTATTCATCAAATATATATACGTCATTACTCTTCCTCCTTAAATACTCCATATCCCTCAGGTGCGGGGATCGCATTTTCCGATGCACGGCTAACTGCCTCCCATTCCTCCCAAGCATTCATACGTTTCTTTAATGCGTCCATTGCCAAATCATAAACCATGCTGCCTAGGATAAGCCGCAGGGGAGGATTATCACTATCTGCTAATTTCATAAGGGCTTCCGCTGCCAAGGAAGGATCACTATCTGCCGAACCTTCGGAATACTGTTTGGCCAGTTCTTCGCGAAGTGTCCCGTATGAATCCAATGGATCGCTGTAGCTCATCGAAAGGTATAAATCTGTCCAGTAGCCTCCTGGTTCAACCATGGTAAGTTTCACTCCGAAATGTTCAGCTTCTTTTGCTAAAGCTTCACTCATTCCTTCCAGTTTCTGCCAGAGAACTGGCAGCATTTCCATTTCCAAAAGTAAGGCAAACCTTTAAAGGCAAAATTAAAAAAGCTGCTGCAATTAAGGTATACCTCCGCATGCAGCAGCTCTGATAAAATATAATAAACAGCAAATTGAAATAAAATTAATCAATCATAAAACAGGCTACGCCAACATTATTCAACGTAATGATTGGTTTACACCGGAATGTCTTGCAGCAGTTATCAGACATTCTTACTTTTAAGATATAAAAACCTTCAAAAGGAACTGTAAACTCAAAGCAGCCGCAACCATTGATCTGTACGCAGCACAGTAAGGTATCAATGTCTTTGCATCTCTCATATAACTTTACATCCCAATCATGGAAACTATTGCAGTAACAGCCCCAGACACAGCCCGCAATAATACAGGGTTTAATCAGGCATTCCTCACAAACAGGGCAGGGTTTCGGTTCCGGACACTCTGCAGGTATTGGTATTGGAATGGGAACAAATATGGTTTCCGGTTCCGGGCAGGCTGGGCATGGCTCCGGTATCGGGCATTCCGGACATGCAGGGCATGGTTCTGGTACCGGACATGGTGGACAAACCGGACACGCTGGACAGGGTTCTGGTACCGGACATGGTGGCGGTACCGGACATGGTGGACAAACCGGACACGCTGGACAGGGTTCTGGTACCGGGCACGCTGGGCAGGGCTCCGGGGTAGGGCATGGTGGTGGTACCGGACATGCTGGGCAGGGTTCCGGAGTAGGACAAGGTGGCGGTACTGGACACGCTGGGCAGGGTTCCGGGGTGGGGCAAGGTGGTGGTGCCGGACAGGGTGGTGGTGTCGGACAAGGGATTGGTGCCGGACAGGGTGGTGGTGTCGGACAAGGTTGTGGTGTCGGACAAGGTGTGGGTGCCGGACAAGGTGGGCATACCTGTTCTTCCTGTCCTGGTGATACCTGAGGTACTTCCGGAGCTGGTGCTGCAGCTGGACATATCACTCCTCCAATAAATGGGTAATAGTGAAATTCAAAGCCGCTCTCAGCATTTACGGCAAAAGATCCTAAGGCAGCATTGCCGCTTACATGGCCGCCTGTAGGATGAGCATGGAACATAGCCTGTGGTGCCAATATACTTCCCCAGATATCAGAAGACTTTTCCATATAAATATTAGTTGCATCCTCAAACACATACAATGTCTGATTAGTCTTACTTCTTTCCCCATAAACACCGTATTGCAAATGGGCATTTGCTCCTGTTCTCAGCCTTACAATAACTCTGCTTCCTTGTGGAACTTCTGCACGAATTCCTTTATTGATTAAACCATTTGGTCTTACATCGATAAGGAATACATTCTGTACAGGATCATTGCCCCTTAAAATCCACTCGTAATTATTATCCACTACATTTCCATTTGGAGTTAAAGACTCAATACAGTCTTTGTAGAAACCGATGCTTTCCCTGGCATCACTAAAAAATCTAGGTAAGTCAGCACCTATCCTGCTTGCAGGTATATATCTTGGTACGTCATAACTGGGAACCACATAGTGATCACCTTTATCTGATGGTGTCCAATATTGGCTGCCTCCATTGGCCTGGTACAAAAATTTCAGTTCTTGTATCCCATCATTCATTCCATCTTTTCCGATTAAATAGGTGCTTCCCTTGGCTGCACGGAATCCTCCGCCCACAACCACATGACCGATCACAACCAAAGGGCCGGTCATAGATACATTACCGCCAACTAAAAAGCGTACTAAATCCGGTGAGTAATTGACTGCTTTGTTACCTTTATTGGCAAAGCCAACACTCAAACCCCTGGGGCTGTAAAAACTTCCGCCTATTGCTACAGGCCCTTCAATATCTATAATGTTATTGGCATCATTAAATACAATAACATTAAATCTAGAGGCAGTACCAAAAGGCTGACCCGCAATATTATACCAATTTATATTATCATAAGGTAATCCTGCACTTGTCATTGCTTCATCACTATAGCTGATATTGTCCATATAAACTCCTGCAAGCTGCTCGATTTGCAACGCATTTTCATTCTCAATTCAGTTTATTCTAAAGGAATTGGTTCTGTGCAGTTTTCTATGCAATTGGACGAATTTTTATGTTAATTTTCTGAAATTCATAGGAATTTATGTAAATGTGGACATGAAAAGTATAAGACAATAAATCCATTTTTCCTGTGATCAAGCCTAAAATAGAAAAGAGATTGACCAATTAATCAGTCAATCTCTGAGGTTCACACGAACTGAAACCTGGACAGTGGGCTCAGTCCAGCTGGCATCTCAAAATTTCTTTCCATAATGCAGCATTTTATATTTTATCCACTGCCTTCGTCACCTTCAATTGTTTACCGCAAATCATTGTATTTTTCATTGCTTCCAGTACCAATGGGCCTTTCCCGTTTAATATTTCTATATAGGTAAGGGTATCTTGTATGGTTATTATTCCGATATCTTCTGCCTTCACACCTTCCAGATTGGATATGACTCCGACAAAATTAGTTGCTCTGAGTTTCTTTTTCTTTCCACCGTTGAAACGTAATTTCATTATATCCTTATTTAATTGATCACTTTTCATCTTTTTAATCTTAGGGGCCGTATTCATTTTATCATCAAAGGAAGGTTTTTGATTGGATACTTCCTCTTTGGAAGGTTTCGTTTTTTCCTGAATTATAAACCCGATAAGATTTTCGATTTCGTGCAGATATCTGGTTTGAGTCGGAACAACAAATGAGATGGCTTTTCCTTTTCGCCCTGCACGCCCTGTTCTTCCTGTGCGATGAACATAGTTTTCTTCATCCAATGGGATGTCATAGTTAATAACCAGAGAAATATTCTCTATATCTATCCCTCTTGCTGCTACATCTGTAGCTATTAAATATCGGTACTCTCCCCTTTTAAAACGCTTGATTGCAGATAATCGATCGTCTTGTTCCATGCCGCCATGCATTTTATTACAGGGATATCCTAAATCATTCAGACGATCACAAACCATATCCACTCGGTCCTTTGTACTGCAAAAGATGATACAGCTATCCGGATTTTCAATAATCATAACATCGGTCAGTAAGTCAAATTTTTCTTCTTCATCCGTAATATAAAGAACATGATTAATATCAGCCGTCACGATACCTTCCTCGCTGACATCTATATTGATAGGATCTCTCATATAATTTGATGATAAATTTTTTACTTCATCGGACATAGTAGCAGAATACAACATTGTCATCCGTTCTTCGGGCAGTTCTTTCATAATTTCTTCTACCTGTTCAATAAATCCCATATCCAGCATTCGGTCAGCTTCATCAATGACTAAGCAGTTAATCTTATTTAAAGGTAACGTACCTTTCTTAATATGATCCATGACACGCCCTGGTGTGCCAACAACTACATGTGTTTTTTGCTTCAAATCGGCTTTCTCAATAGAAAACTGGTGACCTCCGTAGATTGCTGCTGCTTTTATTCGTTTAAATCTGCCTATATTAGTAAAATCCTCTTTTACTTGAACAGCAAGCTCCCTTGTTGGAGTCAAAATAAGCGCTTGCGGTTTATTTTCCAGCCATTCAATAAATTCACATATCGGAATTACGTATGCGGCAGTCTTACCGCTGCCTGTCTGGGCTTTGACGATTAGATCATTTTTTTCCAAAGCGGCTGGAATGACTCTAGCCTGAACTTCCGTAGGTATATCATACTCCAGACCATTAAGCGCCTTTACAATATCCTCACTGATTATATAATTATGAAACTTTCTAACATCCATATCTAGCCTTTCTTTCCTCAATCTTGGGTAAGTTACGTGCTAACCCATTTTACATGAGAATACCGTTCAATGCAATAACTACTGTTTTATTAACTTCCATCCGAGGTAGGCTTGATTTTTCCTACAGATTCATATATTATGCATTTGCTATTATGACATGCATTTGATATCATGTAATGTGTAAGAATATTTAAAGCGGTTCGCTTCCCGGACGCTTTGGATCATAGATAAAAAATAGATATTTAAAAAGGTGGTAACAAAAATGGATAATCAAAAGCAAAAACATCAGCGTCGCCCAAGATATAAAGGCACTCACCCAAGATCTTTTAAAGATAAATATAAGGAACTGCAACCAGAATTATATGCTGATGCTGTGGCAAAGGTCATTCAAAAGGGAAATACTCCTGCTGGAATGCATCGCTCCATTTGTGTAAAAGAAATATTAGAAATTTTACAAATCGCCCCTGGCCAAACTGGATTAGATGCAACTTTAGGTTATGGCGGACATACTTTAGAGATGCTTAAATGCTTAGATTCAAAGGGGCATTTGTATGCTACTGATGTAGATCCTATTGAATTACCTAAAACCAGGGAGCGTTTGGAACACTTAGGTTTTGGCCCGGAAATTTTAACGGTCAGGCAAACAAACTTCTCCAATATAGATCAGATTACTTCCGAATCAGGACCATTGGATTTTATATTGGCAGATTTGGGCGTTTCTTCCATGCAAATAGACAATCCTGAAAGAGGATTTTCTTTTAAAACAGAGGGGCCGCTGGACCTACGGCTAAATCCATCGAAAGGTATCTCTGCAGCGGACCGCCTTAAAACCATTTCACAAGACGAATTAAATGGAATGCTGTTAGAAAACGCGGATGAGCCACATTCTGCTGAAATCTCTCGTGCCATTGTTACTGCAATAAAAAAAGGAGAAGAAATTATAACAACTAGTCAGCTTCAACAAATCATCAAAGATGCATTGAATTTCATTCCGGAAAAGGATAGAAACGAAGAAATAAAAAAATCCTGTCAAAGATGCTTTCAGGCGCTGCGAATTGATGTCAATAATGAATTTGAAGTGTTATATACATTTTTAGAAAAACTTCCTGATGCGATGGCTGTGGGCGGGCGTGTTGCGATCCTTACCTTTCATTCTGGCGAAGACCGCCTTGTTAAAAAATCATTTAAACGCCTCTATCGTGAAGGGATCTATAGAGAAATTGCTCCTGATGCTATTCGGCCATCGGCAGCCGAATGCAATTCCAATGGCCGCGCCCGATGCGCTAAATTGCGTTGGGCTATTAAAGCTTAATACGAACAGATAAGCCAAGGGGACATAATCGGGCTTGAAGCAGATTATTTAGCCGGTTTACTTTCTGGTAACCTAATGGCTAAAATGATCTGCGAAAAATCACTATTAGTTTAAGTTTTTTCACTTAATTCTCTTTTCTAAATAAGGATAGACGTGAGCTCACTTTCACTCACGTCTTTTTCTGATTTCTATTCTATTTACTAATCAACACGTTGCAACAAGCATACATTCTTCTCTTATTTATTCTTCTTTCTTCTTAGTCAACAATAACCCCGTACTAAACGAAATCATTCTAGGCTAAAATTCGCTTTTTAAGAATATTCGCTCACTCATTTCTTCTCCAAACGCCTCCAAGACATGAAGTAAAACCGCACTCTTCATAAAAGTTGCAGTTGGCTTCTTCAAATGTTACTGTTACAATTGAAATTTCTTTTACTTCTGCTACTTGTAGCAACTTTTTCACAAGTGCATTACCAATACCTTTTCCTTGGTAACTTGGATGAACGATAATATCCTCAAGATATCCGTGTTCTATACCTGGGCCTACCATACATCCAAATGCAATCAGACTATTATTCTTATCCCGTAAACCTGCCCAAAACAAACAATGCTCAAATAAAGAGGGATAGTCTGCATCTCTACGTTCCCAGCCTACGGCTTCTCGAAGTTCAGGAACCTCATGATTTTTAATTTCTAAATTTATTAAAATATTAAAACTTTCCATTTTATCATTACCTCTTTATTTTTCATAAATTACAAATAATACCTAGCAATCTACATTTGTCAATGTTCCCGGAAAGAAAACAATTTTAATTTTTCTTTTTTATACACATGCCAACTAACATTCCTACCATATACCCGAAACCTAAACACATCACTCCAAAAATAAAATGTCCAAATATAATGCTAAAACACATTGCTACTGCACCCACCATCATACCAAAACACATTCCCAGTACTATATAATTTTTTTCATTATCATCTTTTTTACTCAAACTTTTACCTCTAAATTCTGATCTCCCGATTTAATAACTTCTACGCTTTCTTTAATATACTGCCGTGCAGTTTTCATTAAAGTGTGGTTGAGTCAGGTTCAAAAAGCTCATCCACCGTCGTTCCCAGTATATTTGCCAGCTTAAAGGCTAATAGCAGAGTAGGGTCATATTTGTCGTTTTCAATTGCATTTATAGTTTGTCGTGTGACACCTAACGCCGTAGCCAAGTCTTCCTGTCTATATTTTTTTTCTTTACGTAATTCTCGTATGATATTTTTCATAATTCTCAACGACCAATAGTAAAATACAGGATTGCGCCAAAGAAAATAAGTAGAATTATCACACCTAAAGAAATTAGAATTTGTTTTATACCACTTTTGTCGTCAACTTTTATCTTTTCAATGCCCGTTACAAAAAAGTAAACCAGAAACTGTAGCCCGAACAGGATAAACGGAAGTGATGTCTGTTGACTTTTAACATAGTTAAATCCCCCCCATATAACGAGGGAAAAAACCAAAAAGGCCCAACTCCATTTAATTCCTTTCTGGTTTATCTTTAATTCCATCTCATCCATCTTTCTCATAAAAGCCTCCAAAATGTCAAAAGTATTTTACATTTACAGAATACTATTCATATGTAAAAATGTCAAGAGAATTTTACATTTTTTAAAAGAAACGCTTTAAAGTTTTAGCAAATCTTTAACCTTATCAAATATTTTCCTGCATTCTCCTTCCGTATTACATGTTGCTACATAGATAAATGTAAAATTTCATGCCCTTCCCACTCTAAACTCATGTTTTCTTATTTTACGGGTATACCTTTCATCTATTTTCTAAAGATCATTGATTAAACTAACTAGCCTTTTTGCAGCATGACTTTCTTGTACATATAAAAACCTAATAAATCTGACAAAAACCATCCTGCAACAATCGCCCAGCAAACACCCGAAAAGCCCCTGACAGGTGCTAATGAATAGGCCAGCAATACTCTCAATCCCTGTGATACCATGGTCATCAAAATTGATATTTTAATGGCTCCAAGGCCCCTGAAAAATCCATAAAACATAACAATAAAGCCAAGCAATACATAAAATATGGAAACAATTCTAAGATAGCCAACACCGACAGCGATTACCTCTGTTGCATTTTTGTTTACGAAAAGAGTGATCAAGTTTGGGGCAAAGATAAATGCGACAATGCTGATTACTGCCGACAGGATTATAATAATCCTTGAAGTTGCATGAAACCCCTCCCGGATTCTTTTTGTTTCTCCAGCACCTTCATTCTGTGCAGTATATGTAGAAAAAGAATTACCCAGATCTTGCAAAGGGGCATTGGCGACAGAGTCGATTTTAGAGCAAGCTGCAAATGCAGCCATAACCGTTGAACCAAAGGTATTAACCAATCCCTGAATTAGCATCATTCCGAAGCTGGAAATTGACTGTTGCAGCGCTGTCAAGACGGAAAAAGTAGCGATCTTATTAAATGCAGACTTGCTGAAAATTAAGTCCTCCCGCTTGAAATTCAGAAATTGCATTCGTTTTATTGTATAAATACCGCAGCCTATAGCAGCGAAACCCTGTGTAAGAAGCGTGGCAATCGCTGCACCTGCGGTCCCCATGTGAAACACCACTACAAAGATCAAATCTAAAATGAGATTTGATATACAAGAGGCAATTAAAAAATATAATGGAGTTTTTGAATCTCCAAATGACCGTAATAGAAAAGCGAATGCGTTATACATACCGATAAAAATAAAACCATAAAAAACATATTTTAAATAATCTGCAGCATAGACGGCTGTCTTCTCTGGCATTTGATAAAGGGCGATAATCTGTGGTAAAAAAATTGATGTTACAACCGTAATCAATACGCTTACACTAAACAGAAAAATTAAGGCTGTGGAAATCGTTTTTTTCAGTTCATCATACTGCCCGCCTCCATAGAGCTGAGAAAAAATTGCCGAAGCACCCATAGCAAGTCCCAGCAAAATAGATGTTATAAACACGGTTACAGCACTTGAAGAACCAACTGCTGCAAATGCATCTGTGCCTACAAATTTCCCTATTACAATTGCATCAATAATACTGTAAAATTGTTGAAGTAAATCTCCGATAAATAACGGAATGAAAAATTTTAGAATAATCCGTGATGGATTTCCTTTGGTCATATCAATTTCCATCTTTAATTCCCTCCTAGCACCTATTAGTAGAGGGCAGGTATGCGATTGCTAAATCACCGGTAATCGGATTGGAGTAAACCTCACAATCTATTTCAAAAACCTGCCTGATAAGATTTTTCGTCAGCACTGCTTTTGGATTTCCTGAAGCTATGATCTGTCCGTCTTTAACTACGTAAAGAATGTCGCAGTAAACAGATGCCATAGAAAGATCATGGAGGGCTGCAAGAACACCAATATTTAATGATTTGACAACAGATAGAATCTGAAGCTGATATTTAATATCCAGATGATTGGTCGGCTCATCGAGGATTAGAAATTTCGGCTCTTGAGCAATTGCTCTGGCCAATATTACCCGTTGTTTTTCGCCGCCGGATAATGTTAAATAGCTTCTGTCCGCATACTTTGCCAGGTTAACTCTTTCTAACGCATCGGCTGCAATTTTATAATCCTCCATATTGTCAGATTCCATGAAATGTTTGTGCGGTGTTCTCCCCATCATCACCATCTCGCGGACAGTAAAATCAAAGCTCAATTCATTAAATTGGCCTACCACCCCCATATCTTCAGAGATAGCACGTGCAGATGATTTTAAAACATCCTTATCTCCTAAAAAGACAATGCCTTTCTGCGGCTTGATAACTTTATAAATACTTTTCAGCAAGGTGGATTTTCCACACCCATTTGGTCCAATAATTCCAACAAATTGTTTATCATCCACTTTCATGCTGATGTCTTTTACAATATCTGCACCCGATAAGGTGACTGATACGTGATCTACTTTTAAATTCAATTATCTTCCTCCGAATCCATAGCTTTTTCTAATCAGTATATACATAAACACAGGTGCACCAAAAAGTGAAGTGACGATACCTATCGGCATTTCTCCATTTGGAATTACTGTTCGGGCAAAAATATCTGTCCACATCATAAACAAACCTCCGAAAAGAATCGCCGCCGGGACTAGCCGCTTATGATCTGACCCCACAATGCTACGTACAATATGAGGAATGATAAGACCTACAAATCCAATAATTCCGCAGCTGGAAACCAGAACACCTGTTACTACGGAGGAAATCACCATGTACAACCGTCTGTAAAAATTCAAATTGACACCCAAGGTGATCGCGGTTTCTTCTCCCATTAGCATTGTGTTCATTACTCTTGATTGGAACAGGAAAAAGATTATTGCTGCTATTACCACTGCAGACACAAGAGGCAAAGTATCCCATTCCGCTGATGCCAGACTTCCCATTGTCCAAAAGGATACAGAACGTATACCCTCCGAGTTTTTCGCGAAATAAATGATAAAGTTTGAAGAAGCACTGCATAGAGCATTAATTACAGTTCCAGCTAAAACCAGCTTGACAGAAGATGTTTTTCCTCCGATACTGGCAAGCACCAATACAAGTGCCGCAGCACTCAGTGCACCAATAAATGCCCATGTCGCAACCCCGAACTCTCCGAGCATTCCTCCTGCCCCAAATCCAAGCATAATTGAGAAGGTTGCTCCTAAGGCACCTCCAGATGAAATTCCTAAGATATAGGGGTCAGCCAAAGGGTTTTGTACGGAAGCCTGCATTACTACTCCGCAAAGTGCCAGCCCAGCCCCCACAATCATTGCCAACAGAACCCTGGGAAATCGAATTTGCCAGATAATATCTGCAAACATTCTGTTTACCAACTCACTTTCATCACCGATTTGGCCCCCAGTCAATTGATGTATCAATATCTTAAATGATTGCTGAAAGGGTATCGATACTTGACCAATGGATACTGAAATAACAACCGTTGCAACGACAGCAACGAGTAAAATCATAAAAATTATTGAGAATGAAGATTGCTTATGTAAGCTGCATTTAAAGGTCTGCCAGGCATTCTTTTGTTCTTCTTTTTGTATTGAAACCATCTTTATTCCTCCCTAAACAATTCAGGATGAATAAACTCTGCAACATCCTCATATAAATCCGCAAGATTAAGGCTGCCACGAATAGCATTTGTATAATCAGCCACCATTACACTCCCTGTTTTAATAGCAGTAACATTTTTTAAGCTTGAATTATTAAGTAATAAATGCTTTGCAGCGTCGCTGTCGGATTTCTGGAACTCGGTGACAATGATTTTATCAGGGTTAATAGAAAGGATGGATTCGGTAGACATCTCTACATAGGTATCCTCTGATACTTTTATGTACTCACCGCCTGCGCCTTCCACCATTTCATCTATGACACAGAGGGTAGGACCGTAATAGTAATAAGTATCCTTTTGACCTCCAGCAAAAAGCAAAATCCTTGGCTTATTAGCCGACTGTGAGGCTTTGTCCTGAATCACTTTAATTCGAGTTTTCTGATCCTCTACAAAAGCATCTGTTTTATCTTTAATATTTAATACCATTCCCAAATTGTTAATGTCGTCAAAAACACTGTTAATTGTACGGCCCATAGTATAGTTAATACCTGTAAGAACAGGAATTCCTCTTTCATTCCAAAACGAAATGTCACCAAGGCGTTCATCGGTAAACGTCGAAGACATGGCAACAATTAAATCCGGCTCCAGTGCGATAATAGATTCCTTAGAAGGCCACGTATCCGTGAGCAGCGGAATCTGTTTGATCTGCTCCTCATATTGGGAATAGGAATTGTCTAAATAGGCCAGTCCTGCAATCTTGTCTTTTTCTCCAAAGTGAATCATTAACTCTGCAAGGCCCTGCCCAATTACGACAATTCTCTCTGGCTCCTCATTAACAGTTTGCTGAATTTTGTTTCCTTTATTGTCATAAATAGTAAATTTTAAAGGATAATAACCGCCCTGTTGTGGGGTACCGGTCTGGTTGGTTGATACTGGTTTTGAAGCTTCATTTTCGTTTGTTGACTGTTGTGAGCAAGCCGCCAATGCGGTACAACAGATAATTGCCATTAGAATAGATGTTGTTTTTTTTAGCATGTATATCCCTCCTGTATTATATTTAGTTAGTTATGGCTAACTAGTAGTATATTGTACCGCATAAACGCTTATGAACTATATTGCTTGCGATGCCGATTTATATTGAGTAAAAGACTTTCAATAAATGAATATGGAAAAAACAAAAAACCACAAGTATGTACTTGTGGTTTAAGAACAATGTTTTTAAATTATTTTAGCTAAAACCTATTCTGCATTACGCAGCAATGAGGATTCCCGATATTTTAATGGGGTAATACCATATTGTTTTTTAAATGCTGCACAGAAATTGCTGGAGCTTGAATAGCCAATATCATAGGCAATTTCATTAACTGATTTCTCTGTGTTCAGCAGCATGGAAGAAGCCTGTTGCAACGAAAATTTCCTGTGATAGCTGAAAATAGTATCTCCATAAATAAGCTTGAAACCTTTGGTCAGTTTTTTAGGATTAATGACCAACTTCTTAGATAGCGAAAGGATGCTTGGTAATTCAAAAGGCTGTTCAAGCAAAATTCGTGGAATTTCCTTTATTTTTTGTAATTCATAAGGGGTGAGCGCTGTTGGCTCAAACTTATCATACCTCATAATTTCGTTAGATACGATCATTGATAATATTTCCATAACTTTACTTTCGTAAAATAAAGTGCGGGTTTTTGCAGGGAGGCGGCAATTAAATATCTGCAGAAAAGCAGCGGCGATTTCAAGGGGAGTATCTAAACCCAAATAATACTCCGAGCGAAGCTGGTCTTCCAGTTTTTCTATCGTATCATTCCATACATCGACTCCTGTGCTTCCAAAATAAGAAGGAAGTGCATGCCTGTTGGCTGTTATGGAAACTCCCTGATACTTTTGACCTGCACAACGCTTGATAATACCTTTCATATCCTGTGATAAAGAGATGGATAAGTTGTTTTGGCTAAAGCAAGTATCTCCTGCCTTTTCTTCTTCTATATACATGCATCCGTCTATACAGTATTCAATCTCGAAATAATTGTGGGTTAAATCAAATGCTGTTACAATATCCTTATTAAACACAAAATCATAGATGAGCAGCATAGCATTGCCGAGCAAATTATATATTTGTATGGTTCCCTTGCCATACTCCGGTTTTATATCATAAACGATTCCTTTCCTCATATCGTGGTTAGGCAAGAAACGAGCATCCCCTATTTGCTCATGCATGGCTCTATATTGCTCTAGCATAGCGGCATATCCATTATTTGAATTGATATAGAATTTATGCTCCATTTATAAGCTCCTTTCTTGTCTTATTATCAAAAAACTATATATTTTTCAGATCAATAGTTTTGTTATGTGGTATATGTGTTGCCATCTATGTAAATAAATAGCTTGTCATAGACAAGGACCCCATCATGCAGCTGTTGTTATAAGTTGATATCTTATCTTCTTTATCGGAGGCGCCAAGTATATATAAGATTGGATTAAAATGATCCGGCGTAGGTACGGCTAATTTTGCTGTTTCTCCCAAGCTCAGATAATTAATGACATTCTCATGATTTCTATTTTCAATATTCTCTTTTATATAATCATCAAACTTATATGCCCAATCAAAGCCTTTGTCTTCTATCCCCCAATCAATCATTCGTAGGTTGTGAACAATATTTCCGGTGCCAAACAATAAAACGCCTTGATGCCTTAAGGATTTTAACTCCTTGCCTATCTGATAATGAACTTCCGGCGGCGCGGAGGCATCTATGCTAATTTGAATAACGGGGATATCTCTTTCGGGGTACATATGGACCAAAACAGACCAGGTGCCGTGGTCAATGCCCCAGGAATTATCAAATACACTTTGTTTGCTGATTAAACTTTTTACATTTTCCGCAAGTTTCGGATTGCCGGGAACATTATATGGAATCTCATATAACTCTTTAGGAAATCCGTACATATCATAAATTGTCTTTGGATTTTCCTCATTCATAATCTTTGTGCCTTTCGTATACCAATGTGCCGAAATTGATACTATTGACTCAGGCTTAGGTATTTTCTTGGCCATTTCCTTCCAGTTCCTTGTATAGCGGTTATCTTCTATTGCGTTCATAGGCGAGCCATGGCCTATAAACATCATCGGCATTTTAGACATATTGTCAACTCCCTTTCATTTTATATGAATCAATTGATATTTGATTTTATGAATATTGTTGCGCTCTAATTTGAAATTCTAATCTGACCACTTAACTTTTAAATCTGACTTAGTAGACTTATTCACACGAACCGAATGTGACATAGGTGCCGCCAAAAGCTACAGCAGCATTGATCTCATATTCCATATATAGAAATATCTATGTATCCGTCCTCAGTCACCTCTATTCCTTCCGATATAAGAAGTTCTCTTTGAATAGCTGCATCTCTTTTATCCGTGATTGATATTTTGCCTTTGGAGTTAATGATCCGGTGCCAAGGGAGGTTGTACTTCTCAGACATAGAATGAAGTATCCTGACTACCTGCCTCGCACCTCTAGTATTTCCTGCAAGTCTTGCAACCCGTCCGTAGCTCATAACTCTCCCATATGGTATTCCCTTTATTATTACTAGGACTTCCTCAGTAAACTGTGTCATATCAAACAAATCTCCTTATCAATTGGCATATCCTTCCGTATCTCTGGACGTATCCTCGCCTATGTTTTTATCTTCCTCTGTTTCAATTTCATGAATATGACCTATAAACTGCGTTTATTACCGGCACTCAAATTATATCATATTTTTCAAGTTAATGAAATGCATCCCTCAACTGTATTACCTAAATCCCACAAAACTCCAGACTGCAATTGCATACAGATGTATTAATAAAATTTTCCATGAGACAGCCATTACAGAGAAAAATACAGCATTTGACTTGCAAACAGAAATTTTAAGAACTATAATTTTATATTGTTTGCAGATGAAACAAAATACAGCTACAGGAGGGATGATTATGCAGACTGAATGTCACACGGTAAAGAATACCATCAATCGTTACCGAAGTTTTCGCTATGCTCTAATATTGGAAGGAATTGCTGTTGGTGCAATTTCAGGCGTTATTGTTGTGCTTTTCCGGTATCTCCTGACCTATGCGGAGAAATTGCTTAATATAGTTTTAAGCTATGGAAAAGAACACATATGGGTGATACCGGTGTGGTTTGTTTTTTTGGCAGCCGCAGCTTTTGTTGTTGCAATGCTGTTGAAATGGGAATCCTTTATATCCGGAAGTGGGATTCCCCAGGTAGAAGGTGAGATGATGGGGGAATTAGACCCCTGTTGGTGGAGAGTCCTGATCGCAAAGATGGGGGGAGGTCTTCTTTCCATTGGGTGCGGTCTGTCACTGGGAAGGGAGGGACCAAGTATTCAGCTGGGTGCAATGGCTGCAAAGGGCTTGTCGCGCCTGACCAAAAGAGCCAGAACAGAGGAGAAGCTTCTAATTACATGCGGGGCCAGCGCCGGACTTTCTGCTGCATTTAATGCTCCCATTGCCGGTGTTCTATTCTCCTTGGAAGAGGTTCACAAGCATTTTTCACCGGAACTGCTTTTATCTACTATGGCCTCCTCCATTACGGCTGATTACGTTTCCAGAAATGTGTTTGGTCTTCAGCCGGCTTTTAATTTTCAGATCAGCACTATGATGCCTTTATCTACATATGGCCACGTGATTCTCTTCGGGGTAATCCTGGGAGCTATGGGAGTTCTTTATAACAACTGCCTTTCCATGACTCAGGATTTGTATATGAGAATCCAGGTTCAGGCGGTCCGGGTTCTGATTCCATTTTTACTGGCTGGAATTTTCGGTTTTACCTACCCATATGTACTAGGCGGAGGTCATTCCCTGGTGGAAACACTGACCAGCAGCCAGATGGCACTTGGGGCATTGATCGTACTTCTGATCGCTAAATTCAGTTTTTCCATGTTAAGCTTTGGCTGCGGTGCACCGGGTGGAATCTTTCTTCCTCTTCTGGTAATCGGAGCATTAAGCGGAAGTATTTATTACCATGCAGCTGGATTGGTAACCGGTTCCTTAAACGGACTTCTGGATAATTTTATCATTTTGGGAATGGCAGGTTGTTTTTCTGCCATTGTCCGCTCTCCCATCACCGGGGTCATTCTGATCAGTGAGATGACCGGCAGTTTCTCTCATTTGCTGACACTGTCCATGGTTGCCCTGGTGGCCTATATCATCCCTGATATGTTTCATACGGCTCCCGTCTATGACCAGCTTCTTCACCGGTTACTGGCAAAGATGAAACCGGAAATTCACTCTTCTCTTAGCAGAGAAAAGGTACTGGTAGAAGGAATGATATTTCACGGAAGTGATGCAGATGGACAGAAAGTTTCTGAGATCGACTGGCCCCAGACCTGTCTGCTGGTATCGCTTATGAGGGGTGAAGCGGAGTTTGTTCCGCGGGGAAATACAACATTATCGGCCGGGGATAAAATTGTAATCCTGTGCGACGAATCCGCTCAGGGGAAAATCCACAGAGTCCTGCAGGAAATGTGTCAAACAGTAAAAATATCTTCTCAAAAATAAAGTAAGCTGTTGATAACTTTTCGAATAATCACATCGTCCTTCGAAAGAATATCTTTCATTCGCATCACGCAACGCCCTATACCCTTTTTCGATGACTATATACGAGAAAATTGTTACCTCTATTAAAAATTGCACCCCTTTCGCCTAACATGTTATCACATGCCTAACTTTTGGGGTGCAGTTAAAACTGAGGTTTATTTCGTTGCATTGATTCAATTGGTTTTGCCGTTACTTTTGCATAATATGGATGGCAAATCCGCCAAACTCGCCGTCTAAATAGACGTTCTTCAGTTTGCCTTCCTCGGAATATGCGGCAGTATCCATGTTGAAAGAGAAGCCTTTTTCTTTCAACTCTTCTGCGGCAGCGGTCAAATCAGGTGTACGCATAGCAATATGGCCGTTTGCCCCCAGGAATGGAGCCTTCATACACTCAAAGTAAGGACCGCCGAATTCGGACTTTTGTCCATGACGAGGCTCCAGGTTAAACATCATGCTCAGAAGCTGAGCCAGTCTTTCTGCCTCCTCAGCATTTGGGGTATTGATGCCGATATGCTCCAGTTCAAATTTATTATTCATAATTATACCTCTTTCTCAAAATGTCGGTTGATTATCCGTTTCATATAAAGTCGGATATTTTTTTGATACACATTGAATGCGTTTGGTCACTGCTTGCCATTCATTTAAGTAATTTAGAATCTTACATTGGGAACAATAGCAAAGCTCCGGCAGTTAAAGCAAGCAGGCGGATAAAGTACATCGGAATTGTGTATTTCCAAAACTCTATTAGATTGTACTTACCAATTCCCATTACCATAGCAGGCATACCGTCAATTGGTAAGAAATGGCCATTCCAGCCCGAAACTACAATTGCAGCAGCAGCTGCTGTTGGATTTAGGCCCAAGCTCATGCAGGTAGCAATAGCCATAGGTGCAAATACATACACAGTACCTATAGTGGATCCTGTAAGGGTTGCAAGTACACTTGTTAACATGCAGAAAACAAAGATCAGGATGAAAGGATTGATATTAGTGCCAAGCATATTAGCTACAGTTTCGCCAACTAAAGCAGTTAAGCCTGTACTGCCTAGAGCATCAGCTACACCGATGACGCCAGCAGACATCAAAATAATCGGAGCACCGATGTTGTTACGAATTTCATCGAAATTCAGAACACCGATAGCTAAAACCAGACATGCAGATAAACCTGGAATCATATATCCTGCATCGCCAACTTTACTTTGAAGAATCATACCAACAACAGCTGCAATAAAGGCTGCATATGTTGTATTTTCTTTCCATTTTGGTAAATCGTAAACTATTTCTTTAGACTTATCAGCGTCGAGTTCTGTATCTTCAACATTTTTGTTAGGTAGAACTTTATAACCAATTAAAGCCCATACTACATAAGCTAATGAAAGTATTAGATTTACAATAGAGAATTTTGCTAAGGAAACGCTGGTAATACCTGAACCAGCAGCTCCTAAAACAGCAATAACAATCCCATATTGTAATGTAACATTTACAGGAATTAGTGGATGGTTAGCTGCGAAACCAGCAGCAGCAATAACTTTACCACGTGGTAACTTGTCAGTATACTGTATAGTAGATAATATACCTAAAGTAAGAACATAGAATGCAGTTGAGCCCGTGCCAAAGATACTGCTAGCCAACATAACGATAATAAATAACAGTATATATGCCTTAAATCCACCTTTGTTAGCCATATTCAAAATTGTTTTTCTGAAAGTACCAATAAGGCTGGTTTTTTGAAGAGCGGCCACGATTGCCATGAAAGAGGCAAGCATAATAATGGTAGCGTTAGAAAAACCGCCGAAAGCAGTCTTGATATCGGTTATTCCAAAAAGAACCATTAGCAGACATGCGAGAATTGGAGGTGCGCCGAACGGAAGTTTTTCTGTCATGATTAAAATAATCATGAATGCAGTGATAGCAATGGCAATAATCATTGGGATAGTCATTTGATTGAACTCCTCTCTATTATACAGGATTATTTTTTGCATTTGGGACATTATATCAATTCAATCGTTCTGTTTGGTAAAATGCGTGTACAGTGTATATACCATACAATATCAGGCTTCTTTCCTGGCATGAACCATAAGGATAGCATAATCTATGGCATTGACCAGGCTCAGCTCGCTGGAACGGCCGCTGCCTGCAAGGTCGATGCCGGTGCCATGGTCCACGCTGGCACGAATGATAGGCAGACCCAGGGTTACATTCACACCTTCGACAGCCTCCCAGTGCTTTTCCTCACGGTTATAAACAAAGCCTTTCACCTTTAAAGGGATATGACCTTGATCGTGGTACATGGCCACAACGATGTCATACCATCCGCCCAGTGCCTTAGAGAACACGGTATCGGGAGGAGTAGGCTTCTTTTCAGGGATCATGATGCCCTCAGCCATGGCAGCCTCGATGGCAGGCTGGATTTCTTTGACTTCCTCCCAGCCAAACATGCCGTTCTCACCACAATGGGGATTCAGCCCTGCAACGCCAATTTTAGGTTCTTTAATTCCCAGTGCTTTGCAGCCTTCGTTGGCAATGCGGATGCAATCCAGGACACGATCTTTCTTGACACGGTCACAAGCTTCTCGTAAAGACACATGAGTGGAAACATGGACGACCCGCAGATCGCCGTGAGCCAGCATCATGGTGTACTTAGGGGTGTCCGTGTAATCTGCATAAATCTCGGTATGGCCTGAGTAGTGGTGGCCAGCCATGTTTATGGCTTCCTTGCTCAGAGCATTGGTAACCGTAGCATCGATCTGGCCATCCTGATCCAGCTGAATAACTTTTACAACGTACTGGAAAGCTGCCTCTCCGCCCAGGGCACAGGCTCCCACGCCAAAAGGCTCAGGTACATCCAGTCTGGAGGTATCTGGAATTTCGTCTGCAGGAATCAGCTTCAAATCCATTAAGTCGATGGTGCCATAGGTATACTTGCCTTCGGCGGGTGTGGATACCACATTCAGCTCCAGATGAATGCCGTGAACTATCCCGGCCACCTTCAGAGCGTAACGCATGGAAGTCTCGTCGCCTACTACTAAGGGTTTACAACGCTGGTAGATTTCTTCATCTGCCAGTGCACGAACAGTTATTTCTGGACCATTTCCAAAGGGGTCTCCCATAGAAATGCCTATCACAGGTTTAAATTTCATACTCATATTAACACATCCCTTTGTCGGCGTTTTCCTTCAAAACTTGTTTTAGTGCGGTGGCGCCTTCGTCGCATAGGTAGTTGAATGGACGGCGGCAGTCGCCTACAGGATAACCAAGCAAAGAAACAGCCTTTTTAACAACCGTGTTCGGATTACCATATTTGAATACGGCACGGAAGGAGGCGATGGAGTCTTGGGCGGTTTTCGCCTCTTCAAGCTTACCAGCCTTGAACAGTTCATAAATAGATGCAAGAACATGAGGGTATACGTTTGCACATCCTGCGATGCCGCCTGCACCTCCTGCCTCCAGGCAAGGCAGAATCAGTGAATCGTTTCCCGACAAAACACGGAAGTCTTTGTCTAAGTCCTTAGTAAGGTTGATGTAGGCAAGTAAGTTATCCCAGTCACCGCTGGAGTCTTTGGCACCCATGATGATGTCTACATCTTTAGCCAGCTTTGCAACGGTTTCAGGAAGCAATTTGTTGCCTGTGCGTGCAGGGATATTGTACAGTACAATTGGAATGTCTACATGCTTGGCAATTTCCACGTAATGGTCGTAAAGCTCTTTTTGAGAAGCAAGTGCAAAGCTGGGGGTGATAATGGATAGCACGTCGGCACCAAGCTCCTGCGCTTTCCTGCTGATACGAATGGTATCAACCGTGGAAATGCAGCCGGTACCTGCGTACACCGGAACGCGATGCTTTACTTGGTCGATCGTAGCTTCCAGAACCTCAATTTTTTCATTTTCACTTAGGATGTACCCTTCGCCGTTGGTTCCAAACGGGAACAGACCATGGACGCCGCCCTCCAACATGCGTTCAATCTGGTTTCCCAGCTCCTTCAGATTGATCGATTCATCGGGATTCATCGGGGTCAGAATCGGTGGGATAATGCCTTTTAATTCAACATTCTTCATAGTAACTCTCTCCTTTTTTATTTGCATAATAATTATAGGATTTCTAAGTACAGATTTCTTGCATCCTCTGCAGTTACAAGACGCATATTATTTACCAGCAAGCGCTGCACTTGCATACCAGCCTCTACTAAACCATCCAGATCCTCTGGTGGAACGCCAAATTCCTTTAAGCTGGTTGGAATTTCTAAATGACGTACAATTCGCTCAAGCTGCCCAATCATCCATTCTGCCTTTTCATTCGCTGTCTGGCAGATAGTTTTGGTGTCATGGCAGCAGCGGTTATAGGCCTGAGCAAAACGATCCTGACAGACAGGTGCATTGAAACGCATAACCGGAGCCAGTAAGATAGCATTGGAAACGCCGTGGGCAATGTGATACTTGCCACCCAAAGGATAGCTTAGGGCGTGTACCGCTGTGGTACCGGAAGCTGTGATTGCAATACCGGCATAGAATGCAGCAATCTGCATCTTGCTCTTCGCTTCCATTGCCTCGGGATCATCACAGGCAGAGATAATATTGTTCAAAATCAGATCAAGCGCTTCCATGGCAAAGGTGTCTGAGAATGGATTAGCCTTTTTGCTGGTGTAGCACTCAATGGCGTGAGCTAAGGCATCCACGCCGGTAGCGGCAGCGATCGGTCTAGGTAAATTTTTAATCATGCGGGAATCTAAAATCACATAATTGGCAATCATATTTTCATTTACTATGCCAACTTTCAGCTCTTTTTCCGGAACTGCGACAATGGCATTTGGAGTTACCTCCGCACCGGTGCCGGCGGTGGTGGGAATCAGAATTGTTGGGACACACCTTTTTGCACGCCCCGGCTCATCCAGTAGTTCCTTTACACCGTATTCATCGGTTACAAGCACGCTGGCCAGCTTGGCAGCATCCAAAACACTGCCGCCGCCGCAGGCAATAATCATATCTGCGCTACTTGCTTTGAATTGATCAACAATATTCTGCACCGCTATGTAGGACGGCTCTGGCGGAATCTCGTCCAGTACATAGTAATCTGCTCCCGCAGCCTTTACTGCTGCTTCCGGCAAATCAAACAGTCCGGAGGCATGTATTCCCTTGTCAGTAAACATGGCTACACGTTTAACTTGATGATTCTTTAGGATTGCGGTAATATTGTCTATTGAGTTTTCGCCGCCGTAAACGGCATGGGGCAATTTTACATTGTATACAGTCTGCATCTGACATCACTCCTTCTGGTAACCATTTAGTAAAAGACTTCCTTGTGGCTGTTACTCATTTTGTGCCCTCGCCGGAGGTAGGGTTGTACACGCCGACGAACTCACGCTTTGCGCCGATAACATCTTCTTCGGTGAAGCTAACGTATTTAATGCACTTACGGGTGTACGCTGCGTATGTCAGATGCAGTCTGCCATCGGTACTCTGAATCAGATAAGGGTACTCGTACTGCTTGTTGTTTGTTTTATTCTCCTCACCGATGTATCCCTCGCCGCGTTCCATCAAGCGGATTAATGGGAAAGTAAGACCGCCGTCTTCTGACAGTGCCACAGCAACAGGGCAACGCAGCCCCGGCCATGCAGCTTTGCCTGGAACAGGTGATGGAGTGGATGTGGGATTATATGCCACAGCCACACGACCGCTTTTGGTACGGATAGCACTAATAGAGGAATTATTGTTCGGCAGAGGAGTCGTTTTCGGCTCTGACCAGGTTTCGCCCCAGTCCAGAGATTCGCTGCGGTAGACATTGTCAGCCTCACGGCTTCGCATGAAAGCTGCAAGGTGCCCGACATCAAGCTCCACAACGGTAGGATGAACACGGCCACGGCTGCCCGGCATCTCTACCATACGCCAGGATTTGCCCTGGTCATCAGAAATCTGGAATACACTGGGGTCACCGGACAAACCTTCTTCAGAGTCGGTGCACAGCCAGTTGCCAAAAATCCAGCGGCCATTTTTCAGAATCTGAATCGGCTGGCGGCAAAAGCTGCCCTCTCTTTGGAAGACGGTTTCATATCCGCCCCAGGTCAGGCCGCCATCAAAGCTCTTCTGGCATCTTATTTGAGAGGTGAACTGCATGTTGTCTTTGCCCTCAATGCGGTCCAGCTGCGCGGTGTACATACACCAAACAGCACCGTCAGGGCCATTGAATAAAGATGGATTCTGCTCGCTGCGCTTTGGGTCACCGGAAACGGAGACCGGCGACCTCCATCGTTCGGCCCCCTTGGGAAGGCGGGCACATACAATATGTACGTCGGCTTCTCCTTCATAAGTTCCAGCAAACCAGCAGCACAGCATGTCGCCGTTTGGCAGTTCCAGCATGGCAGGAGAATGACAGGTGGCAAAAGGGCCGGGAGGTACCATGGATTCCACAGTACCCATTTCTTCGTTGCGGTAGATACGACCGTCTAAAGTCAAACCGGCGAGAGTAGGATAGTTCATAATTTATACCTCCAGTTCATATTTTGATCTTCTAGGAAATCTTTTCTGCTAATTTAATAAGCAGATCCTGATCTCCAAAACCACCGGATTTTGAAATAATGTGATATGTTTTATTCTTGTAAATAAATTCTGTTAAAACAACTCCGGTTGCCATTTCGCAAATTGGCGTCAGCTCCGAAATGCCTACCGCTTGCATTAACGCCATCAGCGTATCGCCGCCGGTACACAAAAGAGTAGCGTTCAGACCGCCGTCAAGCATTCGCTTAATTAAAGCTGCCAGATTATCCGAAATTTGCACCCGAAGCTGTTCCATTGTCAAGTTATGTTCCCGTGCGTAGATATCGGTATCCTCACACCCTTCCGGGTCATTCACATCAAGAATAAAGCATTTTTTAGCATATGCCTGTGCCAGCCATTGACGAACACATCCGACCGCTGCCTTACTATCCGCCCAGCGATCTTCCAGTTTTTGAACAGGATTCAAATTTACATGCGGAAAGCCGTGTTCCTGTGCCGCCTTCATTTGGCTGATCGTTACTGGATTGACACTGCCACAAGCTATAAACAGGGTATCTTCAAGCTTTGGTATCTTAGGGGCAGGCCCCTTCAAATTCAGCATATCTGCAAGCACTGCTGCAAACCCGGCACATCCTGCACAGAATCGCAGCCGATCCAGTCCCAGTTCCCTGCCGATGTGTTTTAAATCTGCATCTGTTTCAGCATCAAATACCTGGATGCCGGGATTTGAAATCTTATGCGCTTCCTTTCGCGGGTGTATCAACACCGGCATATTTGTTTGCTGTCCAAGGATATCCGCCACCGCCGAGTCCAAAATCGGTTCAAAAGGATCCTGGCCAAATACGCTCTGGTCCACAGGTACACCGTCGACATAGTGAATCCCCTCCCGTGTGACTCTGCCCAGTTTGGGAAAAGCAGGGAGAAACGGAATGATGTCGATACCTGTTGCGTCCATCAGTGCCATCAATTCACTGCCAATATTTCCCCGCAGTGCGGAGTCTGTCTTTTTATAAATGTAAGCAATTCCGGCTTGATATGCTCTATGCACTATGCTGTACACAATCTCATAGGCCTCCTCCGGCTGCACATGCCGGGTTTCTGCAACCATAACTAAAACTTCTACTGTTTTTTCAATTGATCGGAAATCATAGTTTAAATCTGTGACCACGACTGTTGCAGCACCCCTGGCTGCAAACTGCACCCCAGTGTCAAGTGCGCCCGTGAAGTCATCTGCAATGATTAAAAGCTTTACCATACATTCACCTCCTGTTGTTTCATTTTGAAACAGTTTAGAAGGGCTAATTCCTTTTTTTGTACATTACGGAAATTGTTAATCCCTTTTTCTTTAAATTTATATTCATTTTATATAAAACCCACTGCTTTCGTCAAGTTATTTTCGTCTATAAATCGTTTACTTTTGAAACATACGAAAAATTTGTTGCTTAATTTTTGTGCATTTGGTATAATACGTTCAAATATGAAACGAATTATTGAGGTGCCTATGAAGAATGATATTCGTGTTTTGGGCATTGCGCCCTATGAGGGAATGAAAATTCAGATGCTCAATCTGGCGAAAGAATATCCCCAGATTGATTTGACAGTCTATGTGGGGGATATGGAGCAGGGTCTTATCATCGCCCGGAATAACTTTCATGGAGATTACGATGTGGTAATATCACGTGGTGCTACGGCGCAGATGCTGCGGCAGCAGCTAACCATTCCGGTAATCGAAATTGAAATTTCTATGTACGATATTCTCTGTGCCATCAAACTGGCGGGCGGGCTGAAAAAAAAGACTACCATGATTTCCTTCGCCTATATTCGAAACCATGTGCTGCCCTTATGCGAATTGCTGGAATGTGACATTGATATCTATACAGTAGATTCTATTGAGGCGGTGGAGCCGACCCTGCGCAGTCTTCAGGATAAACAGTGCGAGACCATACTCTGCGACGTGATTGTTAACACCGCTGCCCAGCGGCTCGGTATCAATTCCTTCCTGATCACCTCCGGGATAGACAGTATCCGAAATGCTTTTAACCAGGCATTGCTGCTATGCGAAAGCCAACAATACCTGCAGGATGAAAATTTGTTTTTTCGAGAGCTTATTCGCGGACAGATCGGGCATACGATTGTCTTTGACAGTCAGGGAAATTTGTTTCTGTCTACGCTGGAAGACATAAAGCCTGAATTATTGGAATTGCTGCGTCAGGAACTATCCCAATCCGGACAGGAAGAGGATCAGCGAATCAGCCGTTCACTGAAAGGCATGCGCTACTCCATTCGTGTTCGGCAAATTGCCAGCGGCTCTTTGCGATACACCGCTTTTTTCTTCGATGAAAGAAAATTGCCGGTATCCTCAACCCAGATGGGTATCAGTTTCTTCGGTCGAGCGGAAGCAGAGGCAGCTTACTACAACAGCATTTTCAGCTTTGCAGGGAATCTCCAAGGTTCTCAGCAGGAAATTGATCAAATAAGCCAAAGCACTGCCCCTGTCATCTTCACAGGCGAGGATGGAACAGGTAAGGAATCCATCGTCAGCATGCTTTACATCAGGGGCCCGCTGCACAACAACCCCTTAGTGTCCATCAACTGCAGCCTGCTGAACGACCGTAGCTGGGCATTTCTTATGGAGCATCACAACTCTCCGTTGGCAGACGAAGGCAGCACCCTATACTTTGCAAATGTGGATGTATTATCTTTGGAACGACAGTACCAGCTTATCGCTGTGCTAAAGGAAATGGATGTGTGCCAGCGAAACAGGGTAATGATTTCCTGTGTTTGCCAGAGCGGCGAATATATATCTAAAGTAGGTGCTCTTTTCCGAGAAAAGCTTTCCTGTCTTTCCTTGTATCTGCCCCCGTTGCGTCAACTCTCCCATCAGATTCCCACTCTGATGAATCTATGCCTGAGCCATATGAACGTCAACATGCCCCGGCAGATTTTAGGTGCCGATCCGGAAGCGCTGTCTCTACTGCAAAGTTACAACTGGCCCCATAATTACACCCAGTTCCGCCGGGTAATTGGGGAACTTGCAATAACGGGTACCAGCCAAATCATCACCGCCGAAAATGTCCGTCAGGTACTGCGCAAGGAGCGGCACGTTGGTGCTTTCTCCTCCTTAAAAGAAAATGCCGCCACTCCTCTGGATTTAAACCGTACGCTTTCAGAGATCAGCCAGGACATCGCTATCCGGGTGGTCAACGAAACCGAGGGCAACCACACTGCTGCAGCCAAACGCTTGGGTATCAGCCGTACAACCCTATGGCGTCTGTTGCAAAAATAATACGCAATAAAGCACACAAGTATCTGTCAATTAAACATATGAGTACCTGGGAGGGACAAAAAAAGCTAGTAAAACATTGTTTACCAGCTTCAAACTACAAACAAAGGAGCTAGGGTACAAGCCCTAGCTCTATTTTTATTTTATTTTTAAATATTCCCAATACGGAAACAAAAAATCTTATTTTATAGTTCTTTTCAAAAGCGACTACTAGCCTCTCAACACCTTCTCCATCGGCTTACCTTTTGCCAGTTCATCCACCAATTTGTCTAACCAGCGTACCTTCTGCATAAGCGGATCTTCGATTTCCTCGATGCGAACCCCGCAGATTACTCCGGTGATTTTAGAAGCGTTTGGATTGATTTGAGGGGCTCCGGCAAAGAACGTCTCAAAATCAACATCTTTTTCGATTTGAGACTGTAATCCGTGTTCATCGTAACCAGTCAACCATTGGATGACGGTATCGACTTCCGCCTTCGTGCGTCCTTTACGCTCAGCTTTTTGAATATACAGAGGGTAGACGCCAGAAAATTCCATTTTATATACACGTTCGTTATTCATTTTCACCCCTCCATTTCCTTCGGTGCTTTATCAGCAACGACATTCCAGTTCACACCGAACTTGTCCGTTACTGCGGCGTGGAACACGCTGTAAAAGGTCTCGGTCGGAGGGAGTACCACTCTATGATACTTTGTCATTTCAATTTTCATGCAATCATTCTCCTTTACAATCTTTCATATGTCTGTTTCAGGAGCAGAGCATCCTTTTCCAGTAACGGACCTTCAGCAATTATACACCCCTTAACGTTAAAATCCCTAATGGCTCTCAGACATTCTCTATAGTTAAAATCACTTTCCATTAATGGAGCATGACTTATTTCTCCCTTTGAGGTATACCTTATACCTCCCATGTGAATATGCAAATCCTCTATTGCGCTCCTGCCCAGATTCTTGCAGACATATTCAAGAATATCCGCAAAATCATCATACCTTCTGAGTCCTCCGTTCGTTCTTGCATGGATATGTGAAAAATCAATACAAAGCTTACAGGTAGGAATCTCTTTACACAAAGCAACCAGTTCCTCCAAAGTACCAAACTGCGTTCCTTTTCCAGTTGTCTCAAGCCTATAATTGACTCCGCAGTCTGGCAGCTTCCTTAAATTGTCCTTAATGGTATCATAAGTTTCTTTCTTTGAATCTTTCATATAGTATCCTGGATGCAATACCAAACTCCTTCCGTTGACCTTTCTCAGCCCGCCGGCAGCATCAATTATTCTTTTTACTGATTGATTCTGTATTTCAACATCATCAGCATTCAAATTCAAATAATGAGACGCATGAGCGGATAGATAAAAATCCTCCTTATTCTTCGCCTCCAGTATCGCCACCTTATTGCGATCCGTTACATTGACATTACGTACAAAAAGAAGTTCCATAGCATCCAATCCCACAGACTTTAAATAATGAATGGCACTTGCATAATTATATTTCTTTGTGCCGTTATGCATCGGCAAACCAGATATACCAAATAACAATTTTTTCATACTTTTTACCAGCCATCTAAATTCCTGCAAAATTAATGGAACCCGGAATTCCCCTTTCATTGTTCAAGTGAATAACTCAATTTGCGAGTTTAACCTCTTACCAGACGATTCATTAATTTTTATTGACAACATGGACACTACAAAAGAAAACATAATTATTTAGTTATTCTGTCCGCTTAAATCTTCTATATCCGTCTTTGTATCTAAATAACCTAGAAGCTATCATATAATATAAGATAACCAATAGTTTCCAAGGGGAGAAAACATTTTTCGGAATGGATATGGGAAAAGCCCACTATTACATGGGCCTTTTTAGTCTGTGTTTTTTAGTTTTAGTTTTTTAGTTTTAGTTTTTCAGAACAGTCTGAAAGGAGATAAATTAGAGGCATGCCTCTAATTTATCTCCTTTAACTCACCTGTAATCATGTATATCGTTCTTTCACAAATATTAGTAGAATGGTCGGCGATTCTCTCAAGATACCTTCCTAAAAATAAAAGTTTAGTACCTTGTTTTGTAAGTTCTCTTTTTTCTGCGATGATGTTAAGGAAATCATTTATAACGGTTTCATAGAGCCTGTCAACATCTTCGTCCCTCTCAGCTGCCTTTTGTGCAAGGGCAATATCCTCATTTACAAAGGCATCAAGGCTCATCTTTAACATTTTCTGAGCAATATCTGCCATCCTTGGAATATCTTTTAGGGAATTCAAAATGGGTTCTTCGCCGATCTCAAGTATTACCTCTGCAATGTTTACTGCATTATCTCCCATTCTCTCAAGATCTGTTATGATTTTCAGTACCGATGCAATTGTCCTTAAATCCTTGGCGAGAGGCTGCTGAAGGGCAAGAAGCATCATACAATCCTTTTCAATTTCAAGTTCTAACTGATCTATTTCGTCATCTTTCTTCAAAACATTCCTTGCAAGATCAAGATCTTGTGTCTTCATAGCAGTCACTGACGTGTCAATAATATTCTCAACCAGAGCTCCCATTTTTAATACCTTTTGTTTAACTTCAAGTATCTTCTGTGTAAAACGTTCTCTAACCAATATGCTCATCTCCTTTAACTAAAAATTATAAAATATACGGAATCTTAACCAAATCTACCGGTAAGGTAATCGTTCGTTCGATTATCCTTGGGGAATGAAAAGACCTCTTGGGTATAACCTTGTTCTATTAAATCTCCCATTAACATGAATGCAACCCGGTCAGCGATACGCCCAGCCTGCTGAACGGTATGTGGTGCAATGATAATGGTGTATTGCTCTTTAAGCTGTATTAAGGATTCCTCAATTTTGGCCGTTGATATTGGGTCAAGTGCTGAACATGGTCTGTCCAGCAAAATAACTTCCGGCTCAAGGGCCAAAACCCTGGCAATACACAAGCGCTGCTGCTGACCACCGGATAACCTGGCTGCAGGAGTATCCAGCCTATCTTTGACATCATCCCACAGGGCAGACATACGCAGAGCTTTTTCCACTTCCTCTGCCACATCCGCCTTGGTTTTCATTCCACCCATACGGGGGCCCAATGCGACATTGTCAAAGATGGACATAGGCAGAGGTGTTGGTACATCAAAGACCATCCCTACCCTGCGGCGCAGTTCTGTCACATTAACGTCCGGGTCAAAGATGTTTTTCCCATCTAAAAGTATCTCACCCTCCTGACGTGCTCCCACAGTCAAATCACTCAGACGGTTCAATGTGCGAAGCAGTGTTGTTATACCACTATTGGCTGGACCAAAAACAGCCATAATCCGATTTTTAGGTATCTCCAGGTTAAGTTCTTTAATAACCTGCTTTTGTTGATAATAGAAGTTTAATCCTTTTATTTCTATTTTTGATTTCTGTGTCATTTTTCACCTCTTAACGGCCTTTAGCTATGAATCTATTGACCAGCATATTGAAACCAACATTAAGCAGAAGAATAAGAATAATCAAGAGCGCTGCTGTTCCATAAGCGTTATCCATGGATATTCCCTCCCTCGCCAGTATATAAAAATGTACTGCCATCGTTCGAGTTGGGGAGAAGATTGATGTAGGCATGCGCAATGCAGAGCCGGCTGTTAAAATAACAGCAGCTGTCTCAGCTACACATCTCCCTATGCTCAAAATTACTCCATTTACTATTCCGGGGAGTGCTGATGGGAGTACCGTCCTGGTTATTGCCTGCCACTTTGTGAGTCCCAAAGAGAAGCCTACCTCCCGGTATAGCTGTGGCACAGTACGAATCGCCTCTTCTGATGTACGTATAATAGTAGGCAGAATCATGATAGCCATGGTTAATCCGCCGGACAAAATTGACCATCCAATTTTTAAGTATATAACAAAGAAGATAAAACCAAAAAGTCCATAAACAATGGATGGTATCCCTGCCAGAGACTCGGCACTGAAGCGGATAATGCGGGTGACTCTGCTCTCACGTGTGTACTCCGTAAGGTAGATAGCTGTTCCAATACCGAATGGTGTTGCGACAATTACGGCTACTGCCGTCACAATCAGAGTACCGACAATGGAAGAAGAAATACCCCCTGAACGGCCCATATCCCGCGGAATATCTGTTAAAAACTGCCAACTGAGCATAGGTATGCCCTTGATTAGTATATGGATAATAATAGAAAAAAGAATTGCAATAACAAGAAGAGCAGCTGTCCAAATCAAAAATTTTGCTATCTTTTCGGAAGCTTTCGCGTTAATTCTCATAGTGACCTCACCTCTTTCGTGTGATGTATTGGGCAGAAGCATTTAAAATCATGATAATGACAAACAATACAATACCTGTGGCGAAAAGCGCCTGCTGGTGTTCGCCTGATGCATATCCCATCTCAATACCGATATTCGTGGTCAGTGTCCTGACAGGGTCAAGAACTGATTCAGGAAGTGCGACAGCATTACCCAGAACCATAATCACCGCCATAGTCTCACCAATTGCCCTGCCTAAACCTAAAATTACGGCGGCAACGATACCCGATTTGGCCGCAGGTAACAGCAAGGAACGTATCGTTTGCCATTGTGTCAATCCTAATGCAAGCGCTCCATCCTTATAATGGCGCGGCAGCGCAAGGAGAGATACTTCGGTGATGCTGATGATCGTTGGCAGGATCATAATACCCAAAATGATGGAACCGGCCAATATGCTTAAACCCGGACCTCCCAGGTAGTTACGTATCATTGGTACAACGAACAATACTCCCCAGAACCCATATACCACGGAAGGTATGGCAGCCAGCAACTGGATGGCGGGTCTGAATATGTTTCTAAGTTTTGCAGGAGCAAACTCAGCCAGAAAAATGCTGCAGCAAATGGCGATGGGAACTCCCAGGATTGCTGCTCCTAAAGTGACCGATACAGATCCCACTATCATCGGGAAAATGCCATAGTAACCTTGGCTTGGAGCCCATTTCATCCCAAAGACAAAGTTTATTATACCAACCTTGGCAATAATAGGGATACCTTTTATAAATATAAACACAGTGATTAACGCAAGCACCGATAAAGTCGAAAGAGCAATTAGAAGAAACACACGCTCAGATAATTTTTCTTTAAAATTCTTCATTTTCCTGCCCCCTCTTCTGATGGAATAAGTCCCTCATTGCTCAGTAATTTTTGCCCTTCTGAAGAAAGGGTAAAATCTATGAATTCCCTATTTAATCCGGTCGGTTCCCCGTCAGTGATAAATAAAAACTGCCTGGACAGTTTGTAGCTGCCATTCATTATATTTTCTCGTGTCGCTTCGATGCCATCTAAATGTAAAGCTTTCACTTCATCCGTAACCAAACCCAAAGAGATAAATCCTATCGCATTGGGGTCATCCGCAACCAATTGCCGTACCGCCCCATTGGAGTCCTGGACGATAGCTTTCGGGGTTATCTCTTCTTCACCCATCAACAGCTCCGCAAAGGCACTTCTTGTACCTGAACCTTCTTCACGCGCTATGATATTGATCTTTGACTTTGTGCCTCCCAATTGGCTCCAGTCGGTAATTGTAGCAGCGTAAATATCGCGAATCTGATCTGAAGTAAGGTCTTGTATCGGATTCCTGGGGTTTACTATTAATACCAATCCATCCTTGGCAATTTCTACATTCCACAGATTTTTCTCCTCATCGTTCAATGCACGGGAGGACATTCCAATATCGGCACTGTGTGTCTTGGTTGCCGTAATGCCGGCTGAAGATCCACCACCCTGGATATCAATCACAGCGTCTGGATTTAAAGCCATGTACTCTTCTGCCAGAATCTCAGCATAGGGTTGTACGGAAGTTGAGCCTGCAACAATTGTGGCTGAGCCAGGTGCCTGGCTGCATGCAGTCAGCATACCCATAGTAAGGGTTAATATCACTACGCTGACAGTACCTTTTATTCGTCTTAATAATTTGCACGTTACAATCTTTTTCCTCATGTCTCTCACAAAAATCAAACATCAAAATCATCAACTATGATAAAACTCCAATGCTTGATTTCCTCCATTTCTCAGAATATATTAAAGAACTGCAAGTTCACATTTTAAAAATTTTTATCCGAACCGACCTGTAATATAGTCCTCGGTGCGTTTATCCTTTGGATTAGCAAAAATTTCTGCTGTTGGAGCATATTCGACCAATGTCCCCGCTCTATCATGATCCATCATCATAAAAGCAGTCATATGAGACACCCTTGCTGCTTGTTCCATACTATGAGTTACAATAATGATCGTATATTTTTGCGCCAGTTCCTCCATTAACCCCTCAACTTGCATTGTAGATTCCGGATCAAGAGCACTGCATGATTCATCCATTAATAAAACGTCAGGCTCCACAGCCAATGCACGGGCTATACACAGACGCTGCTGCTGTCCCGGAGAAAGATCAAAAGCGGATTCTTTCAGTTTGTCCTTAACTTCGTCCCATAAAGCTACCTGGTTCAAGTTCCTTTCCACAATCTCATCAAGACGGGCTCTTTGTTTTATTCCATGATGCCTTGGACCAAAAGCCATATTATCATACACAGACATAGGAAAGGGATTAGGTTTTTGAAAAACCATACCAACTCTTTTTTTCAGTGCAACAACATCCATACTTTTATCATAGATAGAAACACCATCAAGCAAAATTTTTCCCTCTACCCTAACTCCTGGTATCGGGTCATTCATACGATTAAAAAGACGCAGAAGAGAAGATTTACCGCATCCCGACGGCCCAATTATGGCTGTTATAGCACATTCTGTAATATCCATTGTAACATTTCTCAGCGCTTGGAAGTTGCCATAAAATAGGTTTACCGCATCTGTTTTTATCTTGGCTTTTTGCCCAGATTTTAACATTTGATCATCCATTCGTCACCCTCGCTAATCGACTCCTTATTAAAACTTTAATAAGAAGCGCTTATCCTTTATAATATTTTAAACTTCTATCTTTCTCTTCACAACAAATATTAATTATACAATAATTAATGATAATTAAAGCATTATCTATGTTAATTATAGGTAAAATTTGTGTAAAATTTTCATCCCCAAAAGGAGACCAACAGGTATGGTAATATAAAATCCTACCTGCGGGATTCATATGATACCGATATACTTCAAGTATATTTCCGAAGCATTTTTGTAAATAATTCTTCGAACATAATAGCATTTTGTCCTTTATAACTATCTTGTCCATATTTCGGAATATATTTTCATATTCATATTGTTCAAATTCCCAAATTTTTGTTTTTTATACTGTTTTTAGGCTAGTTTGCAAGGAACTGCACGCATAACGTTAAACGGGCTGATGACAGCAAAAGGCGGTATGCACCTGATAAAGTGCATACCGCTGTTTTGTTGTGTAGGAATCCAATGGAGGGAGTGTCAAGGACGGCGTAGCCGCTCGTATTATCCTTGACACTCCCTCCACTTCTGCTCCCTTCGCCTTAAACCAATAGGGCGCAGGTGTTTTTATTGAGTTATGATTTTTATAACAATGCAAAATGGGGACTTTCTATAACTGATTTCATCTGACATAAGCAAAAAGGGTGTCCTGCAGGGTCAAGCATGACTCTCCAATCATCGGAAAATTGCTCATCTGCGATTGTCGCTCCACAATGAATTGCATATTCAACTGCCTTTTCCAAATCGTTAACAGCGAAGTCTAAATGCGCCATTTGCTGTTGCGCTTCAGGCTTATCCGGCCAAACAGGCGGTTTATACTCAGGATTCCGTTGAAAGGTTATTCCAGGATACATCCCCTGCTCCGTTCCCGGAGCACCTACACATGCCCAATCTTCATTATAAAATGGTATTTCCCACTTAAGCAGCACCGCATAAAACTTTGCTAATTCATAAGGGTCTTTGCAATCCACCGTAAATGAGTACATTTTGATTTTCAGTTCATTATCCATAGCGTGAATACCTCCAAATAAAGAATTGTTATTTATGGGAAAGAAGTACAACCATCTCCATATATGCTGGGAAACCAGTTCTATACTGCATAATGAAACTTATTGAAATTATGTCATTGACATTTTCATTTTTTTAATAATCTCTTCTAATGACTCCATAAGAACCTTTGCCATTTCAAATTCGTTCGTCCGAAGCAGTTGTTGTATTCTGGTTTCTGTCTCTTTTTTCTTTTGCTCCAGCAACAGATAGTCTTTGTCAAAATGATTGGCATAAATCATCTGACGGAATTTGCGGATGCTCATTCTGCGCACCGTGTTGTTTTCTACCAAAAGTACATAGTCCATACAATTGGCCACCGTATAATAATCATGGGATACCATAAGAATTGCACCTTTGTACCCAGAAATCGCCTGTTCTAATGCAATCTGCGCATAAACATCCAAATGCCCCGTCGGTTCATCCAGCAGCAGGAAGTTGGCTTTTTCTAATGAGAGCATCGCCAATTGAAACAAATCCTTTTCTCCACCAGATAATTCACTCACTTTCTGACCAAGCGTCTCTCCTTCAAAACCATATTTTTTTAAATAGTTCTCTATATCATTTTTTCTATCAAAGCCTTTTTCTTCGAAGATTTCAAGCAGCGTTTTCGTATCATCATATAATGAGCCAGTAATCTGGGAAAACATGCTAACCTTTGCACCTTCACTAATCCTGATCGTGTCTTTCTTATTTTCAAAGACTTCACATAGCATTGTTGTTTTTCCTGTTCCATTACTCCCCACAATTGCCACATGCTCTCCAGGCTTCATTTCAAAATTCACATGCTCTAAAAGCTGCTCATCAAACGCAACGCTATAATCCGTCAATTCCAGAATATTTTCATCTGCCACTTCGTTTTCCAGATCAAAATATATTTCCGGCTGTTTGATATCCACGAAAGGAGCCTTTGTTTTTCTAGCTTTCAGCCGGTCCACCAAGGTCTGTCTTGCATGTACGGCCCTCCCAAGGGATGGGTTGTCCATTTCCGACGCTCTCGCTCTGGATTTTTGTAAGATTCTACTTTGACGGTCTATCTCTGCTTGGTCTGCAGCTGCTGCTTCTTCTAAATCAATCTTCGTAGCGAGAAGTTCATAATTATATTCTGTATAAGTTCCATCAAATTCCTGAACATCCATATTTTCCATGTGAAGTATCTTGTTAAAGCAATGGTTTAATAAGTACCGGTTATGTGTGATAATAAGAAGCGTTCCTTTGTGGGCATTGATCAGATTTCTTAAAGCATTCAGATGATTAAAATCCAAAAACACATCCGGTTCATCCATAATAAGAAATCTTGGACTCAGCATCATCTCTCTGATTACCTGGACCAGCTTAAATTCTCCGCCACTCAGACTACTGATTTTCTGTTCTTCTAACTTTTGCAGATTAGCTAGTTTTAATTGTTTCTTTATATTGATTTCGTGAGACTCTCCATCAATCGCATTCCATTCATCTAACTCTTTTTGATATTCCTCGAATATACCTTCCAGGTCTACAGCAGTCTCCATTTCCTTACAAAGGTCAAATATTTTCTGCTCATGCTTTACAAATTCATCGCTGATATACTGAAACACGGTCATATCTTCTTTTGGATCTAATTGCGAAAATTGACTGACATATCCGATTCTGCCTGTATTGTCAATTTCTATTTTCCCATCGTACAGATACTCTTCGGAGTGCATTATTAAATCGAGTAACGTACTTTTTCCTGTACCATTGGTACCAATCAATGCGCAATGTACATTATCTTCTATTGTAAATGAAACTTTTTTATATAAATCCTTTTGTGGATATGAGTAGGACAAGTTTTGAACCTTAATCATGATTACCTCCTATGGTATTTATTTCCGATATAGTTTGACACAAACTTCACAATGTGATGCAACCGTTCTTTTATACTTCGTGTCAAAATCCCACTTTACCCCGCCTACTATTAATTAAACAAGATTATTAAGTTGTTGCATTGTCATTTTTATCACTTTATTATATCGGCGTTTTGGTGTAACGTCAAGATATGCTGAAATAACCACTATTCAGGCATCGCAAAGTTATAGCTGGTAATCTCATGACTGTTCTCTTTTGTAAACTCTGCTTTACCGCAATAAAATTTTTATATCAACATTAGACGCCCGCACTTTTTATATCAAACGTGTGGGCGTCGTTTAAATAACCGTATTATTTTCTAATCAATAATCTGTATTTTTCATAACTTTCACGTTCTTGGAATATATGATATAATTAAGCCTAAAAATCAGAATAGCAGCATACCAAACCTACTCGTATTTTCACTTCACTTATACAGATCTTATGAAAGCCAAATCACGCTAAGGAGGCCTTTTGAATGTCGCAGATAACAAAGCGGGCTCTAGAAACCTCGCTCAAAAATCTTTTATTACAGAAACCACTTAATAAAATCACCATTTCAGACATTGCAAATGATTGCGGAATCAATCGAATGACCTTTTATTATCATTTCAAAGATATTTATGATTTAATTGAATGGATTTGTAATGAAGAAACGGCAAGAGCAATTAACGGTAAAAAAACATATGAGACTTGGCAGCAAGGCTTTTTGCAAACATTTCAAATGGTTCTTGATAATAAACCATTTATTTCAAATGTTTATCATTCGATCAGTAAAGAAAAGATCGAAGACTATTTTTATGCAATTACTTTTGACTTGTTGATCGGAGTTGTCGAGGAAAAAGCAGTCGGCATGTCTGTTACGGAATCAGATAAAAAGTTCATCGCAAACTTTTATAATTTTGCCTTTGTGGGCTTACTTTTGGATTGGATCAAAAAGGACATGCGTGAGGACCCGCAATTAATTATTGATCAGGTCAGCACTTTGATTCAAGGAGATGTATCTAGAGCCTTAAACCGGTATCAATTTAACAAATCTAATCAAATTACTCAAAATGATTAAAAACTATACAATATTGCCGGCATGATGCGATTCTTAACAAAACAGCTATATTGATGATTGTAATAAATTCAATAAATAATATACTGGTGATGTTGAGACAATCTAATAATCATGGAGGTAATTACTATGTATTATTCTAAAGGAAATTATGAATCACTGGCTCGACCAGAGAAACCAAAAGGTGTTGACGGTAAATCAGCCTATCTCATTGGTTCAGGTCTTGCCTCACTTGCTGCCGCGGCTTTTCTTGTTCGTGACGGACAGATGGATGGAAAAAGAATCCATATATTAGAAAAGGATTCTCTTGCGGGCGGCGCCTGCGATGGTTACAAATATGACGACGTTGGTTTTGTGATTCGCGGCGGACGCGAGGTGGATAATCGCTATGAGTGCTTATGGGACTTATTCCATTCTGTTCCATCGCTGGAAAAGGAAGGTGCCAGTGTGCTTGATGAGTTCTACTGGCTCAATAAGCATGACCCGAACAGTTCTCTCATGCGTGCAACAGTTAATCGCGGCGAAGATGCCCACACTGACGGCAAATTTACCTTGTCAGACAAAGGCATGCAGGAGATCATGAGACTATTCTTCACACCGGACGAGGCTCTGTATAACCGGCGTATTTCTGAATTGTTCAGCGACGAAGTTCTGAACTCGAATTTCTGGCTGTACTGGCGTACCATGTTTGCTTTTGAAAATTGGCATAGCGCACTGGAAATGAAACTGTACATCAAACGATTCATTCATCATATTGGTGGTATGCCTGATTTTACGGCAGTCCGGTTCACAAAGCTCAACCAGTATGAATCCATGATTCTGCCTTTAGTCAAGTATCTGGAAGCTCATGATGTCCAATTCCATTACGGCACCAAGGTAGAAAATATATTATTTGATACCCAAGAAGATAAAAAAATTGCAACCTGCATTGAAGTTACCCGGAACAATGCGAAAGAGCACATTGATCTGACTGAAAACGATTTGGTATTTATCACTAACGGTGGCTGCGTTGAAAACTCCTCTATCGGCAGCCAAAACACTCCTGCATCTTTCAACCATGAAATCAAGCAGGGCGGCGGCTGGGATTTGTGGCGCAAAATAGCGGCTCAGGATCCGTCCTTTGGACACCCGGATAAATTCTGCTATGATGCAGAGCAAAGTAACTGGATGTCTGCAACCGTGACGACGCTTGATAACCGAATTCCTCCTTACATCCAGAAAATTTGTAAACGTGATCCATTTAGCGGCAAGGTGGTTACCGGTGGCATTGTAACCGTTAAAGATTCCAACTGGCTGCTCAGCTGGACATTTAACCGTCAGCCTCATTTCCGTAATCAGCCTAAGGATCAGTTGGTTGGCTGGATATACGGTTTATTTACTGACAAACCCGGCAATTATGTCAAAAAACCTATGCGTGAATGCACAGGCAAGGAAATCTGTATGGAGTGGCTGTATCACATCGGTGTTCCGGAAAATGAAATTGAGGATATGGCCGAACACAGCGCTAACACGGTACCTTGTATGATGCCTTATATTACTGCTTTCTTTATGCCGCGAGAAGCAGGTGACCGTCCTGACGTTATTCCGGCAGGCAGCGTAAACTTTGCTTTCCTTGGCCAATTTGCTGAGACAAAACGTGATACGATTTTTACAATTGAATACTCTGTCCGTACCGCTATGGAAAGTGTCTATACGCTTTTGGATATTGACCGAGGCGTACCCGAAGTCTGGGGAAGCACGTATGATGTTCGTGATCTGCTTAATGCCACTTCAAAATTGGGAGATGGTAGAAGGATTACAGATTTAGAACTTGATCCCAATATAAAAGTTGTATTCAATGAAGCTATGAAGAAGATTGCGGGTACAGATATTGAAAAACTGCTCAGAGAATATCACTTGATTTAGTGATATAACAACAGCAACAACAAAGTAGAATTGCATTGTTGCTTTCCAATATAATATGCCAAATTAAAAACACGTTCTGTTTTGTCTGTATCCAAAACTATGAACGTGTTTTTAAGATGAGTCCGTTGGAAAGTAATTTGCCATATTTTGTACTACTGCCAGTTAAAACACTTAATTCTATACAAGGGCTCCGCCGCCATCTACGATTATGAACTGGCCCTGAACATAACTGGAACTATCGCTGGAAAGATAGAGAACTGTACCATTTAATTCCCCTTTTCTTCCTGGACGTCCTGCCGGGTTCAATGTATTATATTGGTTCAGAAAATTTTCTGACTTAAATAAACTTTCACTCGTCATTTCACTTTCAAAAAGAGCCGGTCCAATGGCATTCACTGTGATACCATATTTAGCATAGGAAGCTGCCATACCTCTTGTTAAGCCAACCACTGCAGCTTTGGAGGAATTATAGGAATGTCTGATAAATACATCAAACTTATCTGCAACAACTGCATTTACGGATGCAATATTAATAATTTTACCATAGCCTCTTTCCTTCATCTGCGGAAGTACATATTTGCTTGCTAAAAAGATTCCCTTCACATTCGTATCAAAGGATTTATCCCAATCCTCCACTGACATGCTGTCTACACCGCCATGAACAGCAACTCCTGCATTATTTAACAAAATATCAATGTGGCCGAAGGTATCAAGCACAGTTTGCATTGCCGTTTTTACACTTTCCTCATTTGTAACATCACATCCAACTGCTACTACCTTTCTGCCTATTTTCTCAATTTCTGCTTTTACTTCGTTTAACTTTTCAATACGTCTTGCCAGTAATGCAACATCTGCTCCTGCTTTTGCATAGGCTAGTGCGGCATCTGCACCAAGCCCTGAACTAGCTCCTGTTACTACAGCTACTTTTCCAGTTAAATCAAAAAAATTTTCCATATTTATATACATCCTTTCACTTTTATCAATTGAGATCACAAATAATATTCCCAAAAATCGAATTAAATACGGCCTGTTTCCATAAATGCCGTACGGTCATAGCGTCCGGTTAACAAATATGGAATTACATCATCGGCTTCTAATTTTTCTACTAAATTAAGTTTATGTACTAACAAACTGTTCTTTGAATAAGCACCACCTATTATGGTGTTAACAGGAAGTTCTGCCCATGGGTCATCAATACTTGATTTTAAATTGAGCGAAACCATTCCCGGCTCCCATGATTGATAATTATATTCGCATTGATTCATAAGCAATGCTCCGTTCAGGAAATGAGAAACACCGTTTTCATCTGGCATCCGGTCAAAATGGAAATAGAACCCGCCTCCAAATGTCTGCTTACCTGCTGCCGGGAATTGATAGAGAGCCGCGGTCAGAGGATTATTATATTCACCTAATTTCATGGTTGCTTCTATAATCTGTGTTCCTCTTCTCGTTACTCCTGCTGTTACCGTGTCACCATTTCTTCTAATGACAAATTCTCCTCCCAGTTTCTTTGGAATACTTCCATTATCACGGCCGCATTGTACTGCCATTTCAGCTCCGGATCCGCCAAGTACCAGACCCATCGTATATAAACCAAGTGTCTTACCGTAGGTTGCATAAACCCCCAAAATAGCTTCATAGTAGTCATCTGCAAATGTTGGATTATTCACATGGCAGATGGATAAGGTAACTACCGGCATAGAAAATGGTTTCAATGGCGGCGGAAGTATCCGCGCAATTGCTGCCGGGTCAGTAAGATAGCTGATGTAGAGTCCCTCCTGATTATCCATTAGAGATATCTTGCCGAAGTTTGGTATTTCATCTTTGGAAACCCGAAAGCTTGGAGCTTTTTGTTTTTCCATAAATAATTCACTTCCTGCCTCATAACCTGTACGTACTGCAGGTGCGATAGTTCCATCTTTTATGGCACTTCCTATTACCTTCACCTCTACACCCGTTGCTTCTAATTCAGAAACCAAAGATTGATCCGGTCTGAATCCAATAGAAAGTACGACTGCGTCGGCAGATACATTTACTTCTGCATGATCTTCCAACCTCTCCAGTACAATCCCGTTATCTTTTATCTCTTTTAAGGAATGTCCCAGCAAATAATCTGCACCTGATTTGGCAAGCCGTCCACAGACATCAGCCACATTGGTATGGTTTGCATTTGGAGCAGGCTTATCAAGCATATCAATAATGGTGACCTGATTTCCCTCTTCACAAAGATATTCTGCCGTTTCAAGTCCTGTAAGCCCAGCACCGATCACAGCTACTTTTTTCCCTTTTAATGCTGAATTTCCTGACAGCACCGATTCCACCGCAAATACGTTGTCACCCTTTATTCCGGGGATTTTTCCTGGAATAATAGATGCAGAGCCTGTGGCAAGAATGACTGCATCCGGCTTATATTCCATAATCATATCTGCAGTTGCTTCCGTATTTAATTTTACTTCTACTCCAAGACGTTTCAATTCACCGTTATAGTAATCGGCAATCCACTGCATGCGGTCCTTTAACGGCGGTTTCTTGGCCAGATTAACGGTTCCTCCAAGTTCACTCTGACGGTCAAGCAATGTGACTTTGACACCACGAAGGGCAAGGGTTTGTGCTGCACACATTCCAGCCGGTCCGCCGCCAACAACAATTGCAGTATGTCCTTTGGTATCGTGAACAAGATTCCCATATTTCCGCTCTCTTGCATATCTGGGGTTTAGTGCGCATTCCGGCGGTATACCGGCAGCGTTATATTCATTCAGACTTTCAAAGCAGCGCAGACAGGAGATGCATTTGCGTAACTCACTTTCTCTTCCTTCCTGTACTTTTTTCCCCCACTCTTCATCGGCATTCCAGGTACGTCCCATGGAAATAAAATCTACTACCCCTTCTTCCAGGAATTTTTCCGCTACTGCAGGTTCTCTAAATACCGATACACCGATTACAGGAATTTTCACATGACTTTTTACTGCCAAAAGCATGTCATGTCTCCAACCCTGAGGGAAAGAAATAGGTTCTATGCAGGTCATGCCTGTTTCATATAATCCACAGCTGGTATCAATAAAATCAATACCCGCCTGCTCTAAGGCCATGGCAATCTTTATACCATCTTGAATATGGATATACTCTTCTGTTACACCTGTCTTATCCAGAAATTCTTCTACACTTAACCGGACACCGATCGGGAAATCCGGACCACATTCTTTCCGTATTCCATCGATAATTTCAATAATCATTCTTAGACGATTTTCAAAACTTCCGCCATATTCGTCTTCCCTTTTATTTGTATAAGGAGACAAAAACTGATGCAACAGATATCCATGTGCTGCGTGTAATTCCACGCCGTCACAACCTGCTTTTTGAACTCTGACAGCACCTTCAATAAACTGCAAAATCAATTGTTGTATTTCATCTATGGTAAGTGCACGTGTCTCCTGTTTTACTAATTTGCAAGGAATCGGGGACGGTGCAACTACCGGCTGCCCGCCAATAAGTGCAGACACCGTTTCACGTCCAGGATGATGCAGCTGTATCAATATCTTGCTGCCATGCTTATGTACTGCTTCCGCAAGTTCAGCCAGTGGTCCGATATGCCTGTCTTTTGTGACTGACAGCTGTCTCATAAGCCCTGCTCCATGCGTATCATTGATACGGGTAATCTCTGGTATGATGATTCCTGCACCGCCAACCGCTCTTGCTTCGTAAAAAGCAATCATATCTTCAGAAGGCGTTCCATCAAGGTTGGCAAGTCCGCACCCCATCGGAGACATGACCAAACGATTCTTAATCGTTACCTTTCCAATTCTTCCCTCTTCAAATAATTTGTTATACATTTTTCCCCTCCTACTATGTTCCTTTATAAGATTATCTGCATGAAACGATAACCTTCATAATGCCATAAGAATACGTTAAAATCAGCAATTTAACAATGTGTACCATGAATGATAAAAATTTGACAATTTGTTCATCGTGCACTATAGTAAAAATATCTTATAAACAGATCATTTCTAAAATGGGGGAAACTATGAAATTTACAAAGTTTGTAGAAAAAATCTCAGAAGAATATTCAATTGATATCCTATCACAAGGAGAAGATTTAGAAATACAGGATGTTGCTTTGATTGACAACAAGCATGATAATACGATTAGGAATACTCTTTACTTTGGTTATGATAAACAATTAGAACATGCAGTATCTATACCATTTCAATGCATAATTGCACGCACGGATTCTGCAGCGACTCCCCTTCCCACTGTGGGTAGTAATATCGCTTTGGTAGCAGAAGACTCTTTATTTACCATATTCAACGATGCAAAAGCTTTGATTGAAGCGACTCAAAAAGGAATTTTTGAGGAACTTACTGCTATCGCTGATAAAACCCATAACATTGAAGCTGTTATTGATGCTGCCTCTGTAAGGCTTGGAAATTCTTTGCTGTTCTGTGATATGAACTTTAAAATCATTGCCAATTCTACATCTATCCCTGTCCTCGATCCTCTTTGGATAGAAAATACAAAGAAGGGATACTGCTGTTATGAATTTATCAATGAAGTAAAAGAATTAAAATCCATACGCAACGCTTCCCAGACTACAGCCGCCATAGAAGTCACCTGCAACAAATCCCCATTCCGTAAGTTAAGCAGTAAAGTTTTTCATAACCAAACCCAGATTGGATTTTTATTGATGATTGAAGGAGAGAACAACTTTCTTCCTTCCCATTTTGAAATGTTAAGTACAATAAGCCATGTTATCAGCTACACCATTTCATACTATAAATCGGACTTATTTGAAAAAAACAGCATTTATCATGAAGTATTATATGATATGCTGATCGGAACGCCATCAAAGGATATCATGCCAAGACTGACAGAACTTCAATTTCCTGCGAAAATGCTGGTTCTATTCATTCATCCTTCAAGATATCCTGGACAACCGTACTTAAAAAATTTTATATGCAAGAATCTAAAAAAACAGATTCCCGGTACCCATATTACTTATCATAATAACGGGATTGTTGCGGTTATTCCGTTAAAAGAAGATACTGAAACAGGCTTAGAGTTACTGGAAATGTTGAAATATTTTTCTAAAAAGGAACACATACGAATGGGAATCAGTAACTCTTTTTCCTGCATTGAAAACTTTGTAAGCCACTATGAACAAGCACATGCAGCATTAGAGTTGGGCCATAAATTAAACCCGGAAGAATTGGTATACCTCTATCAAGATTATCAGATTTATGATTTGTTTTCGGAAGTAAAGAATCCAGATAAATTAGGGTGGTACTGTCATCCTGCTCTGGCAGTACTCAATCAGTATGACCACGAAAATGGTTCGCAGCTGTATAAGACCTTATATGTCTACATAGAAAAGGGGTGTAACATTAAATTAACTTCAGAAAGTCTGTATATCCATCGAAATTCCCTTGTCTACCGGTTAAATCGTATCACGGAAATATGCCGGGTAGATCTTACAGACATTAACACGCTTTTTCTGCTTCGGCTTTCTTTTCTCATAGACCGGTATAATAAGCGAAATAATAAATTAGAAGTCTATCAAAATAATATAATGCCAAACAATTTAAAATACTCGTGAGGAATGAGATCTCTTATCTTCCAGATTAAAATCGCAATAAAAAAGCAAGGTTCCGATTATTATCTTTGCCTTGCTTTCTTATTGAACTAAATCTTTTTATCTTTTGAGATACAAGTGTCTTGTACCAATCAGATTACTAATTTCGCTTCATATCCGGTTCCAGTGCCCCCGTTGGACGTTTTCCGATATTCTCATATTGCCATGCTCCGGCAACCGCATCCCATTTCCAACCGGAATATTCTCCTCCCGACTCGGTAAAGTAATACCAAATGCCATCAACATTAACCCAACTCATTGCCATCTGCCCGGTCTGTGGATCGAGATAATAGCAGTATCCGTCCAGTGGATCTGTCAGCCAGCCGATCTGCATCGCTCCTCTGGTGCCATTGGAAACAGGATTTAAATAATACCATTTTCCGGTATTGTCAGCAAACCAACCGGTTATTAGATAGCCGTCACTGCCAAAGTAATACCAGTGAGACGTACCATTGTATTCGAGGTATTTCCATTCGTTTGAATAATAATTGCTGCCGCTGCTGTAGTAGCGCCAATTGCCGTTTTCATCCATGATCCAAGTACCCGGATGTTCCTCGTCACTGTCTGAATGGGTCGGCTCATTAATGGTGATTGTAAATTTTTTGTGCAATTTAATCTGTGAATTGCCTGCTGTTATTACGACCGTTTTAGTGCCGGTTTCAGTCGGCAGTCCAATAATAAAGCCATTAAAGAAATCCAGGTAAAGCCCTCCCGGAAGTTCTCCTTCACTTACCCACCATAAAAAAGTCATTTTAGATGCAATTTCCAGTTGATGCTTGTACAAAACACCTTTTATTCCATTGGTCAGGTAACTTGTTTTAAATTCAAGATTTTTATCTTCCCACAAAGCATAGATCGTGGTATTATCTTTAAATTCATGCATATTTTCATGGTAAATATAGCCATCCTGATCAATTACCATATTTCCCCGGCCGTTTTTTTCCGTAAAATAACCAGCAAACAGATATCCTTCTCTCCTTGGGGTTATTATGTCATTAGTCTCCCACTCTCGATCATCATTCTTATTCCATCGATTGCCACTTGAGTATAACACTGAAGTTCCCTGATAATCTGCCTCTCCCGCATCCAGTGCCACTTCAATGTCACGTCTAAACAATAATTGATATTCGCCTTCAACCTCCTTTGAATCTCTGGCTGCAACAAAAAAATATTCCTGTCCACTTTCCAATTGATGACATACATTCAAATTAGAACTGTAGCTAACATAATAATCCTCCGGATTTGGAAACCGCTGAGCACAACCATCAGCCTCTATCTTCCTGCATAATTCTTCATATTGGTCAGAATTGCACAAATAGCCATACATATGCACATCTTCATCACTGCTATAATAGAAGGTATAATATCCGTCGCCATTTACAGGTACTTTAAATCTAAGTACCTTATAGTACGGTGCGTTCTCTGCAATGCAATTGACTGAATATCTGCCATCTGACAGCAAAATATCTTCATACTCAACCGGACTGAAGCGTTCCCAGTGGGCATAGACTGTTGTATCATTGTTCAACTCTGACATTTCCGCAAGAATCTCCCCATCATAATCGATGACCTTTATCCCCAGTCCATTCGCCGCTGTAAAATATCCGGCAAATTTAAAGCCATCTTTTTGCGGACGACTTATTTTTTTAAAATTAGAATACGAACCGCCCCTCTCAATCCATTTGCCACCTTTCGAATAAACTGCAGCAGTTCCAGGCTGATCTGCATCTGACGCTACGAAAGTGACCGTGATATTACGCTCAAAGACTACCTTATAATTACCTTCTTTATCGCTGTTACCGGCCGAGATAAAGTAATAATCCTTTCCAGCCTCTAATTTATAATCAATGCCATAGAAATAATAATCATATATCAGATAATCTGTTTGTGCCGGTGAGAAAATAGAGCATTTATTTTGCTCAATTTTATGGCACATCCTTTCATATTGCTCTGGCGTGCAAATATAGCCGGACGCATCAATCTCATCTTTTATACGGGATTGATAAAATGAATAAGAGCCGCCGCCATCTTCGGGAACTGTAAATTTTAAAGCTTGATAATATGGGCGTTCACCGCCGGATACAATCATGGAAAATCTTCGCCCCTCCAGTTTGATCACCTGAAAGGAAACCGGACTAAATGGTTTCCAATGAGCATACACTGTGCAATCTTCTGACAGTGCACTCATTTCCGGCAAAATCTCACCCTGGTCATCAATCACCTGTATTCCATGTCCATTCGCCTCCATATAATATCCTTCAAATCGATACCCTGATTTTTCCGGACGAGTAATGTTTCTCTCCCCATAAAATGAATCTCTGTTGCTGGAATAATGCCACTCACTACCTTTAGAATATAATGCCTGTGTTCCTGCACTTGCGGCATCTGAACAATCGAGAGTCACGTCTATGTCACGTGTCAGGGCTAAATTATAATCATCATCATCATCATTTCTCTGGGCTGAAATAAAGTAGTAATCCTGCCCCTCCTCCAGCCGATAACCAAGAGATCCATAGCTCTTGTAAGCAAGACACTCCGTTGGTGTTGATGCATAAACCGGATATCCTTTCGTTTCAATTTTATTACATATTGTTTCATATTGTTCTTCGTTACAAATATAAAAGGTAAATGAACCATAACTACTATCGATATATTCAGCATCTATTGTATAGTGCCCACCCTTACCTTCAGGAACAGTATACTTAATGACGTGATAGTATGGAACCGCATTACCGGAAACTATTGTAGAAAACTCTCGTCCATCCAGTGTTATCTCTTCAAAAGGAACAGGATTTGTTAATAAAACCAAATTTTCAACCGGAATCTTTCCTTTGGCATCAGAATCCGTCGCTAAATCATAATCGTCCGTGATTTCTACTTCCTCTTCCTCCCCTATAAATTCGTCAGCATTGGATGGTGTAGCAATTACCTGATCCTTTAACATTGGGCTGTTTCGTGATTGTGCCCAAATATTCCCAGGCACAAAACTAATGCCCATTGCCAACACCAGGCACTTGGCAATCATTGATTTAAGCATTCTCTCATTTTTCATCTTATGTCCCCCCTGATTTGTAATTACCCTTAGATATCACTTCCCATTATAAGGTAAAACTGGAAAAAAGTCACTTCTTACAGACAGAATTTCGACAATCACTTTCGTATGTCCAGGTGTTTTACGCTTTCGTATTAATCCTGAATATCTCATCCAAATTTAATAATTTATGTCTGAGAAAAGGATTGACAAAAACATATAGATTTATTATAATCTCTTTACAGACCAACCGTCGGTTTATAAGGAGGAAGAAATGGGAAGAAATAAATATCCAGAACAAACCTTTGAAAGGATACTCGATATATCGACAAAGTTATTTATTGAAAAGGGCTATGAGCAAACCAGTATACAGGACATTCTGGATGCCCTTAATCTTTCAAAAGGCGGTTTATACCACCACTTTAAGTCGAAAGAGGAAATTTTAGAAGCTGTAATGCAAAAACGTGCACAGTATGTCACTGATATGCTTCATGACATCATTCAAGGTACAAAAGCTTTAAATGCGAAAGAGAAATTAAAAAAAATTCTTTACCATCTGGGAACTGACCTCGAAACCCACTCGCTTGATATGGTTTTAACCTCCCAAATAAACAATCCTTATTTTGTGGTCAGCGGTTTACAAACTTGCGTAAAACAGGATGCACCAATTATATGTAGATTGATTGAGGAAGGTATCAAAGACGGCTCTCTGAAAACAACACAACCAGCTTTTTGTGCAGAAGTTTTTTTGTTGCTATTAAACTATTGGGCAAACCCCGCTTTGTTTGGGCGCAACGATTTAGAGACAAAGGAACGATTACACTACTTACAGTCTGTCATGTCTTTACTTGGTTTGGATATTATTGACGACAATCTAATCAATGCTATTCTATCTGGATATGAAAAAATGGGCGCCTATTAAGAGATTTTACAGTAAAAAATGGTTGTTCTTGTAACAGCCTTTTTTTTCAAAGCATAAAGACCGACAGTCGATTTTTATAAGGAGGACACTATGAACTTAAAAACAGCAATACAAATCAACCACTTAGCTAAATCCTTTGGCTCTAATCAGGTCATTACAGATTGCAGTATGCGTGTCGAGCAAGGTACTATCTATGGTTTTCTTGGAGAGAATGGCGCAGGAAAAACCACTATTTTAAAAATGCTCACAGGTTTATTAACACCAGATACCGGCAGTATTGAAATTTTAGGTTCTGATATGCTGAGAAATCGAGATAAGTTACTTTCCAAAATAGGGAGCTTAATTGAATCACCAACATTTTACGAACATCTTTCTGCTAAAAAGAACTTAGAAATCCACTTGGCTTATATGGGCGTTCCCGGTATTAGTTCGGATAATGTCTTGAAATTGGTAGGGTTATCTAATACTGGTGAAAAAGCTGTCTCAAAATTTTCGTTGGGTATGAGGCAACGCCTTGGCATTGCCAGAGCATTGATTCATCAACCTCAAATTCTTATTTTAGACGAACCACTCAATGGACTTGATCCGATGGGAATTAAGGATATGAGAGAATTGTTTTTGAATCTCACACAGCAAAATGGTATGACAATCTTATTATCCAGTCATATCATTAGCGAAATAGAGCATGTTGCAGATAAAGTCGGTATAATTGTGGATGGTCGGATTTTGTGTGAATCCAAATTGGCACAAATAAAGACTGAATCCAAGGGTAGTTTAGAAGATTATTTCTTTAACCTAATGAGTGGAGGAAAACCGTTATGATGAAACTTATAAAATTAGAGTTGCAGCGTATTAATCTACGTCCTTACTTTATCAGTAGTGCCGTTATGGGTATTGTTTTATTGGTATTTACCTATTTTGTTGCTTATGTAGCACAGATAGAGCAAGAAGTGCAATTTATGACATACGCAAATATTTTCCGATTTACCAGTGCAATCGGCATCATGCTTTTTGGTATCTTATCAGCCACTATGTACGCTAAATTAGTAATTGCAGAATATTCGGGAAAACGAGTGGCACTGCTCTTTTCTTACCCCATAAGCCGCAAAAAAATATTTACAGCTAAAGTACTGATTGTGTCTTTTATCGTATTGACTTCCATGTTGTTATGCATGTCTATATCTATATTGGTATTTGCAGCAACGGAGTCTATTGCACCAATCGTATCAGATACAATGACCAATAATTTATTTATGAAAACATTAAGGATGACCTTTGAATCCTCGGTAGCTATTATAGCAATCGGATTGCTTTCTATGGGAATTGGATTTTTAAAAAGGTCAGTTTCCATTACGCTTATCAGTGCATTTGTATTATCAGGAATTTATGGCAATGCAGCCATTAGTGCATCTGAAAATTATGCTATTGCCTTGCCAGTTGTGGGCATTTCACTCGTTATTATTTTGCTGGTCTTACTTACATTATCAAATAAAATAAATTACATGGAGGTTGAATAAATGAAAGAAGATAAGATATTTGAAGCGACAAGAAGAGCTGTGGAAGTACCTTTAGAGTTTACAAACTCAGTGATGGAGTACTCTAAGAAATTACGAAATCCATCGGAAAAAGTCAATAAAATAGGAACGGCAATCGGTGTTTGTGTTGGTGTTGGTTTATTATTTACTGGAGCTGTACAAGTGCTTGTAGGGAAACCTTTTTGGGCTCTTGGATCATTAACTGCAGGTACTACTACTATCATATCAAATTTTATTAGTTACTACAGAAAGAAGAATTGAAAATAGCTAATTTTAATTTCTTTACCAAAAAGTAAACTGCTGTTTATTCGCTATTTCTAAATGAAATTAAATTGATGCAGAGATAAAACCTAAGCCACTGTTTTTTCAAAAGAAGAACTTAGTAGGTGTATTAGTTTAGCCGATTTCTGTGCATACGGGATTATCGTAGGAGGTATCGCTGTGCCCATTTTTCTTTCTATAACGACCATAAACTTCAGCAAATAAAAAAAGTCTATCCCATCTACGAGATGTTCTGGCTATATAGGCGAACGCACACCTCATGATTTGCTTGATGCTTGTATATAAGCCTTGGGAGTGCCAGGGGTGCAGGAATGCTTAAAGCTAAAGAGTTTACTGATAGACGCCTAATGATATAATTGCTCGATCAGCCGGTGAGGATGATGCCTCACCGGCTGACTCTCTATCATGCCATCTACATCATGGCTCTTACTTTGGCTGCCTCCCTCATACAAAAAACATGATGGGTTAGTTAATGTTAATAAATAGCCTTCTTTGCCAATTTATAATCTGCAATTGCTAACTTACGTCTTACATCAATGTTGTAAGGACATTCCGGCGTACATTTGCCGCAATCGGTGCATCTGTCAGCCTTAACCTCCAGTTTGGAATAAAGGTTCATAGCCATATCTCGATTGCCAAACCAAAAACGCAGCCGTTCCTTTAAGGCGTAATCGGATGCATTGGTCACGATACCATCCGCCATTTGCCGGTCAAAATAGCCCTCATACAGGAAGATATCAGTAAGGGGAATGTTCTCTGGGCAAACCATACATTTCCCACATTGTCTGCATACATAGGTACCAAGCTCAGTAGAGTTCGTATATATATCCTCCATCTCTTCCTCTGACATTGATTTGAATTCATTCGCATAACGTAAATCCGCCTCTAGTAATTCTCTATTATTGATACCGGCAACGACAATAGATACCGGCTGACTGAAGGCATAACGGAACGCCTGCGGAGCTGAGCGCCACAATAGACCGTCTGCTACCGGTTTCATTAAAATAATCGCAGTATTATTCTTGTGTGCTAAAGGTAGCAATACCTCTTGTATCTCGGGGAAGTTGAAATGATCATAATAATTAATGGTCGTCATCACAGCCTCAAAAGGATATTTCTTTAATGCACGGATTAAGACATCGGGTTGCCCATGCATTGAGATTCCTATATGACGAATGCGACCTTCCTCTTTCGCTTGCAACGCACCTTCCAATGCCCCGCCGGGAGCAAGGATCTGATCCAACTCCTCCATGGTTCCCACAGCATGCATAATGAGAAGATCCACATAATCCGTATTAAGATTATGTAAGCTACGCTCTAACGAGGCTAACAATCCGTCCTTGGAACGTTCTCCCGACTTTGTTGCCAGAATGAAATCCTTTCTTCTACCCGATACACATTGTCCTATCTTTCTTTCTGACTCACCATCCCCATAACTGGCAGCTGTCTCAATATAATTCCCCCCTTCGTCCAGATATCGGTTTAATAGATAGTTCGCCTCGCTTACTGGAATTTCCAGCAAATGAAATCCACCAAATCCAAGAATTGAAGTGTGTAAACCTGTGTTACCAAATGGCCGTTTTTGCATAATAACACCATACCTTTCTTGCTTCGTTTATAGACATCATATATCCTTGTTTAATTATATGTCAATATGATAGTATGATAACAGAAAAGATGCCATCCTGCCTCCTTAAAAAAGGGGTTGCAAGTCAAGCTAAAAAGTATTTATCAATAATTTTCTTTATCTCCGGATGCTCCTTATCGTCCTCAATAAGATAATCTACAAAGAAATTCTCAACCTCTTCATCTTTAATTTCTGCAAGTAACTCATAAATCTTATACCAAACAGACATCTATTGAAATATTCAAAGCATCTTGATCTGATATAACTTCTTGATTCATCAATATACAGCTTAGTCTTTCGTCTGATATGTCGCCCGCCCATTGCTGTCTTGCAACGGTTACAGCGTCCGGGAAAATCTTTTCAGCATCTAATATCTCTTTTGGCCACTCGTAATTTTTATCAAAATCTTCATTCCTTAATGCCAGATATCGTTCTGTAACATCTCTTTTCAGCTGATTTAGCTCCATTAACTTAGAGACTTCCTTTACAGGGGTAATCATCTCGTTTTCATTTAAAAATACACCATTTATTGATATTCCACTATTATAATTCTGCTTATCATACGGCATCGATACAAAGCTCGCAGGTATAATTACAAGTGATTTGACTTTTTTCTTGTCTAAAGCCGCCGCCACAACTTTGTGATGTCCATCTAGTAGTGTACATAGATATCCATCCATATGATAGGTAATTGCCCTATATTCATCTTTGTTTCTATATAACTCGGCTTGCTGAGGATTATAGAGGCTAGGTGGTTGTGAAGGCAAAACAAAGTATGGGATTTCCTTACTCCACAGACCATCACCGCCATATATCGGGCATGAAGCTTTATTATAAGTCAGCGTATTATGTTTAATCATAAATGTGTTCTGTATTGCTGATTACAAAAACATCTTATCATAACTATATTTTGTATATCAGGGCAATACCCTAAAGCTCGGTTAAGATATTCTTGAATATAATGCATATTGATACCAGCAGAAACCACACATCTACCATAGGTATCCAAAGGGCCAGCCAACATATCTTCATTTATAAAATACTCATCACACAATACTGACTCAGCCCCTTGTTCAAAATCATTTTTTCCAAAATGTATATTATCATTGGGTGCCAATGAAGCCCAAACAGGTATGTTCTCATGACAACCTCTCATCTCACATTATAAATACATATTTTGAATTGCTGGAAAGCTCTTTGGAATAAGCAAATCCTAGCTCCTGAAATTCCTTGAGACCATTCAGATCAGAAATATTATTCTCTGCCATGAACCGCACCATATTACCGCGAGCCATCTTCGATATTGTTCCCTTTTGCTTCACTTTCCCTTCCACTAGCTCACCAAACTCAATCGTAATAAATCGATCCTTCGGTGTGATATATTTCTCGATGCATTGTGAGTATTCCTTCGAAGCCAAGTTAATGATAATTCTGTCATCGTCCACTAGACTATGATACAACCGGTCTCCCCAGAAATCATATAAATCTTTACAATCATTCACGGATAGCTTTGCCTGCATTTCTAGCCGATATGGCGTTACCCCGTCAAAGGGCCTCAGTACTCCATAGAAGCCTGACAGAATCCGCAAATGATCTGATAGGTACGAAAGTGCCCTGGTTGTAAGCACTTCCGGAGCCATATGCTGATACTGCAAGCCCTCATATGCTATTACTGCCGGGGTCAGTCTACGCATCAAAGCCATATCTTTGTAGCGCTTATAGTTTAATTCTGCTAATTTATCATTGCATTTCCACAATGCTTTTCCCTCTGTTAAGGACAAGGACTGCATTTCATGCATCAATATTATAGTATCATTAATAAATCCGGGCATTCCGGTAACCTCAATGGAATCCGTATCCTCATTCATCTTCTTTGCCGGAGAAATTATTATCTTCATATCCTATAACTGCGCCAGCATTTGTGCCGGATTCTCCTCTGCCTTCACTTTACCAAAGGCTTTTACAATTACCCCATCTTCATCGATGAGATATGTGGTTCGAACCACTCCCATGCTAACCTTACCATAATTCATTTTTTCCTGCCAGACATCATATGCCTGAATACAGGTAAGTTCCGTATCAGAAAGCAATGTAAATGGTAGTCCATACTTTTCCTCAAATTTTTTATGAGATGCCACACTGTCCTTACTCACCCCAAGAACCACAGCTCCCTTTTCCTGAAACTGCGGATACAACTCTCCAAAGTTGCAAGCCTGCTTGGTGCAGCCCGGAGTATTGTCCTTTGGATAGAAATATAAAATAACCTTCCTGCCCTTGTACTCCTCCAACGTGTGCATCAATCCATTCTGATCCGGCAATGAAAATGCTGGTGCTTTTGTTCCTGTCTCTACCATGATCTGACCTCCCGATTCTTATATTAAGCTTAAAATCCTTCTATTCAACTTTTCTAGTATTCATTTCACTATTACAACTTCCATCAATGCCTATACTTCTATATCACTATGCCATCGCAGTGGTCGATCTCATGTTGTATAATCTGTGCAATCCATCCGGAAAACTTCTGGCACTGTTTATTGAAATTCATATCCTGAAACTCCACCTCGATATCCTTATACCTGGTGGTCTTGCGAACTCCAATCAAAGAAAGACAGCCTTCCTCCGTCTCGTACGCACCAGACTTCTTTACAATCACTGGATTAATCATAGCAATATTAGCAAAACCCATACTCACTGCTATTATTCTCTTCTTGACACCAATCATGTTAGCCGCCATTCCTACACAGCCTGCTTCATTCGCTTTTAAAGTATCAAGCAAATCCTGAACCACCTGCTTGTCCGCTTCCGTTGCTGGTTCTGACTTCAGATTCAGGAAAACGACATCCTTCATTATTGGTCTAATCATTACAAACCTTCTTTCATTTGCTCAAGATAGTTGTATTTCAGAGCATTCTTCTCACAAGACATTAACGCATATTTACCCTACGGTACAATTACGCTAATGCCTATCTTTATTTACTGTATTATTTACTTATCCGTTTTAATATCTCAAATTGGCATAACTTTACTGCACTTCTTCCTCTGGCTTTCTGCAACAGAGTTATTACCTCAACATGTGTTGAGGCTGTAAAAAGGATTCCCGAAAGACGCAGCTAGTCCTTGATAGTCAAACTTTTGTTTCTATTTCTTTTAGCGAAATTCCTTTTTTGCTTTTCCAGGCGATTCGTCCGTTAATGCTGTATCCCACCACAATAGCTGCCGCTAAGGATGAACTACTAAATGACCAATCTTGTGTGAACGTAAAATTTTGATCAACAATACTCTTATCTAATAATTGTTGACGCTTATTTAAGATTGATTGCGATAATGATGAAGCTACTGACTGCGCAATGGTGGAACCTTTTAAAACAGCAAATCCATCGGATGTTGGTTTTCCAAAAGCTTTAATACCAGAACGATCTTGTAAAAGAAAAACTGGTTCACTTTTCCATTGTAAGGTTCCTACAGAAGGTTCTAAGACCTTATGGCCAAATACGCTCAAAATCAAACGCATATTATCAATAAACTCCTCCATCTCAGCTTGGTCCATTTCAGATATGGATGATTCAGATGGTACATTTAAATTTAAGATTTCATACCTTTTGCTTTTTTTAGCAAGCAAATACAAATGATTTTCCAAATATTTTATATGGGCCTTGTTAAGGTTATTGTCTTTACTAATAAAAACAACGCATTCAGTCCAAAAATCTTTTTCTGCAACATGCTGTTTAATGCGGTTAATAATGTTTTCAGCTTCTCCAATGTAAACTTGTTTACTATCTGTATTATCATCATTTCCAAACAGAAAATAAACTCCTGTATTGCTTAGGTCTTCTCTATCTCCACAAGCACTTACATATGTACGTGGAATTTTATAAGCCTTTCCTGTCCAATTAGAGAGTTCACTTACCCATCTCCCCTCTGCGACTCCATCTATTAAAAATTGACGAATTGTTTTTCCCCGCATAATCATTTCTCCTTTGCCATTAAAATGTTGCATGCACTCTGGTTTGTGTTATATATGTGTTAAGTTCAAAATTAAAATACTCTCGTTTATTCTTTTCTACAATAGAATTAGATTTTATATTTGGAAGCTTAATTTCTATTATATCAGCATATCCATAGGCACGCAAAATAAAAAAGTCAGGTTTAATATTATCTTTCTTTTCACTTAGCAATTCAAAAAGAACTTCTTCATCTTCATATACACCAGTTCCCATAAATCCCGTGTTCAAAATAATAGTACTATTAGTTTCTCTTCAATCATATCTCATTCCAGCCCTTCTATCCCTCTAATCTCCGCTCCAAAAGGCAGTGCCCCCATCACAACTTTTTCCCAAGGTGTTCCTATAACAGAATCTAAGACAACGATTGCTCCTTTATCTTCCTCTGTTCTAATTAACCGTCCACATCCTTGTTTTAATTTAAGTCCCATCTCAGGATAATCAACTGTTATGACGGGATCTAATCCATGTTCTCTTGCCTCTTTACGTTGTACTTCAATGAGAGGATCTAGAGCTGGGAAAGGCAGCTGCCAGACGATTAGCAAGGTTAATGCATCACCTGGTACATCGATTCCTTCCCAAAAATTTGCACCAATCAATACCGAGAATTCCTCCTCTTTAAACCTTCGTACAAGGTGCCCTCTCTCCCCTTTATCTTCCCATAGAATATCAAATGGAAATTGATATCCTTCCAATCTCTTTCTGATTTTACGAACTTCCTCCATCGAATTGGTAAGTACGAGAGCTCGTCCCTCATTATTATTTAATATGGATACTAATTTTTCAATGTCGTGGGTAGATTTTTCTTCTAAACTGTGTGAGGACTGTGGTAAGTAGACAACAACTTGTTTTTCTAAATCAAAAGGACTTTCCACCGTAGATTTGGAAGGTTCCTTTAATCCAAGCGTTCGTATAAAATAATCAAAATCCCCTTCATTACTTAACGTTGCTGAGGTAAATATCACTGGTAATTCCTTCTGAAATAAATGTCGGTTTAACATCTCATTTAAATTCCTAGGAACAACCCAAAAACTACCATCCCCTCTATCAATCCAAGCTATCATATCTGTACTGTTATTTCTACAGAATCTGTCTAGTGCCATTATGGCTCTTTCAATTTGCCCTTCATATGCTTGCATTTGGTTTGCGGATAATGACTCTATATATAGTTCTTGCTCAATCTGCATCTCTAGATGAAGGTGATCTAATGTCTTTCGAAATACTTTAGCCGTCTTTTGCAACGTCTCATTCTTCCGAATGGATAGTCTTTCTGAACTTTCTGCTATTATCACAGACCTATTTAATTCTTCAAAAAAGTCATAAGAAGTCTGTTCCATCGCAGCTGTTACTGAAACCAATGAATCTCTTGCCCCCTGCATTTCCCCAAGGGTGAAGATTATATTGTCAATCTCCACCTTGTTTATTTGTTGTCCTGCTTGCATGGCTGCTGGAAGCATTATTTTATGCCCTTCATCGAAAATAACTGCAGAATAATTTGGAAGTATCGGCAATTGTCCATTCGCTAATCGTTCTTCCCTTGTCCATAAGTCATTAAAAAATGTTTCATGATCTACAATAATTAAATCTCTCGCAAGTCTATAATATTCTCTTGCCTTAACAAGTTTGCAATATCCACGGTTCATGCAAATATCACACGACATAGACTCATTCCAACCAATCCTCTTCCAAATACGATCTGGTACGGTAGATATTTCTGAGCGTTCACCTAATTTTGTTTTATTTAACCACTGATTAATCTCATCCGACATCATATCGAATTCTACTAAATTTTCATTTACTCGAACATCGCATATATACTGACGTGAGTCTTTTGCCATCCTAGCATCTATCTCTAATCCAAGTAACCTAGAAAGGGTTTTAATATCCCCCGTGTCACCAGCAAGTTGTTCTTGAAGTGCTGTACTAGCACACGCAATCACTACAGGTTTTCCACTAAACCTAGCATAGGGAATTGCTGATAATAAATAAGCGAATGTTTTGCCTGTTCCAAGTCCTGCTTCCGCTAAGTGAACTTTTTTGCTGCAAACAGCATCAGCTATCTGAAAAGCTGTAAATATTTGTTCGTCCCGAACTTCGTATCCATGCTCAGGAAGGATATCATACAAAACGTCACCAATCCATTCAACTAATTTAACTTGAAAATCTTCTCTATTACTATAATCAAAGGGATCTTTTACCCTTGTGTTAATTGTAAACAATGCACACATGTTTCTTTTTCTCCTATAATGCTAAACTTATACCTTTTTGTATTACTACCCGCTTTAACGAACTTAATCCTCTATCCCCCCTGTTAAAAGGAGATAGAGGATTATTTATTTTAAACACTATTGGGATATTTTCTTAGTTCTTTCTGAATCAGTCCCGATATTCTTATGTCTCTGTTGAACTTTTCCGACACCAATCTTTTTTTCACCATAGAAGAAATTACTTTTAGATTTCTTCTCCTCTATTAATTGTTTCATTTTATCCATATCTTTCATTGACATTTTATATTCCTCCATTTAATTATTAATTCAATTTTTTAGATTTGCTTAGAAAGTAGACATACCGTCTCCACATGCGTCGTTGCTGTAATTCGGATGACTATAGAGCATGTACCCCCTTGGCATCAAGGTATATTTTAGCGATAGTCTGGCTTTACCCCACCTTCCTTTGTGATGGAGCGAATTTCCGATCTACGTTTCGCTCGTACTGCCTATCTCTAGTAGGTTCCCCTCCGGATCTGCAACGTAAAAGTTGCGGATGCCGAAAGAAAAGGTTATGGGTTCTCCAGTTGGAAATTGCACGCCCAGCTTCAATAGTCGCTCATATTCCGCATCCACATCGGCAAAACAGGGCAACCAAAGGGCAATTTCAAATGTCTGATTGATTCCTTTTGGAGGAACGTAGCTCTCCCCAATTGCCTGCACGAATGCTTTCCTGCTATACATGAACAAGGATAGTTCACCGCTTGCCGTTTCAAACTCTGCGAAATCCCCACCATTCCATTGAGTATCAAAGCCCAATGTATCTCTGTAAAATCGAACCATGCTGTCCATGTTGCCAGCTAATAGGCATGCGCCTACTCTTACATCTTTTCCGTTCAATGTCATCCCTCTCCTCTATAATCATATAATTAATTGTTTAGGATAAATTATTTTACTTTCTGCGGAATTCAAACCCTTTGCCAAAACATTCATTTTACTTACACCACCACGGTACTCGGAAACATATTTTACTCTGATACACTACAAAAACACACCTACATATCCTGCCCAAATTTCCGAATCCCTTTGACTTCCTGGGCTTTCCACTCCAGCAGAATCACTGTTTCAACATGTGTTGATGCTGTAATACAAATTCTTAAAAAACGCATTTTGCCCTTGGCGTAGACATTATATCGACTAATACTTATAGAAAAAAGGTACCCGTTGCAGCCTTGAGCTTATCTACTTGCATTTACTTATTACTCCAATGGGTTACCAACCAATTTAATGACTCCTGCAAAGATGCAACTGTTTTTGTTTCAATCACACACCTGCAATGTTTGCGCCTGGCAATATTAAGCTTTTCAAGTAAATTAATATTTCCTTCACCGAGAATTAGGTGATAATTTTTCTGTATTACTGACAGTTCTCCCATTTATTATAAGCGAAATCCAGTTCTTTTTCCATAGTTTCTTTTTTTAAGAATAGTTCCTGTAAATATTCGAAATTGGAATTATTATTATTTATCTCTTGTTCCAAGGCTTTTAATGCAGCTTCTATGGCTTCAATCTCATTCTCAAGAATATCTGACTTTTGCGTATTCAACTTCCTGGATTTGTTATCCGTTCTGCTGTGTTGATTCACTTCTACCCCAATGGAAGGCTTATTTTCATATGGCTTTTGGGGCTGTTCCTTCTTATAACGCTTATCATCTTCATAAACCTTTAACAGGTTGCTTAGATCCCTAGCCTTTTCGTTTGGCTGGTCCTCAAATTTTCCCGCCTTTTGATATTCTTCCTGATAATACGTATAATCTCCCGGATAAGTAATAAGATGGTTATTTTCTAATGACATGATTTTACCTGCAACTTTATTTATAAAATACCGGTCATGGGATACAAATAACAGGGTTCCTTCAAATGCGGTTAAAGTTTCCTCCAGCACTTCCCTGGAATCAATATCCAAGTGATTGGTAGGCTCATCCAGAATCATAAAATTCACTTTTTCAAAGGTTAAAGAACATAACCTTAACCGGCTCTTCTCCCCACCGGATAAGAATCTTATTTTCTTATGAACATCGTCTTTAAAGAATAATACTCTTGCTAGCTGGTTTCTGGCAGCTTCATAAGTAATATTGTGAAGACCAGAAAAGTACTCAAGTATGGTCTGGTCTTCATCTTCAAAAACAACCTGTTGAGGCAGATAACCGATTTTAACCTGAGCACCAATTTTTACCGTACCGTAATCTGGTTTTAATTCTCCTAATATCAGCTTAAGCAGGGTAGATTTGCCGCAGCCGTTTTTCCCGATAATGCAGGCACTATCCTGATAATAAACTTTCATATCAATGTCTTTTAGTAATACCGTATCACCAAAACTTTTACTTAAGTGTTTGGTTTCTAATACCATTTTTCCGGAACGGTTTGCGCTATCCTGATTAAGGCGCACCTTCCTGCCTTCAAGGACCGGTTTATCCAATACTTCAATCTTTTCCAGACGTTTTTCCAATTCTTTTGCCCGTTTAAACATCGTTTCACTGTCTCTCATATTTCCCCAGATACGGTAACGCTCAATCTGTTTTTCCATCTGTTCGATCTTTTTCTGCTGGTTGATATAATTCCTATAGTCAATTAAGAACCGTCTCTCTTTTTCCAGTACATAATAACTATAATTCCCCATGTAAATATTAGCCCGGCTAAACTCTAACTCCACGATTTTCATAGCAACATTATCCAGAAAATATCTGTCATGGGATATAATCAGAACAGAACCTTTATAATCCTTTAAAAAGCCCTCCAGCCATTCTGTGGTTTCTAAGTCCAAATGGTTGGTAGGTTCGTCAAGAAGCAGAATATCTGGCTCCTCAAGAAGTATCTTCGCCAAAATCACTCTGGTTTTTTCTCCGCCGCTTAAACTGTGAAATGGCAGTTGCTTTAAAATATCATTAATTTTAAGTCCCTCTGTAATCTTGTTAATCTTCGTTTCCAGCTCATATCCTCCGGCTATCTCATACTCCTCCGTGAGCCGTCCGTAACTTAACAGTGCTTTTTCAAGCTTCTCACCCGAAGAAGTCTGAAACACCCCTTCAAGCTCTGATAACCGTCTCTTCAAATCAAAGACTTTTTGAAAAGCCATGCGGATTACATCAATCGCTCTGGTATCCTCACTGTAAACAGGTATCTGATTTAAATACCCTACCTTAATCCCTTTACGAAGATTTACCTCTCCTGCCTGATAATCTTCTGAAACCTCCTCCCCATACGAAGCTTCCCCAACCTGCACTTGCCCGGTATCCTCAAACCACCCTTGTAAATTTAAGTTACTTTCCTTAAACCTGCCCATAATAATCTTCATAATTGTAGTCTTCCCACACCCATTCTTACCAATTAACCCAATCCTCTCCCCAGTTTTCACCTCAAAGCATATCGTTTCAAATATCTTGTTCGCTCCATAAAATTTCGTTAAATTATTAATGCTTAATTCTATCATGACTCTACCTGACCTTTCTTATAATTAAACTCTGACTTTACCCTTTACTTAAAAATGAACGAAAAAAAGCCCAAAGCCAATAAGCTTTGGGTTGCTAATTTTTAATTATCACCGTAATAACAAATGATATTAATCTGAATACTCCAAAATCCTTATATGGTTAACTTTGAATCTATTAAATTTGGACGCACTTCTAGCCTTAACTTGAAATATTGCGATCATAATAGATTCCAATTTTACCCATTTAAGTATCGAGTTCATATTTGTTATTACCTTTCCTAGTTTAAAAATACTATATTTCCTTTATAATAAGCGAAAACACATTTCCCGTCAAGGTGTTTTTCTGGTTTTTTCTGTTCTATACATGGGGGGCAATATATGGTACTAATAAAACAAATATAAAGCAAAAGTCTATTAAGATACTCCATATTCCCCCACGCTTAATTCTCCAATGACTCACCGTGATACTATTTCTGTTGTTTGAACTAACCATTCCGAGTTTGAAATTAATAAACGGAATACTATAATCCTTGAAGCCAATTTTCACAAAGTTTTGGCCAGATTGCTACCGTAGGTTCATCCTCACCTAATCCTAAACCATGGGGACCTTGGGAGAATATATGTAAATCAAATGGTAGATTTAGCTCATTTAGCGCTTGAGCAAAAAGTAAGTTTTGACGCTGAAAATTCCAGTGATCGGTCGCTGTAATCCATAGAAAAGTCGGTGGTGTCTTCGCTGTAACATATTTATGATTTGAAGTAAAGTCTATAAATTCATCCACTGTAATATCTTTTGTTAATAGAGAATCTGGCGGCAATTTTTCCTTAGAAAATGGGGATGTCTCAGCATAACATAAAATGATCGCATTAAGTTTAGAACTCGTTTGATCAATCGGATCGTTAAAATCTGGTTCTCCCAAAAGCATCGACATAATTTGCGCATTTCGGCTATCCGGTTCTGTAATTCCATTATCAAAACGAGTTCCTACAAAAGCAGTGAGATAACCGCCAGCTGAAAATCCTATCATGCCGATCCGTTCCGGATCAATATTAAATTCTAGGGCATGATACCGAATATACCTAACCGCTCGTACTGCATCTTTGGTTGACGTAAATGGAGTAAAAGGAGCAACCCGATAATTTAAAACAAAAGCATTTATTCCTATTTGATTTAGCCATTTTGCAATTGGTTTTCCTTCATTAGACGCTCTAATTTGAAATGATCCGCCCGGGCAAACAATAATTGCAGGGCGGGGTTTCTCCCCTTTTAATAAATAAGGGGTTAGGGTAGGTAACCCTTCGTTATTCAAGTCCCCATTAGTAGAAATTAAGTCGGCATCAGGAACATTTTTTTTCCAAAGTTTTATATCATTTAATCCCAAGATATTATCCTCCCATTTTAATCTGCGACTCGGATGACCCCGGCTTTTCGCGATATATCATATAACGGTCTACATTGCCGATGTGACTTAAAGCTGTATAAGGCTTCATGCAGTTCAAGCAAGGTATGCTTTTTATTTCCATATTATTCTCCAATCTACACAACTTTATCTCTAATTGATGTTAATTAATTTATTTTCTATTCTAACCTTTTAAGTAACCTATTTTACCACAGGTATCACTTCCCATATTTTTGATAAGAAAATTATACCACCTGGTAGATGCAATCAGATACCTCAAAAATCATTGAGAAATAAGAATGAGCCAAGATTAAAAGAGAATGTGCCATTTCGAATTTTTTCCACAGTACAAATATAAAAAGCATCTTTGATTACTTCAAAGTTCCCCGCTGTTAGATATTTCCTCCCAAACTCCACAGTTACGTTAATATGTGTGCACAGAGGTCATACACATATTTTCATAAAATAATAAAAACTTAAAAAAACAGACTCCCAGAACATTCTGTAAAAATTCTGGGAGTCAATACTTCTTCAATCGGCCTGCCACATAGAGAAAACTCCAACTACTGTTGTGGTAAATACGGTAAGTTTATGCTCTGTATCCAGAAGAACCATATAACAAAAGCCTGCCCTCTGTGAAAGGACAGACCCTGTATGATTTTGCAGCCAGATTATCATAGTGCAGGAAGCACCTTAGATTCTTACTTTGTGCCCCCACCCTTTGATGGATTTGCCCTTGATTCAATTATTGTGCTGTAGCTATAAGTATAACTATGCCACCTTCTTCATCTCACAGGATTGGCAATTGCATTCCTTTTAGTCCGCAACTTCGGCTGTCCCTTCGGACTTATCGACCGTGAAATCCATTGGCTTATATCCATTGGCATGAAGCTGAAGCTTAAATGTCAAGCCGTTGTACGAAGTGCCATATAGCCCGTTCGGATTGCCAAGGTAATGTCCTGACTCGGATACCTTGTTATCAAAATGAATGGTCTTATTTTCCCCGGCGCCAACTGTCAAACCCTCCAATTTCACATAATAGCCTTCGGCTTTGTTCGTTTCTTTTTTATCGGTAATGGTAATATAGACCTCAAACTTATCTAGCACTTTGGTGCTGGTATTCTTCATGGTGATTTCAAGATGATCCGGGGCGTCTTTTTTATCGGCACCGACATTATCTTCCACACGTATATCTTTTATTTCGATTGGCAAGGCGATGGTGCTGGTCTCTTTGATCGGATTTTCGGTAAAGAGTGGATTCTGGTCGTCTTTGTCACTTATTCCATTTCCGTTGGTGTCTGAAGCATAGGGGTTTGTACCTAACACTTTCTCTGCGGCATCCGGAACTCCGTCGCCGTCAGTATCCTTCTCGTTTCCCGCTGTGGATGGATTTGTGTTCTGAGCATTTGATGCCTTTGGTGTGTCGGATGCACTTGGCACGTTTGATGTGTTTTTGCTGCATCCGGCCAGAGCCAACACGGTGCAAAGTATACACAAGGGTAATAAATAGAATTTCTTCTTCATGGGGAATCCTCCTGTTTATTCTTCAAATATATCTTCACGCCTAAGAAGTATCATAGTCGCGCAAAGCCACAATATAATACATGGAGCCAAAAGCGCGGCAACATCAAACCATTTGATAGCCACAACTTCCAACGCTGTATTCTTGTCAAATCCCGGTTTTACATTCAAAAGTGCAAAACCGGAACGTTCGTAATGCTTTGTAGGCGAACATTCCTCAATTCCATCCCGGATCGTTTCATAAAACTTAAAGCGATCCAGTACCTTTTGAGAATCTGCCTTGTTCATGCCCATAGAGGCAAAAAAGCCTCCGGGAAGCTGATTATCCATATCCATCGTATCGCCAATCTGCGGAAAGATGAACGAAATAATCAGCCAAATCATCACAGTAATCAATAGCGCCTTATTTCCATCTCGGACGAGTATCGCCATAAAGATGCCGAGCAAGAGGAAAAATGCCATGTATAGAAACGAGATTATGAAAAACAAGCCTTGCCTCGCTATATCGTCGGCTGTTATGGGGGCATGACTGATTATAACCACAGCCAACAGTGTAATTACAAATGAAAACACGGATATCAGCATCAACAGAACAAGATTTCCAATCACCTTACCGTTCAGAAAACCGTCCCGATAAATCTGACGGGATAGGATAAGGCGTATGGTTCCTCCCCGCCGCTCCTTGACGATGGAGGCGTTACCCAACACAATCGCCATCAACGCACCCAAAAGCCCGATATAATTTGCAAAATTCTTTGAGGCCGAAAGCGGGTTAAAAGACGGCGGTGGTGGCAGTTCTGTCTTCCCTAAACTTTTCAGAATACTAATCGACTGGTTATAGCTTTCCACATTAATTTTTACCTGAATGGAGCCTAGCACCACTGATACGATAATCAGAAGAAGCAGCATGGAAAGCAAGGTGATAAATAGTTTGTTGAGAAACGCATCTGTCATTTCTTTTTTTGCTAATATAAACATAAGCCTACCTCCTTCCATGCTTTTTGAAATATACAAGTGCAACCATTGCTACAACCACGACACCGGCGGTAATAACCCACAAATAACGTATATCAGTAGAAACCGCAGCGGGTATCACAAGTGAATTGCTCTCCAAGTCTTCATTCTGACAGACCAGCTTTATTTCATGGGTGCCGGCGTTTTGTGAGGGAGGTGCTGCTAATGTTAAAACAAACGACCCCGATTCACCAGGCCGTAAATCTAAATTTTCCGGCTTCATACTTTCGACAACCCATTTATACGGAAGCTCCACTTTAGGACGAATACCGGAAACCTGGGATGCCCCTGTGTTTTCCACCTTAACTGTGAGGGAAACAGATTTCCCATTTGTCACCCGGAGCGTATTTGTTTCACAGGATAGAGTAAGCGGAGTTTCAGGGCCGGCGGCAAAAGCACTTCCGGCAGAACCTATCAGCAAAGCAATCATAATCCCGCATATCATGCGAATTTTATTCCTCATAGCACACCCTCCTTCTTTACTGTCAATGCTGACAGGCAAAAAGGAAGCACACCCATGCTCAGGATATACAGAAACTGTCCGATTTGTTTTGCAAAAGCCGTCCCCGCACTGATTAACGCACTTTCGGAATGAACTTGCAGCAAATCGTCCCCGATGTGTTTGAATTGGACAGCAGGCGAAAACCAATCAATGAGTCTTGAAATGGCTGTATCATCGGGTATTTGTGTGACGGTTCCAGCAACATTATTGACTGCAAACGCAAAGTTGCGTTGTGTCTCCGCAAGTTGCGGAATAACAAAGCTAATGCAGGTCCATGCCGCCATCATCACAAGGAAACTGAATGTCCGATTCCGGGAATGGATGGAGGCCAAAAAAGAAAACATATAAAAACCGATCATGTACAGAAATGCAGTGATCATAAACAAGATAAGACGCAGAATTTCGTTTGTGTTCGGGAACAGCCCTGTAAATACCGCGAACAAAAGCAGATTAAAGATAAAAGCAGCCAAGAGTAAGGCTCCAATCATAA